>CAYLKA010000186.1:0-1503 GCA_964384125.1 uncultured Gammaproteobacteria bacterium | reverse complement strand
CTTCACGCATCCACGAACACGTGGAGAGCGTTCTCCGGCACCGAGACCGACAGCTCAGCATCTAACTCCATGCGGACCCCATGCACGGCATTTATCGGAAAGTCGGCAATCAACGTCGTCTCGCCAAGAGCTTTCGCGGAAAGGACGGTACGGTAATAGGACCCGATGAAGTCGAGATGCTTGATGTGGGCGGTGAAACTGTTAGTTGTCTCTCGGCCATCGCAGAGAATTACATCCTCGGAGCGCACAGCCACGGTCACGGGCTGGCCTTCGGCGAGGCCGTCGGCCTTGCAAGCTATTTCCATACCGTAAAGCTGCACGCGTTCCGATCCGATGACCGTTGCAGCCAGGAAGTTCATGGTGCCGAGGAAATCGGCGACGAAGGGCGTCGTCGGACCCCGATAGATCTCTCGTGGCGTTCCAACCTGCTCGATCACGCCATGGTTCATGACCACCAAGCGGTCCGCCATAGTCAGTGCCTCGGTTTGGTCGTGGGTAACCATAATGGTGGTGACGCCGAGCCGGCGCTGCAGCTGCTTCAGCTCGTAGCGGAGATGCAAGCGGACCTGGGCATCGAGAGCGCTCAATGGCTCGTCGAGCAGTAACAAACTGGGCGACGTGGCGATTGCCCGGGCTACAGCGATTCGCTGTTGCTGTCCTCCTGACAGTTGCGCCGGATACTTGTGCGCCTCCTTAGGCAAGTTAACCAAGTCCAGGAGTTCGGTCACGCGCTGTGTAATTATTTTCTTGCTTGAGCCGTCGCTTTTGAGTCCGTAGGCCACGTTGTCGAATACCGATAGGTTGGGGAATAGGGCGTATGACTGAAACACGATGCCGAAGTCGCGGCTGGCGGGCGGCAGTGCCGATATCTCGTGACCGGATTGGTGGATCAGGCCGCCAGTCTGGATTTCCAAGCCAGCCATGATTCTGAGCAGAGTTGTTTTTCCGCAACCCGATGGCCCTAGGAAGACGACGAACTCGCCAGCTTCGACGTCTAGCGAGATATCCTGAAGGGCTATGAAGTTACCAAAATTCTTGGTGATGCGTTCGAGCCGAAGGAAGGGCTGGTTATCAACTACAGTTTGGGTGTCCGTTTTCTGTGACGTCATTACGTCGGTCTCATCATCTCTTACCTGCGTGCCGTGAGGCCTCGAAAACAACTCGGTCCCCTGGAGTAATTACCCCGGGGGACCAGATTGTATCATATCAGCGTTAAATACAGCTCAGGCTGCCTTACTATTTTTTCTTTTTCTTCGGCGCTGACTTGGAATCATACCGCTTGCTCCACTCGGCAAGAACGCGCTTTCGGTTGTCGGCAGCCCAATAGAAGTCGTTGTCTATCATCTTTGAGAGCGGCTTCTCTGGATAATGCTGGACCGGATTGGCCAAGGACGGAATTGAAATTACTGCGTAGTCCCTGTTGTAAAGGCGATTGGCATCCTCGCTATTGGCCCAGTCAGCGAACTTCTTGGCCGCCTCAAGGTTCTTGGTTCCCTTAATGAT
>CAYLKA010000185.1:0-1625 GCA_964384125.1 uncultured Gammaproteobacteria bacterium | reverse complement strand
GTCATGGATACGGGTTACCGGATCCTCGACGACAGTCGGCGTGACTACGTGACCGGTCACTGGAGTCCGAACTTCGATGGATCAGGCTTCGCCTACGACATGAACACCGTGTTCCCGGTGGACCGACTCGACGAGCTGGCCGACCGCGGCGTGATCGGCCACGTGGCCGATCAACACCTCGCCTATGCCGGCAATCAGTTCGACCTGTCGGCCATCCGCATGGATTCCGGACCGTCCGGCGCCAAGTTCCTGCGTGATCAGGGCGTCGACGTCGTGCTCCTTACCCCGGTCTGACCACTGTGCACGCGTACCGTGAGTACGCTCGCTCATGTCTTCGAAGCTGAGGGAATCGCCACTGTCGCCCTTGGATCGATCCGTAAGCAGATCGAAAGTTCGTCTCCGCCCCGCGGCCTGTGGTGCGACTTCCCGCTCGGGCGTCCGCTCGGCAAGCCGGGCGATCCTGAATTCCAGCACCGAGTACTCAAGGCCGCGTTCTCCCTGCTGAACGCCACCGAACCCGTCTTCGTCGAATTCGATGAATCAATTCTCGATGTTGGCGACACCATGCTCACCTGCTCTCTCCCCCCACGTAACGACCCCGACGTCCATCCCGCTATCGACGAGGCCCGTGGCCTACTCCCCGCCTACGACCGGGGCGTCAAGATGAGCGGCGGCCGATTTGGTGCAGGTCGCGTTGTTGCGGCTGAAGACATCCCTTCCGCAATCGAGGCCTTCATCCGTGTCTCTGAAGGAACCCCATGGGCTGATGCTGGTATCCCGGGCCTACCAATGCGGGTCAGCCATGACATCCGCAGTTACTACGAAACCGCTGCTCTCGCAATGGTCGATCACGCCCCTGCTGCCTGGGCCAGTACCCGCTGGTTCCTCGACCAGACCGAAACCGGCAAAGTGATGATGGCAGCCCGCCAAGCAATGCAGGACCAAGAAGCACCACAGCCGATGTGGTTCTACCTCATCCCAGGCGACCGCTGAGCGAGGCGAACCTGAGCCTCACTTGAGTCCAGCGAACTCGGAGGCGCCGAGTACGCCCGAAGGTGAGAGCGTTGTAGCGCTATCAGAAAGGTTTGGGAGGAGTTCCAGACACACAGGTCCAGAGCTTGCTGTTACTCATCGCGTGCCGGCTAGCAGCTCCCCCTGCTACACCGGCAGGCACAACACGACGGAACACAGGTCATACTGCCGTCTCGTGTCGGTGATCTACGCGGTGCTCTCGACATTCGCAATTGGGCTGAGTGACTTCTTCGCGTCCGACGTCACCAAGAGAGAGAAAGCTAACGAGGTCACTTCGGCGGTCCTGTTCGCCGGTGTTGTAGTAACGGCAGTTACTGCCCTGTTCTGGTCAGGCAGCCCCACTAGTAGAGACCTGATATATGGGGCCCTCGCAGGGGCTGCCAACGGCGTTGGCATTCTGTTGTTGTTCGCCGCGTACTCACGCGGCTCATTGCGTTCCGCTGCACCAGCTGCAGCGGTAGTGATGTCTGGCATACCAGTCGTATGGGACGTTCTCGTTTTGAGCGCCTCACCGTCAACCATCACCTCGATCGGGCTGACGCTGGGCGTTATCGCCATTGCCCTGTCGTCCTACGAGCCTGGGGATCCTGCTG
>CAYLKA010000184.1:0-1702 GCA_964384125.1 uncultured Gammaproteobacteria bacterium | reverse complement strand
GACGCCCTACGCGACCTGCTCGATCCCCGGCTGCGCGGCAACGTGGGACGCTTTGGCTTTTCCAAGAAACCCAAGAAAAAGTAAGGAAATCATGGTAACTTTCAAAAACCGAGTCGCCTGGGTCACCGGGGGTGGCCGCGGCATAGGTAGAGCCCTGGCCCTGGCTTTAGCCAGGGAAGGCGTCAGCGTGGCGGTCAGTTCCCGCACCGACAAAGAGATCAACGCGGTAGCCGAGGAGATACGTGCTGTCGGCTCCCGGGTGCTCGCCGTGCGTGCAGACGCGATGTCGCTGTCCGAGACGCTGGCCTGCGCGAAACAGATCGAAGAGGGGCTGGGATCGGTGGACATCCTGGTGAACAACGCCGGGGGTGGCGTACCGCAGCAAAGCGATCCCACCCTCACTCCGGAGCAGATCGATGAGCTGTCGTTCATCGACAGCGTGGATCTCAATCTGTTCTCAGCCTATCGTGCCACTCAGGCCGTGCTGCCGGGGATGGTTGAGCGGCGTTGGGGGCGCATCATCAATATCGGTTCGGGATACGCCTGGCATTCAGGCGGAGACTTCGCCTACACCGCAGCCAAACATGGCATCGTGGGCCTGACCCGGTCCATGGCGGCTAAGGTCGCCCTGAGCGGCGTGTGCATCAACTGTCTATGCCCCACCTGGACCCACACGCAGCTCATCGACTACGACAACTGGACCGAGGAGCAGCGCCGCGAGCGTACCGCCGCTAACCTGCAGAAGCGGATACTGCAGCCAGAAGAGCTGGGGCCCATGGCAGTGCTGTTGGCCTCCGAGGAGGGCCACAGCATCACCGGACAGGTCGTGCGCGTAGACGGCGGCGACTGGGTCTGAGAAAATAATCAACCTAACTAAAGAGAAAAAAAATGATACGATTAGTGTTTGCGCTGCGGCGCAAGTCAGGCATAGACGTAGAGGAATTCCAAGAACATCTGGTGCGGAAGTATGGCCCGTTGATGGCCAGATACGGCGATGTGCTCGGTATCCGCAAGTATGTACAATCCGTCACGTTGGACGGCGATCCGGCCCACGCGGGCTGGATCGAGAGCCGCGGCAGCGAAATGGAGCCCTCGTACGACGCGGTCAGCGAAGTCTGGTGGGACACGCTGGAGAAACTGAGCGCAACGTTGAGTTCGTCGGAAGGCAAGGAGGCGTGGGCGGCGCTGCTGGCCGAGGAGCAGAAGTTCATCGACCATGCCAACTCGCCGCTTTGGCTCGCTCACGAATACCCGCAGGTCAACTCGCTGCCCGAGAATATCGTCGCCCGCCCGTTGAGCAATATGGTCAAGTTCGTCTTCACGCTGCGACACCCGACCAGCATGTCTCTAGAGGAAGCCCAGCACTACTGGCTGTCCTATCACGGCCCGGTACTTCGCAACAGCGTGGCAGGTGGCGCCTCCATTCAGCGCTACTTCCAGGTGCACCGCATCGATCATGAACTGGCCGATCAGCTCCGCGCGGAGCGCGGCACCAAGGTCGAGCCCTACACCGGGGTGGCCGAGCTGTGGTGGACGCGCGGGGTCGCGGGCGCGGCCACCTCAGAAGGGGCCGATGCCGACCGCATTATCAAGGCGGACGAGCGCAAGTTCATCGACCTAAAGCGATCCGCCATCCAGTTCACCAAGGAGCGGGTGTTTATCGATCACGTGCTCTGTGAGATCTAGCCCGGGTACTAGCTAT
>CAYLKA010000183.1:0-1755 GCA_964384125.1 uncultured Gammaproteobacteria bacterium | reverse complement strand
CTCCGGCCCGTCCATGGCCTCGTCGGAAGCCGTTTTCGAGCCCAACAAGGTCATTTTCATGTCCACCGGCTGGAACCCTGCCGTTATCGGTGAGGACAAGCCCTATACGTTCCGGACCGGTGGGACGTCAAAGGAATTCGGTATAGGCTTCTGGCAATGGGCCGCTTCAGGGGGCCTGCCGGACCTCAAGAAAATGGGACTCCTCACCCAGGACAACGAGGCCGGGCGGGGTGGTGGAAAGGCATACGTAAAGGTGGTAAAGTCGTTCGGGATAGAAACAACCAATATTGAATTCTGGCCGGTCGGCACCACGGACTTCTATCCGTACCTGACTCGGATGATGGCGCAAGAGCCGGACCTGATCGATATATCCTCCAGCCCCGTAGAAGAGGGGCTCCAGCTGAAGCAGTTGAACGAGCTCGGTTATAAGGGATATATCAGAGCGACCTGCAATAACAAGGAGGTAATGATTAAGACCGCGGGCGGGCCAGAAGAGGCCGAGGGTGTTTATTGCGTTTTTGCTATCGACTGGGACGCTCCCTCGGGCATCACGAAGGCGATGGCGATGTACAGGGATGATTACCGCAAGGACTATCCCGGCGACGAGCCCGGAATGCAGGGTTTGTACGTCTATGACGCCACGGTCGGCCTCCTGGAGGCGATGAAGATGGCGGGCACCGTCGAGGTCACCAAGGTACGCGACGTCTTGGGGAAGTTCAATTGGATGCTGAGCACCGGCTACATGAGTTCCTGGGGCGGAAAGGAGACCTACGGACGGAACCACCAACTGGTCCATCCGATTCCCATACCCCAGATACAGAACGGCACGGTCATTTTAGTCGGTATGCCGATCGTGCCAGTTCCCTGACCAGAAAAGTCTTGATTCGACGATCGTAGTCCAGGCCCGTTGCGTGGGATAACCCCGCAGCGGGCCCGCATACTCCAACGACATCCATCTTCGGTCTTGACCTGGCATCGTGCGAAGCTCTTGACTAGGCGCTAGTTCTATCTCTCGACAACAGATAATCAATCGTAAAGATGTCACTTCTATTCTTTCAGTCGCTGATGAACGGGCTCATGCTGGCTGGCCTCTACGGCCTGATCTCCGCCGGCGTCACGTTGATCTTCGGCGTCCTGCACATCGTCAACTTCGCCCAGGGCGCGTTCCTGATGCTCGGCGCGTACCTGCTCTACTATGTGCTCACCCTGTTCGGACTCGACTTCTACAGCGCCTTCGTGCTGGCGGTGCTCGCCGTCGGCGTACTGGCGATCCTGACGGAGCGCTATCTATACCATCGCTTCTGGCTCCGGGGGGAGGTGCTGCCCTGTCTAGTCGTCTCGATCGGCCTGACCCAGGTCATGCAGAACGGTGCGCTCATCGTCTTCGGGATCACGGAGAAGAGCGTCGAAAGCGTGTTCACCGGCGTGATCAATCTTTTCGGGATGCGTTTCTCGCTCGAGCGATTCATGATCATCGTGGTGGCCTACGTCATCATCGCATCGCTCATCGTGTTTCTCAGTAAAACCAAGCGCGGGCAGGCCATGCGCGCGGTGGCGCAGGACTATGATGCGGCGAGGCTGCTCGGCATCAATCCGAAAAGGATCGCGATGCTCGGCATGTTCATCGGAGTGGGCCTCTCCGCCGCGGCGGGCGCCATGATCGCGCCGGTGTTCGCGATCAACGCCTACATGGGCGAGTTCTTGATGGTCAAGGCGTTCCTCGTCATCGTCGTCGGAGGTTTGGGTAGCGTGCCG
>CAYLKA010000182.1:0-1872 GCA_964384125.1 uncultured Gammaproteobacteria bacterium | reverse complement strand
ACTCGTCGTGCGTCGCTGCCGTGAGGCGTTGGCGGGAATTACACCTGGCGCGAGAAGACGTAGAGGTTTTGGGAATCGATAGCTCGGCGGAGGCTGTGAGATTCGCGACGGCGTCTGGGATGATTGATGAGGGTATCGCGTGCAACCTTGAAGACCATAAGGTTGAGTTGACGAAAAATGAGAGAAACCTTCTTCGGCGGTGCGATGTGTTCCTGAGCACCGGCGTCATCGGGTATGTCACCGACACATCAGTCAGCCGCATCTTGGACGACTTCGGTCACGACGCGCACGGCCAATTGGGGCCGTTAGCTATCATGTCGGTGCTTGAACTATTTGACCCGACAGCCATCGCAACAGCCTTTAGCAAGCACGGCTATCGATTCGAACAGCTTCCGGTTCGGCTGCCCCAACGACACTTCTCAGACGAGCAAGAGCGCGAAGGTGTACTGAAGACGATCCGGGACCGAGGTGAGTCTACTGCGGTCCAGGAGTCGGAAGACCAGATGTTTGCGAGCCTTTGTATAGCAAGTTACCCGGAGTCGTTCGACGTTCCGATCAAGAAGGTGACCGAAGTCGCCGAAGCCAACGCCTGGCCCGTGAATGGGACGCCGCGCACCCACGCTAGACACATTGAACCGCCTACCCGCCAGCGGTAGGATCGTCCTCTACATCACATCGTTTTGCGCGGAGAGCAGCGGCGGCGAGTACCGAGCAATGAGGCGCGTAATGGGACAGGACTCGTCGTTTCGTGGACGCCGTCGCGTGGCTGTCATTGTCGCTGTAGGGGTGGCCGTTGCCGTGCCCGTGGCGGGCCAGAACCCGGCTGCGGGGTCGCAGGCGTCGAGTAGTTCGACGGCGTCTCGCACCGTTGACGGTCGTCCGGACCTCGGGGGCGTCTGGTTCTTCGGTACGTTGACGCCCCTCCAGCGCCCCGACCGCCTGGGCGACCGAACGCACCTCACGGACGAAGAGATCGCGGCGATTGAAGACAGGGCCGCGAATCGGCCGCAGTTCTTCGGACTCTTCGCGCACACCCCGCGCTACGCTTTCGACAGGCGGACGTCACTCATCGTGGATCCCGCCAACGGGAAGGTGCCCGCGCGGACGCCTGCGGGAGAGGCGCGACAGGCCGAGCGCGACGCGGCGCGCCGAGCAGCCACCGACCCCGAGGACCTGCCCCCGTACGAGCGGTGCATCCAAGGGTTCAACGCAGGTCCTCCGATCATCCCGGGTGGGTACAACCAGCACGTCCAGCTGTTCCAGACGCGCGACCACTTCGTGATCCACACCGAGATGGTGCACGACTCCCGGATCGTCCCACTGGATGGACGTCCGCATCCGCCGTCCGACGTCCGCCAGTGGAACGGCAGCTCGCGGGCGCGATGGGAAGGGGAGACGCTCGTGGTCACGTCCACGAACTTCAGGAGCGAGGGGACAGGGACCTTGATGCTCGACGGCAACCGGGCCAGGACCGGCGTCGGCTGGTCGCCGGACGAGAACCTGACGCTCGTCGAGCGCTTCACGCTCGTGGACCGCGACACGCTGAGCTACGAGTGGACCATCACCGATCCGACGGTCTGGACGACGCCTTGGACCGTGTCCGTTCCCATGACGCGGACCGACCTGCCTCTGTATGAGTACGCCTGCCACGAAGGCAACCACGACATGGCCAACATTCTGACCGCCGAGCGGAGTCTCGAGGCAGAGGCGGCCGCGAGCAGCACCGGGGGGAATCCACGCTGAGGCCAGCGGAATCGACTCACCCGATGCCACTCACCCAGCATCGGAAGCAGCGTGGGGATAGGATGACGTACCGATCCTCGTGTCTTCTCCCGTGCTCGATGCGCAGGACCATCCGCTGACTGTCGATGG
>CAYLKA010000181.1:0-1878 GCA_964384125.1 uncultured Gammaproteobacteria bacterium | reverse complement strand
AAGTAGTGCGGAATCGCAATCCCGCCACGCGAGCCGAACGACAGGTCGTTATCCTGACGTCCGTCCTGCAACATCCACGGATGAACCCGATAGCTCGACACAGCCGGCCCGAGTGGGGGCACCCCAATCGCGAGCCGACTAATCTTGCGTGCCGCCGATAGGTAGCGATTGACGAGGTCAGGTGAAATCGACAGCATCTCGCCATTGTTATCGAACCCGTGCTCATAGGTATTGTCCGCCGGTAACATCGACGCGACGTCAACATCAACCGCAAGGAGGTCGCGAATCGCGCCGTGGTATTCCGCTCGATTCAGTCGGTGGAACGTCTCGCCCCGTCCGGGATCGGGATGTACCAGCGCCACCTGGTCGATTTCACCTTCGAGCCACGTCGCCACACGGCGGTAGGTAGCGTCGTCGGGACGCGGGCCGTTTCCCGGCGGCATTGTCTGCGCCCGAAGCTTGACCAAGACCTTCTCCCAAGTTTCCGCGTCGGCCGCGACGTTGGCCAGGTCCTTTTGGTCGAGCGCAAGATTAGCGGTCAGGGTCCGCTCGTTGTGGCAACGGACACAATAGCTGTCGAGCATCGCCTGCGCCTCGTCCTGCGCGGCGACGACCGCAGGCAACACTAGCGTAGCGACGACGGCAGCGAGGAGCCCAGACATACCGCCCCCAGCGTTTCTCATCTGCACCATGATAACGCCGAATGGGCTAGAACGGATCGTCAAACGTCATTGAACGCACGGTCGCGGCGCGGTAATCTGTACAGGTTCCTAAACACTTTCAGTGGGTGCTCAGTGATCAGACATCGTTATCTTCAAGGAATTCTAGCAACAGCGTTTCTGGCGCTCGTGATTCTTGGTAGTATCTGCGCCGTCGCCGTTGCCCAAGACGCAGCGCCTTCTACGCAGCTGCTCGCGGCGGCCAAGGCAGCAGACGCGGATCGCGTCGATGCGTTACTCGCCGACGGCGTCGATCCGAACACGACCCAGACAGACGGTGCCACGGCGCTCCACTGGGCCGCGCATCACGACGATGTCGCAATGGCCGACGCACTCCTTGCGGCAACCGCGGATGCCGGCGCGGCCAATGAATTCGGTGCGACGCCATTGTGGCTTGCCGCTCAGAATGGCAGCGCCACCATGGTCAAGCGCTTGCTCGAGGCTAGCGCCGACCCGAACGCGGCACTACCATCTGGTGAGACCGTGCTGATGATGGCAGCCCGCACCGGCTCGACCGATGCTGTACGGCTCCTCGTGGAACATGGAGCCACGATCGACGCGACCGAGCACACCCGCGGACAGACCGCGATGATGTGGGCAATTGCCGAACGTCAATCTGCCGTCGTTAAAACATTGCTCGACCTCGGCGCTGACATCACTGTTCGGTCCGCCCAGCGTCCACGGCGTATTCATACCCGTACCGCCGGCTTCAATCCGTCCGGTGTGGCCGACGTCACGCAGGGTGGAAACAGCCCGTTGCTCTTCGCCGCGCGACACGGAGATCTCGATGCCGCTCGGTATCTGATCGACGCTGGCGCCGACGCAAACGACACTGCGCCCGTTGGGACGAGTGCCCTCGTCGTCGCCGCCCACAGCGGCCATACCGAGCTCGCTCTCTATCTGCTGGACCAGGGGGCCGATCCGAACACAAACGGGGCTGGCTACACCGCGCTGCACGCGGCAACGCTGCGGGGAGACGCCGTGGTGGCCGACGCACTGCTGGCGGCCGGGGCCGATGTGAACGCTCTCGTGACGCGTGGGAGCGAAGGGCGTCGGAACAGCCCAGACTATGTGCTGGAACACGACGTTGTCGGGGCGACGTCCTTCTGGCTTGCCGCCCACTTCTCAGAACCGGCCATCATGCACAGTCTGAGCGAAC
>CAYLKA010000180.1:0-1908 GCA_964384125.1 uncultured Gammaproteobacteria bacterium | reverse complement strand
GGCCGCGCTTCATTCGGATGGCGTGGCACAGCGCAGGTACGTACCGGATCGGCGATGGCCGTGGCGGTGCAAGCTCCGGCACACTCCGCTTTGCGCCTCTCAACAGTTGGCCCGACAATGTGAACCTCGACAAGGCGCGCCGGTTGCTCTGGCCGATTAAGCAGAAGTACGGTCGGAAAATTTCGTGGGCCGACCTGATGGTCCTTACCGGTAACTGCGCCCTAGAGTCGATGGGATTAAAGACCCTCGGTTTCGCCGGCGGTCGTGAGGACGTCTGGGAGCCTGAAGAGGACATTTATTGGGGACCTGAGGACACGTGGCTCGGAGACGAGCGCTACAGCGGTGACAGGGACCTTGATAATCCACTCGGCGCCGTTCAGATGGGCCTAATCTACGTCAATCCGCAGGGGCCGAACGGTAACCCAGATCCGGTCGCTGCAGCCAAAGACATTCGAGAGACGTTCGGTCGCATGGCGATGAATGACGAGGAAACGGTTGCACTGATTGCCGGCGGTCATACGTTCGGTAAAGCCCATGGTGCTTCCGATGCGGACAAATATGTTGGTCCCGAACCGGAGGGTGCCAGCCTTGAGGAGCAAGGACTCGGCTGGAAGAACACGTTTGGCAGTGGCAAAGCCGGCGATACGATCACCAGCGGATTGGAGGGGGCATGGACCACCGACCCGGTGAAGTGGGACAACAACTTTTTCGACAATCTGTTCGGCTATGAGTGGAAGCTGGTGAAGGGCCCGGGCGGCGCGGCGCAGTGGACTCCCGAGGATACATCGGCGCAAGACACAGTGCCAGATGCTCACGATCCCTCGAAGAAGCATGCTCCCATGATGTTCACAACGGACCTTTCATTGAAGATGGATCCGATCTATGCGCCGATCTCGAAGCGATTCCACGAAAATCCCGACGAGTTCGCGGACGCCTTTGCCAAGGCGTGGTATAAACTGACGCACCGCGACATGGGGCCCCGCTCGCGTTGTCTCGGCCCGTTGGTTCCTGCGGAGCCGCAGTTATGGCAAGACCCTGTTCCAGATGTCGGTCATGAATTGATCGGGGAGCAAGACATCGCGAATCTCAAGGGCAAGATCCTCGCATCAGGACTGTCCATTTCCGAACTGGTCTCGACCGCATGGGCGTCGGCCGCCACCTTCCGCGGTACCGACAAACGTGGGGGAGCAAACGGTGCACGCATCCGTCTCGCTCCGCAGAAGGACTGGGAAGTCAACAATCCAGTCGAACTGGGGAAGGTGCTGAAGAACCTGGAGCAGATCCAGAATGACTTCAACAGCTCGCAGTCTGACGGCAAAATGGTCTCACTTGCTGATGTGATCGTTCTGGGCGGTTGCGCGGCCGTCGAAGGAGCTGCGAAGAATGCCGGGCATGATTTGCAGGTTCCTTTCTCGCCGGGGCGCACGGACGCGTTGCAGGAGCAAACCGATGTGGATTCGTTTGCCGTTCTCGAACCGACTGCAGACGGATTCCGTAACTACCTTCGAAACGAACATAAGCGACCTGCGGAGGAACTGCTGGTGGATCGGGCGCAGATGCTGACGCTTTCCGCTCCCGAGATGACGGTGCTTGTCGGCGGCCTGCGCGTCTTGAATGCAAACGTCGGGCAGTCCGAACTTGGAGTCTTCACCAAGCGACCCGAGACCTTGACCAATGATTTCTTCGTGACCTTGCTTGGCATGAACACGGAGTGGAAGAAGTCCCCCAAGTGCGAGCACGTGTTCGAGGGGCGCGATCAGGGAACGGACGAGCTCAAGTGGATGGGAACCGCTGTCGATCTCGTCTTTGGTTCGAATTCCCAGCTTCGAGCTATCGCGGAAGTCTACGCATGTGACGACTCGCAACAGGCGTTTGTGCGCGACTTCGTGGCTGCGTGGGACAAGGTGA
>CAYLKA010000179.1:0-1912 GCA_964384125.1 uncultured Gammaproteobacteria bacterium | reverse complement strand
AATCGATGAGTAAGAAAGACCCGGCCGAGAAGGTTGTCCGGGACATTCGCCGCAAGACACGGCGCAAGCATTCAACGGAAGAGAAGATCAGGGTGGTGCTGGAAGGACTGCGCGGCGAGGAGAGCATCGCGGCGCTGTGCCGTCGCGAGGGCATTGCCGAGAGCCTGTATTACAGTTGGTCGAAGGAGTTCCTGGAGGCCGGCAAGAAGCGCCTCGCTGGTGATACAGCTCGTCAGGCAACCAGCAATGAGGTGAAATCTCTGCGTGCCGAGGCGCGTGATCTAAAGGAAGCGCTGGCCGAGCAGATGCTGGAGAACCGGCTTCTCAAAAAAAGCATGATCGGGGATGGGGGAGACGACACATGAGGTATCGCGCACCCGAGAAGCTAGAGATCATCCGCCTGGTCGAACAATCCCACCTTGGTGTCAGACAAACACTGGACAAACTCGGCATTCCGAAGACGACCTTTTACCGGTGGTACGATCGTTATCTGGCCTTCGGTGAGGTCGGCCTTGAGGATCGCAATAGTAATCCGGGTCAGGTATGGAACCGGATCCCGGACGATGTCCGTGACGAGATTATCGACCTGGCTCTTGAGGAGACGGAACTATCGCCCCGGGAACTGGCTGTCAGGTTCACCGACACCAAAGGCTACTTCGTCTCGGAAGCCTCGGTCTACAGGCTCCTCAAGTCCCAGGACCTGATCACCAGCCCGGCGTTCATCGTCGTCAAAGCGGATGATGAGTTCCGTGACAAAACCACGGCACCAAACCAGCTCTGGCAGACCGACTTCACCTACCTGAAGGTCATTGGCTGGGGTTGGTTCTATCTGTCGACCATCCTTGATGACTATTCCAGATACATCATTGCCTGGAAGCTCTGCACCAATATGAAGGCCGAGGATGTGACGGATACGCTGAAGTTAGCTCTGCAAGCCTCAGGCTGCGACAAGGCCCATGTCATTCATAAGCCCAAACTGCTCAGCGATAACGGCTCGTCCTATATCTCCGGCGATCTGGCGGAATGGTTGGAAGGCCAGAAAATCGACCATGTTCGCGGCGCTCCCTATCACCCGCAGACGCAAGGGAAGATCGAGCGTTGGCACCAAACGCTGAAAAACCGGATCTCGCTGGAGAACTACTATCTACCCGGTGATCTGGAAAATCAGGTCGGTGCCTTCGTCGATCATTACAACAATCACCGCTACCACGAGAGCCTGAACAACGTCACGCCGGCCGACGCCTACTACGGACGAGCCACTGCCATCATTGAAAGGAGAAAAAAGATCAAGAAACTGACTATCCAGAAACGCCGCTTGAACCACCAACGACAAGCGGCTTAACATTAAACCAAGATGAGCCAAATCCTCCGCTAAAAAGCAGGCTCAACAGTCCCAAATGTTTTGATGACGGACACGACGCGTGGATTAGGGGATGAGCCCGTCCCGTCTCAACTCGAGAGTAATCCGCCTCAACTCAGCATTGATCTTTTTGACTCTCTCCGAACGGGCGCGGCTCCTTCGACCATGTTTCCAGTGCGCCGCGACCACCCTTGCCTTGCCCGCTTCGGTCTTTGGTCCGGTGCTCTTGCCGCCGTGCAGCTTGCAGCGGTTCCGACCTCTAATGGCGGAGTTTTGGCATGGGGTGGCCCGACGGGTTTTGGCGAGGCAGCGTTTACCTGGCCAATTGGGACCAAAACGGGTTGCATGGCTAGCTTCAATTAGCGCTGTGTGGTTAGTTTGATTCACTAATCGTCCTTTCCGCTCGTGGGGTTGGTTGTCCGTTGGTTTCGACCAGGCCTTGTCTGAGGGCTCTAACTCTATCCCGTGGCCCGTGCGCCACCGCCCGTGGCCCACTGCTCAAGGGCCACGAGACACGCCGCCCCGACCGCTTCCCGATCTGCCGTTAGGTGC
>CAYLKA010000178.1:0-1916 GCA_964384125.1 uncultured Gammaproteobacteria bacterium | reverse complement strand
GCGTGAACGTCGTCGGGCTCGACAGTCAGCCTTCGGACATCATCGCGCTCCACGCCAAGATGTTCAAGAAGCACGGAATCACCACGATCCGAAACTTCGACGCCATGAACGACCTACGAAACCTGGCGTACTCCGGGCAGTGCATCGCCGACGCCGGGCTGAATCACGAAGTGACCGTCTCGCTGATGGAACTACCGCCAGACGCGAACAGTGAGGGCGCGCATACGCCGGAGTTCTACACGAGCATCCTCCGGTCGATCCTCGACGCTAACGTGCCCTTCACGTCCGTCTGTTACAAGGACGCGAGCGGGACGTCCGTGCCGAGCAAGGTCTACGAGTCGATCAAGCAGGCGCGGAAGCTCCTCGGTCCAGACGTCCATCTTCGCCTGCACACCCACGAAACGGCCGGCGTGAGCATTATGCAATACAAGGCGGCGCTCGATGCAGGCGCCGACGGGATCGACCTCTGTATGGCCCCCGTTTCCGGCGGCACGTCGCAGCCCGACGCCGTCGCGATGTGGCACGCCCTCCGCGGCACCGACTACGACCTCGGTCTCGACGTCGCGAAGGTGTTAGAGGCCTCCGAGATCTTCAAGGAATGCATGAGTGATTACCTGCTGCCCCTCGAATCGCGGCTGGTTGATCCGTGGATTCCGTACTCACCGATGCCGGGCGGGGCGCTCACCACCAACACGCAGATGATGCGCGACAACAATCTGTTGGACCGCTACCCGGATGTGATCAAGGCTATGAGCGAGGTCGTCCGCCGAGGCGGCTTCGGAACCTCCGTCACGCCAGTGAGCCAGTTCTATTTTCAGCAGGCATTCAACAACGTCATCTTCGGCCCCTGGAAGCGGATGGCCGACGGCTACGGGAAGATGGTACTCGGTTATTTCGGCAAGCCGCCGGTACCAGCCGACCCCGAGGTGGTTGCCATCGCTCAAGAACAGCTCGGGCTGTCCCCCACGGAAGAGGATCCTAGGCTGCTCAATGACGCCGACCCCACGAAGGGTGTCGAGGCCGCAAGGTCGCGCTTGGTCAGCGCGCACCTGCCGGTGACCGACGAAAACATCTTTATCGCCGCCAGCCTGCTCGACAAGGGCATTGCGTTTCTCAAAGGCAACGGCGAAGTCTCTGTCCGAAAAAATCTCCCAGATTTAAACGAGGCGACCACGTCAGTCGAGTCGAACCGCTACGCGGTGACCGTGGGCGACCGGACATACAACGTAGTTCTCGACGGCGGCACTGCCACGGTCAATGGCCACGATTTCGCGTTCGACGTCGCCACGGCGAGTGAGTCCGCCGCAGAGGCAACGTCCCCGACGCCGTCCGCAGCCACCACCGATGTCCGGGCCGAGCTACCCGGCAAAGTGGTTCGGGTGTCAGTAAAGGAAGGTGACGCGGTCCATGCCGGCGATACACTCCTGGTTCTCGAAGCGCTGAAGATGGAAATCGAGGTGAAGTCGCCGGTTGGGGGCACCGTCGCCCGGCTCGCCGTCGCCGCGCATACATCGGTCGCTGCTGGCGACCTCTTAGTGGCGGTCGGATAATAGTGGAGAGTCTCGACCAGCTCATCAACGCTACCGGAGCCGCCAACCTGACGCTCGGCCACGTGGTCATGGTCGGCGTATGCCTGACGCTGATCTACCTCGCAATTAAAAGAGGCTTCGAGCCGCTGTTGCTCATCCCGATCGGCTTCGGAGGTCTGCTGGCGAACGTGCCGGTGGCGGGCATTGCCGAGCCCGACGGCTTTCTCGGCATCGTATACAACCTCGGCGTCTCCAACGGGTTATTCCCGTTGCTGATCTTCATGGGAGTCGGGGCCATGACCGACTTCGGCCCTCTGCTCGCCAATCCGAAAACCGCGCTGTTGGGAGCAGCGGCCCAGTTCGGTATCTTTGGCACGCTCACCGGCG
>CAYLKA010000177.1:0-1933 GCA_964384125.1 uncultured Gammaproteobacteria bacterium | reverse complement strand
CCCACCATCGATGCCACCTGTTCGGACCATGCACCCGCACAGTTGACTATCAGTGGAGTCGCGATGGTGCCTCGGTCCGTTTTCACCGCCGACACGCCGGAGTCATCGACACGAATGCTGGTAACCTCGACGCCCTCGTGTATCACGACGCCATCACGTTTCGCGGCGTTGGCCAACTCGACGGTAGTCTTGTATGGATCTGCGTAGCCAGCGTTCGGAAATAGAACGCCGAACTCGGCTTCCGTGAACTGCCCGGCCGGAACGAGTCGTGCCAGTTGGTCGCCGCTCAGGATCTTATACGGTTCGCCTGCCCGCCGTGTGAGCTCCAAGTCGCCCCCGATGGCATCGGGGGCGAGGGTATCGGTGATTCGGAGGAATCCACACTGCACAAAACCTGCATCGCCGCCGACGATCTCGTTCCACTGCTCGAACATCCGCGTCGAGGCCATGACCAGATCGACGTAGATCGGCTCGGTGAATAACGCCCTGATCATCGCCCCCGATTGAGCGGTCGGACCCGCGGCGACGTGCTTCTTCTCGACGAGCACTATGCGACCCGCTCCGGCTTGTGCAAGATGAAAAGCGAGGCTGCAGCCGTGAACGCCGGCCCCAATAATAACTATGTCCGCAGTAGGTGTCATAGTCATCTCACGTCGTTATACGGTTGTCAATCAATTATTGTACGCTTGGGCCTACAAGGTAGGCACCAACATTATACGCTGGTATCATTAAGCCACGCGATTTACTTGAACTGCTCTTCAATAAGGTTCTCCTTTTCTCAGCAGGTGGCGCGCTCCAGGCGCCACACGTCTCCCGGACGCCATGTGGACTCAACTCGGTGGGTGAAGTCGCGCTTGCTCAGCTCCGCCTGCTCCGGGGAGATGGAGACGGCACTTCCCGCGGCAAGGAATAGAGCGTCCCGGTGGACGTGCACACCGCACGCGTGCCGCAGACTCCATGGCGTCTGCGGCAGCTCCTGCCAGTTTTCGCCATTCTCAGAAAACCACACGTCATTGCGATTGCCGTCGGTCGCCACTTCAGCGACGCGGTCCGCGACCCCCCTGTGCCCTCCCAACACCCAGAGCTTGCCGTCGAACACCGCGGTATCGTGATAAGAGCGCGCCGGCCAGGGAGCCTCACCCTGCGTGAGATGGCAGATCCATTCGCGACCGTTCGCTGAGGACCAGACATCATTATAGTACTGGCGCGCTTTCAGTCTGGGTTGCTGCTCGACGTCATAGCGCAACGAGCTCAGCGTGGTCCCGCCCGCCCCGACGTATCCGCCGCCCAGGATCCACATTCGATCGTCGAAAACGGACACGCCCCCGTTCGCACCGGTGATCATGCCCCGCGGCGCCCATGGGGCGTCGTCGGTCACCCGCTCCCAGCTCAGGCCGTCGTTTGTCCGCCAGACGTCGCGTAACGGAGGGGGTGTGGGTGGAAAGGGTTTCCCGGCCTTCAAGTCCGCGACGAAACTGGTCTGTGCGGCGGCGCCGGTCTGCCCACCCATGACCCAGATGGAACCGTCGAAGACAGTGACGAGCTGATTGCCGCGCTCCTGCCAGGGTACGGTCGCTGCAACAAGCTCCCAATTAACGCCATCCTTCGATTTCCACACGTCGTCGGGGGTCCCGTTCTCTGCACCGATGACCCAGATGTGGTCGTCGTGCACCACGGCTCCATGCATGTGCCTGCCGCTCCAGGAAGCTGTGACCGCCAGTGACCAGCTCCTGCCATCATCCGAGCACCACACTTCGGAGCACACTTCCGACTCGAACGAGCCCGACCCGGCGCCGGCGAGGTCGGCCCTGTCGCCGGCGTACTGGTTCCAGCCACCGAGAAGAAAGAGCTTGTCATGGAAGGAAACGAGCTGCGCCCCGTCGCGAGGAGACCACGCCACTTCCGAGGTTACACAGCTCCAGGTGTAGGTGTT
>CAYLKA010000176.1:0-1961 GCA_964384125.1 uncultured Gammaproteobacteria bacterium | reverse complement strand
CGGACCCTGTGCAGCGATCGCTTCGACCGGATAGACGACCTCTTGCGGCGCGGGTTCAGTTTGCGTCAATTCTTCGAGCTCTGCCAGATCGATTACCTGGCGCCGGCGGACGCGGCATCTACCGGAATTGCGTCCGGGAGCGTCGATTATCACACCTCGCGGGTGGTACTCGACCACATTCCTCCCAAAGCCTTGAAGCACATCGTAGCGGAGGCGCTTCGCATCGTTCGTCCTGGTGGACTCCTCTTGCATCGTATTGACTATAGCGATCACTTCGCCTACTCCGATCGGACGGGGTACTCTCGAGTTTGGTGGATAGAGAAATAGAAAAGGGGGCATATCCTTCGGATAACGACTAAACCATCTGAAGGAGTGTCTATGCCCCGAGAACAAAACACCTCATCGAGTTCGGCCGAGCCAACCATTGGAACAATCGACGAGCAGATACGGGAGATCGCGCGAGAGGGAGCTCGTAAGCTCCTGCAACGTGGGCTGGAGGCAGAGATCGAATCTCACCTGAATCAACACGCGGATCTGGTTACCAGTGAGCATCATCAGGCGGTGGTGCGGAACGGATATGCGCCGAAGCGCACGATCTTCACCGGAGTTGGTCCTGTGGAAATCCGACGTCCTCGCGTGGATGAACGTATTGCGATAGAGGTCGACTCGTCACATCAACGATTCGCGAGCGGCGTGTTGCCACGATTCATGCGAAGGACGCCCACGATTGAGGGAGCGGTTGCGGTGTTGTACCTGAAAGGAATCAGCACGAATGACTTCGACATGGCGCTGCAGGCGATCTACGGTGAAGATGTCGGGAGTCTGTCGGCGAACACCGTGAGTCGACTCAAGGAGGTGTGGTTCGAGGAATATCAGGCGTGGCGGAAATCATCGCTGTCATCGACGGAGTACGCCTACATCTGGGCCGACGGGGTGTAGTTCAATGCTCGCATTGAAGGCGAGAGGAACTGCATCCTGGTCGTGATTGGAGCGAAGTTCAACGGACAGAAGGAATTATTAGCCATGGGTGACGGTGTACGGGAAAGCGAGGCGAGTTGGAAGAAGTTGCTGTTGGAGCTGAAGGGCCGCGGCATGTCCGTGGATCCGAAACTCGCGATCGCCGACGGAGCCCTGGCCTTCTGGAAGGCGTTCTCCCAGGTGTTCCCGACCACCGCGGCGCAACGCTGCTGGGTGCACAAGAGCGCGAACGTGTTGGACAAGATGCCCAAGGGTGTCCGACCGCGAGCGAAAACGCTGGTACACGACATTTACCTCGCTGAAACTGAAACTCACGCGCAGAAAGCCTTTGCTCATTTCTGCGAGGGCTATCGTGATCGGTACCCGAAGGCGGTCGAGACGCTCGAAAAAGACCGGGAACTGCTCATGACGTTCTACCGCTTCCCGGCATCTCACTGGAAACACATACGGAGCACAAACGTCATCGAGATCGTCTTCGCAACCGTGCGACTACGCACCTACAAGACCAAGGGCTTGGGAACTCGGAATGCAACCCTGGCAATGGCATTCAAGCTGACTCAAGAAGCCGAGAAACGATGGCGGCGAATCGGCGGCTGGCGACTGTTGGAACTCGTCCAAAACGGGCGTGCATTCAAAGACGGAGATCTTGTGGAGGAGTCAGCAGCTTAATAAGGAACTATACGAAGGAATGCCCATCCACCAAGATTGACAGTATCCCCTATGCATGGGCCTAACGACAGTCCCAAATCCCCACGATTCGAACCACTAAGAAATGCTTGCGGTCGGCGCTCCGCAACGATTGATTCCCGATGGCTGGCTCGATACCTTTTGTCGCATGGCTACAACCAATGACTATGTAGCACCGCGGCTCGCGCCCGAGGACGAGACAGGCTTGGCGCGATTGCGTGGGCTCCAGCGCGAAGGCTTTTGCGTTATCCCCGACATGGCCGACGAGACGCTATTGGAGCGGACGCGGGAGTGTG
>CAYLKA010000175.1:0-1967 GCA_964384125.1 uncultured Gammaproteobacteria bacterium | reverse complement strand
GCAATCGCAATCGAAGGCCAAAGCGCAAGTCAAACCCGTGCCGAAGGCCGCCGCTCCCACGGCTGAGCAGATTATGTCTTTTCTGGACGCAAACAGGGACGGAAAGATCACTCTGGATGAAGCCCCGGAGGATATAAAGACTGGATTCGCCTTCGTCGACCAGAATGGGGATGGAGGGATTGACGTGAAGGAGGCGCAGATCATGGTCGACTTCGCCAAGAAGGAGCAATCGCCGGAACCGATGGCTGGTGGAATAGACATGAGCGATAGGAAGAATCGCTTCGTAAATCCCGCCGAAACGTTTCACCTCGAAATGGGCTTCGGCCTGGCCACGATGAAGGCCAAAGCGCGGGTCAAACCCATGCAGAAGATTGCCGCCGATATCCAGCTCGTGGACATGGCCCGTGAGGCCGGCGTGAGCACCGTTGAGGAAGCGGTGGATCACTTCGCCGGGCGCCTCCTCTCAATTCCGCTCGGAGACGAATCCTGGGTCGAAATGGTTGCCTGGATGTACGACGCCGTGGGGGCGAGTGACCTCGACTACGAGGCTCCAAATGCGGAAAGGGTTTTGCGGCGGCTCGCACACCTGATCATGAGTTTACCCGAATATCAATTGAACTAAACAACATATACTAAATTCCAGACTGTCCGCTCTCACAACAAGAGCACATTAAGGAGACTAAGTCATGCACAGATTCACCACACCGCCAGTTGACGAACTCATCTCAGCCCACAGAGGCTGCTCACGCCGCGACTTCTTAAGCAAGGGACTCGCGGGACTCGGCATGAGTGCGGCCCTTCCAGCCCTTCTCCAGAACACGTCCTTCGCCATGGTGGCCGAAGCGCTGCAATCCGATGCCGAACAACACCCGAATCGCATCTTGGTCGTTGTCGAACTTACCGGTGGCAACGACGGGCTCAATACCATCGTCCCATACGGGCACGACGAGTACTATCGCGCCCGACCGACCCTAGGAATTCGCAAGAGCCAGGTGCTCAAAGTGAACGACGAGTTCGGTCTCGATCCCCAGCTTCTGGGGCTACACCGACTCTTCATGGACGGGAAGATCGCGACCATTCACGGCTGTGGATATGAGAACTCAACACAGTCTCACTTCAAGTCCATGGAGTTTTGGCACACCGGAAGGCCATGGGCGAGAGAATTCTATGGCTGGGCGGGGCGAACGGCTGACGCGATGCAGTCCGAGCCCGTCGATAGCATCATCGTCAACCTGGGCACCTCGCAATCGCTTGCAGTAAAAAGTCGCATTCATGCGCCTATCGTATTTCAGGATCCAAAACGATTTACGCGCAACGGACTCAACAGCTCGGAAAAGGAGCTTGTCGGCACGATGAACGAGGCGGAGAATTCGGCCAATTCGGCCCTCGCATTTCTCCGGAGAGCATCCAAGGCCGCCACGGCAAGTTCCGCCCGCATCAAAAGGGCGTGCCAGGAATACCAAACCACCATGAACTACGGTGGGGGTAACTTGTCGAGTGACTTGCGCAACATTGCCGCGCTCATCGCCGGTGGCTTCCAGACCAAGATCTACTACGCCAATCTCGGCGGCTGGGATACGCACTCGGATCAGAACGCAGGACGCAATAATCCCGTCCAGAACCTGGACGACAGTCTTAGTGGCTTCCTCGAAGACTTGAAACGTATGGGCCGTGCCGACGACGTAGCCATCATGGTGTTCTCGGAATTCGGGCGCCGTGTCCAGGAAAACGCGAGTGGCGGCACCGATCACGGCACTGCCGGACCGATGTTCATCATGGGCGAGAAGGTGAAGGGCGGATTCTACGGCGAGCACCCGAGCCTGACCGACCTCGACAACGGCAACCTCAAGGTCACGACCGACTTCCGGCGCGTCTATGCGACCATGATCAAAGAATGGTTGGGCTTCGACGATACCGAAACGATCCTAAATGGCGACTATGAAACGTTTAAGGCCTTCGCCTGATAG
>CAYLKA010000174.1:0-1980 GCA_964384125.1 uncultured Gammaproteobacteria bacterium | reverse complement strand
GTGAGGTGTTGGGTTAAGTCCCGCAACGAGCGCAACCCTCGTCGCTAGTTGAATTTTTCTAGCGAGACTGCCGCGGACAACGCGGAGGAAGGTGGGGATGATGTCAAGTCCGCATGGCCCTTATGCCCCGGGCTACACACACGCTACAATGGCCAGTACAACGGGCAGCGACCTGGCGACAGGAAGCTAATCCCTTAAAGCTGGTCTCAGTCCAGATTGCAGGCTGCAACTCGCCTGCATGAAGTCGGAGTTGCTAGTAACCGCAGGTCAGCACACTGCGGTGAATACGTTCCCGGGCGTTGTACACACCGCCCGTCACGCCATGAAAGTCGGTAACACCTGAAGCCGGTACGCCAACCGTTCGCGGAGGCAGCTGTCGAGGGTGGGACTGGCGATTGGGGCGAAGTCGTAACAAGGTAGCCGTAGCGGAAGCTGCGGCTGGATCACCTCCTTTCTAGGGAATGTGTCATTCGGTTTCGATCGAATGGCCACCCAGGTTGAGCGTTCACGAAGAATGTCGCTTTCGCGACTCCTTCGCGCCAAACTTACTCCCATCGAGTCCAGATGATCGGCGTGCCTCACACTCACTCTTCCCAGGTTAAGGTTCATTTTTGTGTCAGGATGTCCCCGGAGCATCGGGTCGGCCAGGCGGCCGCTCCGATTATCGATCGGGGAGGAAAGTCCGCACTTCATAGAGCACGGTAGCGGGTAACACCCGTCGCCCGAAGCAGTTCGCGCTGACAAGGGTCGGAATAGGAGCACAGTGACGATGCCTGTATGGCTACACGGTCAGCCAGGAGTGAAACGGCCAACCTCTACCGGAAGCAAGGTCAAGTCGGAACGCTATGAGGCTGCTCGCCCAGTTCCAGGTAGGCTGCACGAGGCTTGTGGTAACACGGGCCCCAGATAGATGGTCGCCCCTGACAGAATGCGGCTTATCGGTCGGTCCGGTGCTTCATTGTTTGAGGGATGTGGCGTTCAGGTTCGGTAGAATCCATCGCGGGGTGGAGCAGTGGTAGCTCGTCGGGCTCATAACCCGGAGGTCGTCGGTTCGAATCCGACCCCCGCAACCAGGAACGGTGATGTGCCGTTCAGATCGTCTCTCAATGTTCCCTGCGCCGTACGGGATGTACGTGGATTCCAACGATATTTAGGCGCCTGGCGTATCCGCGTCCCATGTCAGTAGGACCCCGAAGGCTTCGGCCGGGCAGTCATGAAGAAATCGGAACGCGGCCGCTGCCTCAAGGTGGTCAAACCTGTGGGTGATCATGCGATCAGTCGCGATGTGGCCGTCCGCGAGGAGCCCTAGGGCTCGGTCAGACGCTTGCTGCCGATCGCTGTCGGGCAATGTTCCAACGATGAGACGTATTTGCTGGATATGCGAATTCAGCGGCAACGGCGCATCCTCATATTTACCGACAACATGTATGAGACCGCCTCGGGCCACCATTTGCTGGGCCTGGGCGAATGCGTCAAGCCCGGCACGTCCGCCCACCGCATAGACGACAACGTCGGCACCAACCCCATCCGTGATTTCAAGGACACGAGAAAGCGGATCCTCCGTTGAGGCGTTGACAACAATGTCGGCTCCAAGAGCTGACGCCAGGTTACATCGCATCGGAAGAGCATCGACAGCGATCAGACGCCCATCCCCATTTGCCCTAGCAACTTGCAGCATTAAGCTGCCCACGAGGCCTTGGCCCAAAATAACGACGGTATGGTCTGGTGAAATATCATTGAGCTCAACCCACTGAACGGCACTAGTGGGCAGGGGCCAGAAGGTGGCCTGGTCGAAGCTGATGTTGTCAGGAAGAGCTACAACTTTTGGTCCGGTTCCCTTCGCGTATTCATGCGAGTTTGTGTTGCCAATGACGTATTCAGCATGTGGGGCAGAGATGGCGACACGATCACCGGGGATGAATACGGTGACTTCGGAGCCAACCGCATCCACGATGCCACCGACCGAATACCCCATGATGT
>CAYLKA010000173.1:0-1996 GCA_964384125.1 uncultured Gammaproteobacteria bacterium | reverse complement strand
TCTCCCTGCTAAACGCCACCGAACCCGTCTTCGTCAAATTCGATGAATCAATTCCCGATGTTGGCGACACCATCCTCACCTGCCCGCTCCCCCCACGTAACGACTCCGACGTCCATCCCGCCATCGACGAAGCTCGTGGTCTACTCCCCGCCTACGGACGAGGCGTGAAGATGAGCGGCGGCCGCTTTAGTGCAGGTCGTGTCGTTACGGCTGAAAACGTCCCTTCTGCAATCGAGGCCTTCATCCGTGTCTCTGAAGGAACCCCATGGGCTGATGCTGGCATCCCGGGCCTACCGATGCGGGTCAGCCATGACATCCGCAGCTATTACGAAACCGCTGCCCTCGCGATGATCGACCACGCCCCTGCTGCCTGGGCCAGTACCCGCTGGTTCCTCGACCAGACCGAAACCGGCAAAGTGATGATGGCAGCCCGCCAAGCAATGCAGGACCAAGAAGCACCACAGCCGATGTGGTTCTACCTCATCCCAGGCGACCGCTGAGCGAGGCGAACCTGAGCCTCACTTGAGTCCAGCGAACTCGGAGGCGCCGAGTACGCCCGAAGGTGAGAGCGTTGTAGCGCTATCAGAAAGGTTTGGGAGGAGTTCCAGACACACAGGTCCAGAGCTTGCTGTTACTCATCGCGTGCCGGCTAGCAGCTCCCCCTGCTACACCGGCAGGCACAACACGACGGAACACAGGTCATACTGCCGTCTCGTGTCGGTGATCTACGCGGTGCTCTCGACATTCGCAATTGGGCTGAGTGACTTCTTCGCGTCCGACGTCACCAAGAGAGAGAACGCCAACGAGGTCACTTCGGCGGTCCTGTTCGCCGGTGTTGTAGTAACGGCGGTCGCTGCCCTGTTCTGGTCAGGCAGCCCCACTAGTACAGACCTGATATATGGGGCCCTCGCAGGGGCTGCCAACGGCATTGGCATTCTGTTGTTGTTCGCCGCGTACTCACGCGGATCATTGCGTTCCGCTGCACCAGCTGCAGCGGTAGTGATGTCTGGCGTACCAGTCTTATGGGACGTTCTCGTTTTGAGCGCCTCGCCGTCAACCATCACCTCGACCGGGCTCACGCTGGGCGTTATCGCCATTGCCCTGTCGTCCTACGAGCCTGGGGATCCTGCTGGCGGGTCCACCGGTCTCGTCATGGCGAGCCTGGCCGGGATCGTTTTTGGCATCATGTTGATCCTGCTCAGCTATATCGGAGCCGATGCTGGAGGTTCACCCCTCTTGCTTCAGCGCGTTGTCGCGTTTCTTGTCGCGATCTCAGTTACCCGTGCCACCGGGCCCCGAATCTTTCCCAAAAATCGAAGTTCCTTTGTCACTTCTTTCGTGGCGGGCGTATTCGGGATTGCAGCAGTGATCCTGTTCGTTCTTGCCCTTAGAGGAGGAAGCCTCGCTGTCGTAAGCGTCGCCGGCTCGCAGTACGCGGCTGTGGCCGTGCTTCTTAATGTTGTAATACGAGGCCACAGGATGTGGTGGTGGCAGGCATTCGGACTCGGCGGATCAAGCCTCGCTGTCGCCCTGATCGCTATTGGATAAGCCGATCGGTGAATAACGATCGGCTGGAGCCTGTACAGCGGTCAGGCGTAAAGCGCCATCAATTCGGCAATGAGCAGCAGCACGGTAAAACCAAGTCTGACAACACGGAATATCCCGAAGGGCGCCTTCGCTCAGTTCTGATCCCTGTGGCTGGCCGACATCTCCTCATCCATGTCCTTTTCCCCTTTGAGACGATCGTGGTGTCGAAGGAATGTTTGAGCGCCCCCAGTTCAGCCAAACCGATCCGGATAGCTAAATGAAAGACTCCGTTTATGCAGATCAAGTCGGTTCGAGCACAACCCGTAACCAATCCCGAAGTTCTAGGCAGGCCAGTTGTAGGACTAGCTGATTGGCACAACCAGTACGACCACATGAACCCACTGGGTACGGACACGGGATATCAAGGCCAAGCGTCTCGATTTGAACCGCCATGGGGTGAAGTCATGTG
>CAYLKA010000172.1:0-2057 GCA_964384125.1 uncultured Gammaproteobacteria bacterium | reverse complement strand
AGGAACGCAGAATAGTTCGGGCTCAACACGTGGCACGCATCGATCATCTCTTGATCGGCTTCGTTCATGTCCTGGTGGGTTACATCTTCCCAGATACGAACTCCGGTGTCGGCCTCGCGGATCGGCTTCGCCCACGCCAGAATGATCTCGTCCATGTAGGGCTCGTCAGGCTCATCCACCAGCAGCAGGACGAACTGCTCGGGCGCAATCCCCTTCGAGCTGGCGTGATCGGCCCAGAAGGTCACCCACGCCTTTATTGCGTTGTTGAACTCCGGTGTCCATTTGGGAAGTGACTCGAAATGGTGGTCCGCATCTGCGAACACCATGTACTGAGCGGCGCCCGGCCACAGGTCGACCCACGTGTCGAAGAGGTCGGTGCTGGGTGGCGCCGTCATCGCTCCCGTCTCATCGTATGTACCGCGCGGCATCACCGCCCTGGTTGCCCACGGCGAGTCGACGAGGTGTTCGCGCAGGTGCGCGATGAACTCCGGGCGGCTCTCCTCGGTGATGAAGTCGAAATACCGGGGCCGATGCGTGTAGTCCCACCCGCCGAAGTGAAGGGACTGCTGGTCCGGGAAATCCAGGGGATAGAGGTGCATGCGCAAGGGGAACCGCACACCGCCGGGCGCGGACGCCACGACGACTTCCCCCTCATACAATCCCGGCTTCACATCGTCGGGATGGAAGGTCAACCACACCTGCCGCGTCATGCCCGCAGGTACGGTCACCGCATACAGGTCGTCCTCAGCAGTAATCTCCGGCAGCGCCGCCGCCACCGGCACAGCGGTGCGGGTATCCGTCCAGCTGACTTCGTGAACGGTCACGTACTCCGGATTGTCGCCACCAGGGAGCCCGCTCAAGCGGAAGGCCACCTGCATCGACGCGTCAGTGCTGTTGCTGATATTGAAGGCACCCACGCGGTGTTCCTTGCGCATCAGGTGTACGTCGACGGCCAGTTCTGCTTCCGTGTCTGGCGAGTCGATGAGACGAAGGGCATCCCACGGATTGGAGCGCCAGAACGTGAGCGGCTCCAGGCCCCTGGCACGCCAGAGCCAGGCCTGCGTGCGTAGCACCCGTGTATGCCAGGAGTTCACCGGCAGCACGGCCTCGAAGTCATCGCCGAATTCCGTACTGGCCTGTCCCAAATTCGCCTCCACGACCGCCAACTCGTCCAGCACGTCCGTTCGTGTCTGAACCGGGATCCCTTCCTGTGCGGCCGCCTGCCGCAGGGCCTCGATGTCGCGCTCGAGGCGGGTCCGGATCCCTTTCTGGTTGGCGAGCCCGTGCGCGTAGGTGCGCATGTCGGCCACGCCAGCTCCCGGCAGTGGCTCCTCCACCCACTCCGGCTCTCCCGCGTACACCTCGATCTCATCGACGAAGGTGTACGGCTCGTCCCAGATGACAAGACTTACGTAGCGCCCGTGCGTTCGCAACCGGTCCGTCCAGTAGCGGTACGTCCCGTAGTTGGCGGCGCGCTGTTCGTAGGCATCGCGCAGAACCTGATCACGCAATTCGGCGGTCATCTCCTCCGGGAAGCGGTCGCGGTTCTGGACGTGGTGATGATGGATCTCGGCGTTGCTGAACGCGGTCCCGTCCATCGCCCACATGGCATCGGGTGCCCGCACGGGAGCGAGCGGGCCGTGCTGTGTCTCACTCAATTGAACCAGGTCGCCGATCTCATGGAAGATCTCATCTTCATCCGCCACCAGGATTCGAATCGTCAACGGCCACGTTACGTCGGCAAACCCTGCGGCCGTGTGGTAGGACACACCTCGTATCGGCTGCACCTCACCCAGGTCCAGGGTCACGATCGACGGCGTCCTCTCCTGGTATCCCACCGTCGACTTCTGCGCCCAGAAATACCCCTCCGTATAGATCCCGTCCGTCAACTGCTCGAAATCACCCGGGTCGCTGCACAGCCCGTAGTTTGGACTCGGCTCTATCGTGTAGCTCGCGCCAAAGGCAATGTTCTCGCTGGGTCGTTCAGTCGGGACAGTCCGGTATGCAACTGGGGAAACGGTCGTGTCCTCAGCCCACGCCAGTCCCACCATCAACAA
>CAYLKA010000171.1:0-2077 GCA_964384125.1 uncultured Gammaproteobacteria bacterium | reverse complement strand
GGTGACGGTCCGGTCTGGCTCGATACCTGAAGTTGAAGCGTAGTGTGGGCTACCGGTGAGGGCGCGTCACCGGAGAGCACGGCGGGGCAGACGGACTCGTCATACGGACCCCGCGGGTCTCACGGCTCGCGCGTATATCCCTGGGCCTCGGCCAGGTCGTACCAGCGAGTCGCTTCGGCTGTGTTCTGTGAAACGCCACGTCCCTCAGCATACATATCGCCGAGGTGGTATTGGGCCTGGGCAAGCCCTTGCTCGGCTGCCAGGCGGTACCAGTAGACCGCCTGGGCGTCGTCCTGTTGCACGCCGCGCCCTTCGGCGTATATGACCCCGAGGTTGAACTGCGCCCCAGGCACGCCCGCCTGGGCACGCGACCGGAGGTCAGTGATGCCCGCAGGGGGGAGCAGGCCGATCGAGGTGGTGCACGCCATGGCGGCGAGCGCCAGCACGATGAGGAGATGGGAAACACGCCTGACGGGCTTCGTCATCGGTTCGCTCTGGGTACGCCGCGGCCAATAGTACGGGCGGTCCCGCCACGGATGGGGGAACGCGCCAGACGAATCGGGTGTACCGGGCCAGGCCGGAGAAGTCGCCCCGGGTCGGGCAACGTGGTCACGGGATGTTGTCACCCGATGATCATCGGTAATTCAGCCGATGATCATCGGGGCTCGGAGAGTACCCGCTGGTGGTCCCTGAGCGGGCCCTGTTGTCAGCGACCCCCGCAGCACGTTCCGTCATCTCACGGCGACGTGGCCGTGCCGGCCGTCGGAAAGTCCCCCGGGGGATCGCCGGTCCGCTACTGGCAGCGTGGTTGCTGTCGGCTGTCCGGACCGTCGCGGTAGGTTCTGTGGCAGTGGGTGCACGATTCGGTGACGTAGTTCACCGCTTCCCAGACGGCGTCGTAGTCCTGCGCGCGGGCACCGATGAGCACGTTGTTGGAGTATTCCTCGAGAAGCCGTGCGCCTTCCATGTAATCCGCGTTGTTGACCGGCGCCTCCACCCCGTTGTCGCACAGGCGACCTTCGATCATGGCAAGTTTGGCGCCGTCCGCGAGGGCGACTGCCGCACCCGCGAGCTCGGGCCAGCCGCGGTAGACCGACGCAAAACGAGCGGATGCTGATCCCATGACGGCGGACACGGCGTCCGAGCCCTCGGGCGTCATCTCGGGCATTTCGCCGACCGGTTCCACGGCCTGAGCGTCAAACAGCTTGTTGGCATTCACGAACATGATGCCACGCATGAGCTCGGCGAGCGTCCCGAAGGGTTCCTCGCTCGGTCCCTGGGCCGAGGCGGCACCTGGCACGAGTAGCAGCGACAGTACAGACAAGCTCACGAGTCGTTTCACACTACACCTCCCAACACGTTGATTCGTATCGCATCAGCGCCGCGTGCGCCGACGATCTGAAGAATTCCCAAATTCCTCACCAACACACAGACTCGATAGAATACCTTATCGTTCCCCCCACGGTCGCCCGGGAGAACGGCATTTCGGACAGAAGGACGGGCTCGGACCGAAGAAATTGGTACGGTATCCCGCGTTTGCAGGCGCTTGTCGCCACCCTCAGTGTTTCCTGCCCGATTACTCGACGATGGCCTGCATCACCGCATTCTGAAAGTCCACGCGCAGCGGTCCGCCCGGGGTCTGCACCATGAGAATGGCGGTCAATCCTTCGTTCCGGTCGACCCAGTAATGGGTGCCGAAGGCGCCGCTCCAGCCGAAACTCCCGGTGGCCCGGTGCTCCTGGGTTGCCACGGCGTCGAGCACGACATCGACGGTGAGTCCAAATCCCTTCCCGGGGCGGCCACCGGTGCGCCCGCTGGTCGCATAGAGATCTCCCACGTGGTTGGAGGCCATCAGATCCACCGTGCGTGGGCCCAGGAGACGGGTGCCGTTAAGCTCACCGCTGTTCACAAGCATCTGGGCGAACTGGAGATAGTCCTCTGCGGTCGACCACAGTCCGCCGCCGCCGGAGTGGAGCGTCGCGGTCGCAACCCACGCCGGAACGTCGCGGCGTGCCAGACCATCCGCGGTTCGACGATACAACGTGACCACCCGGGAGTGCTTGTCCTTCGGCACATT
>CAYLKA010000170.1:0-2083 GCA_964384125.1 uncultured Gammaproteobacteria bacterium | reverse complement strand
TTCCGGCGAGGCGATACCCTCACCGCCTCTCTCCGGTGGAGCCGAAACAACATCAATCTTCCCGGGGGCAAGTCTCATCACAAACCTGACCTACAATTTCTCGCCGCGACTCTTCGCCCAGGCCCTCATTCAGCACAACGACAGGGTCGAAGTCTGATCCTCAAGTACAGCCGTCAGCTCGACTTGATCAATTGAGTCAGCTCCAAAACTCGCGAGGCGCGGCCAGACGGTGAACAAGCTATCCTGATCTAGAGCGAACCAAGAAACGCCCGAAGCGCGGCGAGAGCCCCGGGGTCGAGTTGCTGGAATCTGAAACGAGAACGCTCGGCCTCGCCACCGTGAGCCTCGATGGCGTCGGTCACCGTGGCTGCGCGCCCGTCATGCAATAGTGGACGTCTGAATCGCAGCCCCCACAATGCGGGCGTGCGCACCTCGTTAGCCGCCGCGTCCGCCTGTGCAATGCCGTCCCCTGTTCCCACATCATGAAGCAGTAAGTCGGAGTACAACGGCACAGGTTGACGATGGAAAAGCGGATTGGAAGACGGCCCTGTTTCGAGCACGGGCACATGACACGCTTCACACTCAATGGCAGCAAAGACACGGGCCCCCGCCTGAACCTGACTGTCGATGCGACCGCGATTGATCGGGGCCAGAAATAACATGAAGGACTCGAAGTTATCGATACCACGACGCCCCGTCGCCGGCTCTACAATATCTTCCGGATCTGGTAGGGGATCGCAGAACCGCATGAGTTCAGGATCGATTCCGAACATCTGCTCGTTCGGGAACAGATCACTGGTGATCCCCATCTCGTTGCGGTACGCATCGGCCCCGAAGGCGAGCAACGTGGCATGTTGAGCCTTCCACCCAAAACGACCAACACGCAGTTCACCACTCGCGACATCCTCGACGATTCCAGCGCGACCACTGACTCCGTCGCGGTCAAGATCCAGCGGGTCAGCAAGTTCCAAGAGCGTGTCGTCCGGGATGGCCTCCACCAGACCGGCGCCAAAGAGTGGAATAGGTACCCGCCGCGCAATGACATTCGCAGACGCAGGAATGACCGCCTGGCACCCGTGGGTAGGAATGGAGAATAGCTGGAACAACGATCCCGCATCCGGATCAAAATCCCGGTAGTTCCCGTTCTCATCCACTATGCCCGCTCGGAGTTCAGCCACGGATGAGATTCCCCCGATCGCCGGGACGTTATGACATCCTCCGCAACTCGTTCCGTTGTAGGCTGGACCGAGGCCTTCTTCAGCATTTTCGACCTCAAGAAAATCTTCAAGTCCGAGACTAAACAGCTCGAACTCGATGGGCGTCAAATCTGGCAACGGGTCGCCAGGTGCCGTCTGCGCCGAGGACACGACCGGCAGGGCCAGCAGGCAGGCCAGCACCCTGACAACACTGGGACTACCCATCATCATTTCTCGGTTCGACAAGAGGTCCGCGGGTATCAGGGCCCGCACACTTCGCTTGCCCCGCCGCGGCGACATCGTGATCGGCGCGCGGGGTCACGACGATTTCGCCTCTCATGAAGTTGTGGCCAGCACCACAAAGCTTCGAGCACTCAAATCGATATACTCCCGGTTCATCGGCGTCGAACATGACCACCGCTTCACCATGGCGACGCTTCGGGACAATGACATTCTGTCGCCCGACGAGATGAAAACCGTGGTCGGTATCTTCACTTCGGATGCGGATCTCGACGGTGTCGCCTTGAGCGACCTCGATACGAGAGGGAGTGAACGCAAAGCGTTCCGCCACGATCTCGATCACCTCGCGCGATTGCGCCGTGACCGCCCCCCCCAGCGCAAGCGAGACCAGCATCCCCACCAGAAGACCGCATCCATCTCTAGCCGCCATGACTCTATACCCTCTCAAAACCACCATCCCAAACCAACATTGAGCGAATTTGGTTCGTCCACAATCGAACTCTGGTTACGTACGACTGAATAATCGATCTTCAGCACGACATCCGGATCAGGATAGTAAGAAACCCCCACCACCCACGCGTCACGGTCAAATTGTTGGAGCTGCTGGAATCCGGCCGGCATGCGATATTGCGTGTCGAAGTTCTCAT
>CAYLKA010000169.1:0-2096 GCA_964384125.1 uncultured Gammaproteobacteria bacterium | reverse complement strand
CCCACCTCCTTGCCAAGGAGAGGGTCACGGGTTCGAATCCCGTCTTCCGCTCCACCTTCTTGTATAAACGATGATGACAACCGTCCAACGCACTATCACGTCTGTGGCAACCGCTCGTGACGACTATGGCGATCTGCGACGAGGACGCGCCCACCGCCGATGCAGTCGTTGGACGAGCATAGCCCGGACGTAAGATGATCGGATGGGATATAGCCGACTGGCGATGAGCGTGACGCTGTCGCGCAGTTCAAGGGGGATACGCTTTGCTCGGACATGCAGTCCCGGTGGGAAGCCGTTGGCAGGCGTTCGTTGACGACTTCTTGGTCGAACATCGCGAATCGCTGACAAAGCAGTTGCACAGGTTCCGTAAACACCCCACACCTATTCTGACCGTGCAGGCACCGTGGGAGAGTCCCGGCCACGGTGGGTTGGGCGGCCCCGTTAATGCCCTCTACGACTTGGATCGAGGGCAATTTCAACTCTGGTACCAAGCACGGGGATTCGCGGCCGCTGGAATCCTGCCGGGCGTGCAGAACTTCGCCTGCTACGCGACATCGGACGATGGCGTCCACTTCGAGCGGCCGCCGCTCGGGCTCGTCGAGTTCGACGCATCGACAGCCAACAACATTCTGGCCGAGCGAGGTGTCGACACCGGTAGCCATCTCTTCTCCCACGGCATGCTCGACTGCCATGAGATGCAGCCGTACGAACCCGCAGAGCACCGCTACAAGGGCGTGACAGCGATAGGGCGTGATGCGGACAACCAGTACGGGCACGGCATGGTGTTCTCACGGGACGGCATTCACTGGACGGAACACAAGGACAATCCCGTAATTCGGGGCCGGAACCACGGCGACTCGGTGAGCCTAGCGAAAGTGCGCCACACCACTTGGCGCGAGGACGAGCCGCGCAGCATCCCCAGCGCCAAGTACGCCATGTTCCCCAAGATGCGGACGCAGGTCGGCAAATTTGATCGGCGTTGCATCGGCCTCTGCCTAAGCGACGCGAGCAAGAACCCCGGGATGGGTTGGACGGTGCCCGTGCTCACGCTCGCGCCCGACGCGCGGGATGACGACCTGACGAGCGAGCATCTGGCCGCCGCGCGCGACGTGCTGCTTCACGACCACCCAGACGACCACCGTAGCGAGTTCTACAGCATGGTGGTTCACCGGTACGGAGACATATTTCTGGGGTTCCTATGGGTATTCGACGTCGCGTTCGAGTGCCACCGCATCGGCGGAGGGAACCAGCATGGCCCCCTGCACGTGCAGCTCGTCGCCAGCCGCGACCTAGTGAACTGGACGCGGATCGGGGATCGTGAACCGATTCTGGACCGCGGCCAGCCCGGCAGCTTCGACGCCGGTATGATCTTCTACCACTCACTGCCGGTCACGGTGGGCGATGAGTGGTGGATTTACTACGCTGGCTTCGATTCGTGCCACACGCCCGGGCCCTACGTGGAAGCGTCGCTCCAAGCCCAGCGTCTGCGCGAAGTTGCGGAGGGCCGCCGACAACTCCCCGCTATCGGCCTCGCCAAGATCCGCCGCGGCGGGTTCGTGTCGCTCGATGCTGGCGACCAAGTCGGCACACTACTCACGCGGCCTATGGTGGCGGGCGGAACCAAGCTAGAAATCAACGCACGTATCTTGACCGGTGGTGAAATTAGAGTCGAGGTTCAGGACGAGGCTGGCGTACCACTCCCTGGGTTTAGTGCGAACGCGTGCACCCCCGTAACTGGTGACGGGGTCGCGCTTCCGGTGCATTGGGGCGATCGTGTGGGCGACGGTGCCTGGCCAGACCGAATTCTTCGACTGGTGGTCCACGTCACCAACGCCGAATTGTTCGGGTTTCGATTTTTTGGCCCGCCGTAGCCCGATGCTCTGGTGATGAGCACCAGAGCCGGAGGTCACGACACTTAGCCCGACCGTTCAGCGAAGTGTGCGATTGTCTTTGGATCGAATCGGTCGGAGTTGGAAGACCCTATCGAGCAGGTTAAGAGCTCTCGCTAACAGCCCGCCATCACCAGACGGTAACTGTGCGCCTTTCGCTTAGGGTCGACTCGCAGCAAGCACAGCGCTTAGGCCCACCTCCTTGCC
>CAYLKA010000168.1:0-2122 GCA_964384125.1 uncultured Gammaproteobacteria bacterium | reverse complement strand
TGCTGGAACAGGGCCAACTCCTCGTCCGGTATGCGGACATTCTCCCGCTCTGCCGGGAACTGCCCACCCAAGGCATCGACCCGAAAAGCTTTCAGCGCGGCGATGCGTTCCTCCTGTACCCGGCGTCGCAGCGTGAGGAGATCTCCGTAGGCCCTGGCGTGGCGGGGCCGTGTTTCTGCTTCACCGCAGATGTCCTCCATGAAGAGATAAATCACATCGCCACCCCAACCTGATCCGAGAGAGACGGTGATGAGCTTGGTGCGCCGGGTGATTTCCTCCATGACAGCGGAAGCGATGAGCTCAGACTCCACCAGTACCGCACCGGCGTCCTCGAGGCGGCGGTACCGGTGAAAAAGCTCCAGAGCTTCATCCGCAGTCTTACCTATGGCGCGCAGCCCACCGACCCACGTGGACTTTCGCGGCACCAAGCCAAGGTGGCCCATGACCGGGATGTCCTCGCGCGCCAGCATCGAGACAATATCCAGGCTGCGCTGAGTAAACACCGCGTCGGCTCCGATGGCCATGACGCGAAACGCCTCGCGCAAGACGTCGTCGGCAGTCGGGCTGGCCGGCAGACCGATCGAGGCCGTCAAGAAAATAGTGTCATTGCCTGCGCGAACCGCCTCCACGTTTGGCGATCCACAGATCATCATGTCGATGCCCGCTTCAGCAGCCGCTACGGCCTCCTCTGATGTGCTGGCTGTCACTTGTGTTAACTTGCGTTGCCCTTTAGCAGCCCGCAGATCGGCCACCGTGAGGTTACGCTGGCTCGGCTCTTTTCCACTCCACGTAAATATCCTCGGCATGGTTTCTTCTCTGTTTCGTGAACGGCCTCGTGGCCGTGGTTGAACGACGCCTCATTTTATTCGAAGCATGGTTGACAGATGCGGCGCAGCGATTCCCGAGCAAGAACGCCTGACATCGACGTCATTTTTTCGGGGCATTGCAGTTCGCAAAGGCTATACGACGGTGTCTCGTCAAATCATCGTTAACCGAAGCTCTCCCAGATCGCCAAATGTGGCGATGGCCGAAGCACCCGAATAGAGCGCTGGCGCATGCGTGGCTGAGCCGGTCGACACCAGATCGCCCTTTTGCAAGCCAATCCCCCGGCGTGACAAGAAGTTTGCAAGCCAGACCAGCACCTCGAGTGGATTGCTCCGATAATCTCCCTCGAAGTTCGTAACGGGCGGGCCACCATCGATGCGTAGATCAACCTGCAGCGTTTTCAGTTCAAGGTCCTGCCACTCTGGAATCTCGTCGCCCACGACAAGAGCGCCTGCGCCACCCATATCCGCCACCCGGTCGAGTGGGCTGTTGGCTTCGGGTGTCACGAAGCGGTACCCAGCCACATCGAATACCGGGCAAAGGACGGCAATCGGCACCAGCTCTTCAGCCGTATAGGGTTCATCACGCGACGGCGCGTCCGCACTCAGCCGCAAAGCAAACTCGCACTCGAGCTTGGCGTCCGTGATGCGTCCATGATGCAGCTCGGCAGGACTGCGGTAGATGTTAGGTTCGAACAAACGCCCAACGCCGGGCTCGTCAAAGCCTTGAGCACGCATCAATCCGGAGCTAGCCGGTCCGATCTTCCAGCCGACCGTCTTCTGCCCAATCAGCTCGGCCATCTCATCCTGAATAGCGTAGGCTTCGTTGAAACTGCCCGGCCGCAGGTCCGGTGGGAGTCCTTCGATCGTGGTCATGTTTAGCCACGCATCGGCCAGTAACTTCGCGGCGTTCCGTACCGCATCTTCGTTCATGTCACTCCTCCGTCATCAATATAGGGGGTTATCTTCTACATACTATTATTTATAACCCACCCCACTTGTATTTTTCTACCGCCGTTGTAACATTAAAGTAACACCTTTTGTCCTTGACGTGCAGCCAAATCGTCTTTGACATAACGCTACTAGGGGAACAACTATGCCACTTCAAGACATCACGCCTATTAACGATCAACTCGCAGACATCATTGTTCGCGCTGACGAACCGTGGATTGAATACGATCCCGGCATGGCCTGGATAAAACCACTATGGGTGGGCCCAGAAACCGGCCGATGGATTGCCCTGCTCCGATGGACCAAAGGCTTCGTGGCCCCTGGCCACAAACATCTTTCCGATGCGC
>CAYLKA010000167.1:0-2124 GCA_964384125.1 uncultured Gammaproteobacteria bacterium | reverse complement strand
CCCTGTTCAGCTTGTCGTAGAACTCCGAGTCCTCAAATTGAGCCAACTCGAGTGTCAGGGCCTTTTCTAGGATCATAGTATTGACCCGTTGGCTGAGCAGAACCCGTAGCAGCGCCTGGCAGAATCCAATGCCACGTTGAACGCCGATCAAACCGGCGACCAACGCACCCTCCACCAACAGCCAGGTCAGCACAGTCGAGTAAACAGCGTCCCCGCCCGCGCTAACGACGGCGATTTGGGCAACGACGGCATCCACGATGAGCTTCCCGACGTAGGCGACACCGGCTGGAAGCAGGCCAGCGGTCACCGTGAGGATTGCGAGCGATATGGTGAGTCCCCGATGAGTGGACCACACGAGCTCTACTGCCCTGCGGCTGTAACGAAAGACGCCCAGGTAGCTTTCCAGTACCACGGACTCATTCGCGGGAGTTCTCAGCATTGGGGGGTCACTTCCGGGACGTTAGGGCAAGGCCGCGCTAGCCTCTAGACTCGGTTTCCCACTGTCAAGTAGTAGCGGTTCCAGAGCCGTGTTGTTAGGGGGCCCGGGCCAGCGAAAGAAGAACATTCTTGCCAGATCTACCCGAAAACCACGGTATCTTCGCACTGTTTCTGACTGGATTCGCCCTGTATCTATTCACACGAGATCGGCTTCCAAAAGCACTGTGAGCCTTTCGACTTCTCCTTTCGCCCGAAGAAGCGGCAAGCGCTGTTGCACTGACCGTATGACGCCCGGGATCTCTAGCTGTCGTCAGCATCCTTCCGAACCCGGATCAGGCGGGCCCGCCGGCGACTTGCGCTCAACACTTCAACCCGGTAGCCCCTCCAGTTAATAGAATCTCCGGCGACAGGAATGCGTTCTATTGTTTCGGTGATCAGGCCGCCCACAGTATTGACTTCGGCAGCAGGTTCCCAGGGAATTCCGAGTTTCTCGCACAATCGTCGCAGGTCTACGTGGGGGTGCAATACGACCGTGCCATCTTTTTGTGCTTGCAGGTCATCGACGAGTGCATCGCTTTCGTCACGAATGTCACCAACAATTTCCTCGAGGACATCCTCCATCGTCGCTAAACCGCCTATCGTTCCATATTCGTCAACGACGATCGCGAGGTGCCGACGTGATTCCTGATAAGTATGGAGGAGCTGAGGTAGGGGAGAGCTTTCGGGGACGACCAGGGGTTCCTTTCTGACGTTATCCCAGTCGATGCTCTCCCCGTCGTGCTCGAGCATCCAGATCAATAGGTCCTTCGCAAGCACAACACCATTCACGTCGTCGATGTCCGCCGTCGGTGAAAACGGGAAACGGCTGTGCCCCGAGTCCTTGACCATCGCCAGGACGGTCTCACGGTCCATGTCCGCAGACAAAAACCTGATTTCCTCGCGCGGCAGCATGACGTCGTGCGCGCTAATGTGTCGCAACTGTGTCGCACCGACGATCATGTCAGCGGCCTGGCCACCAACCACACCCTCGCTCCTGCCCAGAATAGCCATCAGCCTGATCTCATCCATGGAGGTGACTGGGGTGTCGCTGGCACCTCGAAACGCCCGGGAGATGCGTTCACTCACCCACAACATCGGTCGCAGCATGACAGTTAGGAATTTGACGCCGTACGCAACGGGCGTGGCTAGGGTCCGGGAATGTGCAACGCCCAGCGTCTTGGGAATAATTTCGGTAAAGAGCAATACAGCCATCGTAAAGACGATCGAAAAAATCCAGAGCGTGTCGGAGTCAAACACGTCGGAATACCTAGCACCCGCGACTGCTGTACCGACCGTATGCGCGGCAGTGTTCAGGATAAGGATCGCCGCAATGGGCACATCCATGTTTTCCTTGAAACCCGAGAACAGGCTTCCAGCGGGGTTGCGGTTCGACACCATGATCTCGATCTGGGGTCGCGTCAGGGAAAGAAGAACGGACTCAAAAATCGAACAAAGAAATGAAACGATGAGCGCAACCGAGATCGCAGTAACGAAAATCAGCATGATGCCTCCGTTAGTATGTCGTCACATTCTCAATTCTTAGGGCGACGATTCATAGTGCCAAAGCCTTTTCTAGGATCATATTCCAACTTTCAAGTGGCAGCGGTTCCCGAGCCGTGTTATTAGGGGGCCCGGGCCAGCGAAAGA
>CAYLKA010000166.1:390-2131 GCA_964384125.1 uncultured Gammaproteobacteria bacterium | reverse complement strand
ATTGCCGAACGTCAATCTGACGTCGTGAAAACGTTGCTCGATCTCGGCGCCGACATCACTGTTCGGTCTGCCGAGCGGCCACGGCGTATCCATACGCGCACGGCCGGATTCAATCCGTCCGGTGTGGTCGACGTCACGCAAGGTGGAAACAGCCCGTTACTCTTCGCCGCGCGACATGGGGACCTCGAGGCCGCTCGGTATTTGATCGAAGCGGGCGCCGACGCGAACGATACTGCGCCGGTTGGGACGAGCGCCCTGGTGGTCGCCGCGCACAGCGGCCACACCGATCTGGCCCTGTATCTCATCGGGCAGGGCGCCGATCCGAACACGGACGAAGCTGGGTACACCGCGTTGCATGCGGCGACGCTGCGGGGAGACGTCGTGGTCGTGGATGCTTTACTGGCGGCGGGGGCCGATGCGAACGCCCTCGTGACGCGGGGGAGCGAAGGGCGTCGGAACAGCCCCGACTATGTACTGGAACACGACGTTGTCGGGGCGACGCCGTTCTGGCTCGCCGCCCACTTTTCAGAGCCGACCATCATGCGCAGTCTGACCGATCATGGCGCAGACGCCAGCTTCGCCATGATGAACGGAACGACTGCGCTGCACGCCGCCACGGCGGCGCGGCGGCGTCAAGAGCCCGGTTTGACGGCGAACGCCGCCCTCAACGAGCGTCGTGTGCTCGACGCGGTGATGATTGCGCTCGACCATGGCACCAATATCGATGCAATAGATGAGAAGGGAAATACGGTGCTGCACGCCGCGGCATCGCGCCGTCTTGATACGGTGGTGGAACTGCTCGTGGGCCGAGGAGCAGATTTGACCGCGCAAAACGAGGACGGAAAGACGCCGTTGGCGCTGGCCACCGGAAGTGGCGACGACGGGGAGAACCCGACGGCCGAGCTGCTGCGGCGCCTGGGCGCTAACAATTAGCCGGGGCGTCGCCCGGCTACACTCCCGTTAATCGGTCGACATTCAAACGGCCGTCACTCATCCCCAACGTTTCAACCGGCACGTTCAATTTGTCCATCAGCGACACGAGTAGGTTTGGCATCAGTGGGTCGTCCGCGTAGCGCAAGTGGCGGTTGCCTTCGAGCGTGCCGCCACAGCCTCCGAGCAGCAGCACCGGCAGATCGAGCGGGCTGTGGCTGTTACTGTCCGACATGCCACAGCCGTAGATGAGCAGCATGTTGTCAAGCAGCGACCCGTCGCCGTCAGGTGTTGTCCTAAGTTTTTCCAGATACTCGGCAAGGAAGGTCGCGTGATACGTGTTGATCTTCGACATCTGCGCAATCCTCTCAGGGTTGTACTCGTGATGCGACAGAGGGTGATGCGCGTCCGGGATGCCGATCTCAGTGTATGTGCGTGAGCTCACCTCCCGTCCGAGCATAAACGTTGACACTCGCGTGAGATCGATTTGGTGTGCCAATAACTGGAGGTCGAACATCAGTCGTACGTGTTCGGCGAAGGTGGCCGGAATCCCCTCGGGTTGAGCCACGTCAGGAATGTCGAAGCTCTGGCGCTGTTCTGCTCGCTGGATGCGTCGCTCGATGTCGCGGACACCCTCAAGATACTCGTCAACTTTGAGGCTGTCCGACATGCCGAGCTCACGCTGCAGGTCACCAACTTTCTCGGTCACCGAATCGAGAATCGAGCGGTCCCGAACCATGCGCGCGCGGCGCACTTCGGGGTCGGTGCTGCCGCTGTCGCCGAACATCTGCTCGAAGACGACACGCGGATT
>CAYLKA010000166.1:0-380 GCA_964384125.1 uncultured Gammaproteobacteria bacterium | reverse complement strand
ACTTTCCATTGGGAGTGGCGTGGAACGACTGCGCCAGCAGATGGTGTTGGTATAGACGCAGCTGTGGCCACCACTACACTGTCCCGCGTTCGCCCGTCCGTCGATCGCAAGCTGTAGCGATGCGAGCTCCGTCTCCTGTCCATACTCTTGAGCGAGGAGCTGGTCCATTGAGATGTCTGCCACTGGTGCGGTCTCTCCGGCCACTCCCGCCGCGCCGGTGAGGAACGTGGTCGATGCCCCGGCATGGGCCGGTGTCCAGTAACCGCGCAATCCGGAAACGACTGTCATCTGATCCTGAAACGCCGCGAGGGGTTGGAGAATTGGCGTCAGCTCGAATCCACGTCCTTCCGTGGCTGGCGTCCAATATTCCATCGCCATGC
>CAYLKA010000165.1:0-2153 GCA_964384125.1 uncultured Gammaproteobacteria bacterium | reverse complement strand
CCCCATTCGATCGAGCCGGACAACGACGGCAATTACTGGGTGACGCTGTGTTCCTCGGGACACATGGGCAAGTTCGATCCCAGGACGACGGACATCACGGTCTGGTCCAGCGCCGAGACCCCGGCCAAGCGCGGCTCCTATCCGCATACGCTTCGCATCGACCCAAAGGATCCGGAAGGATTGGTCTGGTACACGGACGCGGGGCGCAACTCGGTGTTCTCCATTCATCCAAAGACGGGCCACGTGAAGGAATATCATCTGCTGAAAAAGAACCAGGCGGTCGCCGCGGGCAAGGGAGAGTCGCGCGGATTAACTCCCTACGGACTGGACGTCGCGCCCGATGGGTCGATCTGGTATTCCAAGCTGAACGCCAATCGCATCGGCCGGATCGATCCAAAGGCTCCGGACGGGGACGTCAGGGAATGGAATCCGCCCTTTCGCGGGCCACGCCGGCATCACGTCGACCAGGACGGCATCGTGTGGGTGCCGGGATTCGGCTCCGGCGTCCTGGGCCGATTTGATCCGAAAACGGAGAAATGGACGACCTACGCTCTGCCGGACTATGAGAACCAGATTCCCTACGCACTCAACATTGACGCCAGGGGTATCGTCTGGATCTGCGGCACAGGCAATGACACGATCGGGCGCTTCGATCCGAAAACTGAGCGCTTGATCGAGATCCCAATGCCGACGCGGGTCACCTTCACCCGCGAGATTGAATTCGACGAAGAGGGCAATATCTGGACCTGCAGCTCCAATGGCCCCACGCGGCACAACGAGCGCGGGCGGGGATCCTTGATTCGAATCGAGCTGCCGAAGGGCGAGCCGGCCGCGGATGAAGGCGTGAAGCTGAAGCGGATCGTTCTGCCGCATCACCAGGTCGCCTATGTCCGTCCAGTGGCCTGGCACAAATCCCCGCACGGGGAGCTGCTCAAGAAGATTGACGCCATGCCGGCGCCGGAAGGCATCCCGGTCAACAAGACGCTCGACAAGCACTTCAAGAAGCGAATGGCGAGCTTCACCGAAAAGCAGCGGAGGCGATTTGACACCTTGCGCAAGGGCATGGATCTCGTCGACCCCGACATGGAAAACCGGGGCCTGTCGTACCTCAAGATCCTCGAATACATCCATAACAATGAGAAGCTGAAGAAGTAATCTGAGACAGCTCTCGCAGGCCAGGTCGTGACAGAGGCGGCACCCCCCTTGCCCCCGCCCATGGCCTCGCATAGGCTATTGGCTGGGTGAGCGGTGGTCTGTCCTGTTGGCGCAGGTTCTGGCCCGGGCAGAGACCTGGATGCTGAGTAGCTTGAGGAAATGGAGGTCGTCGAAAATGTCGCGAGTCTTTCTTATAGTGTTGGTCTTGACAGCTTGTGTGTCCTGCCAGATTCCCCTTAGCAGGTCGGAGTTGGTCAAGGAGAAGGCCGAGCCTGCCGGCCCCCTGCGCGTGCTTCTCTTCTCGGGCACCGGCTGGTACCGGCATCCGGAGATCCCGAAGATCAACGGCTGGATCGCCCAGTTCCTCCGAAACAGTGGTGTTGAGGTCGATATCAGCGAGAGCGGCAAAGACATGAAGGCTGAGTACCTGGAGAACTACCAGGTCATCCTGTTCAACAACGCCAACGCCCTCGACAAGGTATTCGATGAGAAGGAGAGAAAGACGGTCGAGGAGTGGTACGCCGCCGGTGGAGGGATTGTCGGCCTGCACGCACTCCTTGTTAAGCAGGAGGGCTGGCCCTGGATGCTTGACCTTGGAGGCTGTGATTTCAACAGCGACTCGGAGTTCCTGCGTGCGAGGGTTCTTGTCGATCCCAAGGCCCTGGATCACCCCACGGTGAGGGGCCATGGCTCGGAGTTCTGGTACACGGCTGACTGGACTAATCACACGAAGTCAGTTACCGGGCTGGAGGGTGTCCAGGTCCTGCTCAGGGTCGATGAGTCGACCTACGATCCGGTGCGCGATTACTTCAAGCCGCGAGGAGGGGAGCCAATGGGGGCGGACCACCCTGTTGCCTGGACAAGAGTTTACGGAGGCGGGCGCTTCTTCTACACCGAGCTTGGGCACAACCAGGCATCCCTGGATACGAAGTTCGGTCGGCAGCATCTCCTTGAAGGAATCCTTTGGGCGGCAGGTTCCCGTTAGGCGCGGACCAGGG
>CAYLKA010000164.1:0-2167 GCA_964384125.1 uncultured Gammaproteobacteria bacterium | reverse complement strand
CGTGACATGTTGCAGGGAATGCTGGATGCGCTGGATGGACGCGGGACTCAGTCGGCGCCAAAAGCCTGGCCTGGACTTTACCTGCAGGTGTCATCGGCCGCAGATTCGTCGTTGCGATCGATCGCCGTTCGACTGGCCACGATCTTCGGCGATCAGCAGGCTATCCATCGAATGCGACAAACGGCACTCGACGAGTCTGTTTCGGACAAAGACCGCCACGAAGCCCTGCAGGCGCTGCTTCAGGTGAGTGGCGGAGCCTCGGTTGAAATGCTCCACGGCCTGACCGCTGGAAGTTCGACACTACAAAACGAAGCGATTCAGGCCCTTACCGTGCGGAACAATGAATTGACTCCCGCTGTTCTGCTCGGCGACTACTCCAAATTCAGTACCGTCGAAAAACAGAGCGCGATCGGCGTGCTGACAACTCGGCTGAGCTTTGCCGAATCACTGCTGACGGCGATGGAAGCCGGACGGGTCGACCGCAGAGATGTTTCTGCCTTCGCGCTGCAACAGTTACGAACGTTTGATGATCAGAAGCTGAAATCGCGTGTTCTAAAATTGTGGGCCGACGATACTGTTAAGATTCAGAAGTCCGAGGAACTTGCGCGACTCCTGAAGTTGATGACGCCCGAGTATCTCAGCCATGGCGAGGCGAGCGCGGGACGCCTCGTGTTTCAAAAGACCTGCGTCAAATGCCACCGACTGTTTGGCGAGGGCGGAACAATCGCTCCAGACCTGACCGGGTCGGGCCGCAAGAAAGCCGATTACGTTCTGAGTAACCTGATTGATCCCAGCGCTCAGATCGATCCGGCCTATCGGCTGAGGACACTCCTCACCGAAGACGGGCGATTGTTGAGTGGTTTCGTCGTGCGGCAGACAGACCGCGATGTGGTCTTCCGCACTCAGGACACACACATTCGACTCCCCATGAAGGAGGTCGAGGCCATACGGACTTCAAACAATTCGATGATGCCCGAGGGCATGCTACGCACGTTCACCGACGAGCAGTTGCGGGATTTGCTTGTGTACCTCGCAGGCTCCAGCCAGGTGCCGATCTCGCAGACCAGAGACGACAATTAATTGCCGCCGAGACCTCTGTAGGATATGGAGTTGATTTCAGTCAAGGCCGCAGACACGATCGTGGACCGGTAACCCAGAGGTCGCCAGGAAGGCAGAGTCAGTCGATATCGTCAGGTGCGTTGCTCACCTTTCGGAGAGGCCCGATTCCGGACGGCAAAAGTAATACCGCCGGACGCCCAGGGGGCAATCCTTTTGGGTAGGAAGCAATCCAGCAGCAGATCATGTTGCTGGCCCGAGCTGGCGGCTGCGTATTTTTGGACAAATCTCCTTGCCATCGGTGAGGTCGGGTTTCGCCATAATCCCAAGCTGAGAGGGAGATTTTCCGACCCACTGGCTCTCACGTCCCTTGACGTCGATGCGTCCGCTGACCGGGTCGATAGTGAGGGTGGTGAAAAGACTGTCGCGGTAGGGGCAGGTGTACTCGACCCAACGGAACTCGGAGTGGATCTCAGCCGGGTAACTCATATTGCGGTAAGAGCCACCGACCCATTTATAGGAAGCCGAATTGACGTGTAGATAGGAAAGCTTGCCCGCGCGGGCCACGTGGTCAATGTGAGTGTGGCCGTTGACCGCGAGCAGAACCTTGTCGGCGGCGGAGTCGAGCAGGGACTGGACTTCCTTTGCGTTGTCGATACTCGATGGGCCCGCCAGCGGCTGATGACAAATAACGAGAATTGGGCCCTGGAGGGTTTTAAGCTGTTTCGCGAGCCACTCGAACTGTTGCTCCCCGATGTGCGCAGGATAACCACCCTTGTGGTTTTTCGGCTTCTCATTGCCATCAAGGACAATCAAGTCGAGACCGTTAACGTGTTCGGTGTAGTAGCGTCCCTTCATTCCCCAGAGCTTCGCGACCTCGTCGAAGGAATGCCCATCGTCAATCTCGTGGTTGCCGAGAACATGCAGGGTTCTGGGGTGGGCTGTTTCAAAGGCCTTGGTTACCGCCTCGTTTTTCTTTGTCGGATAGGCGAAATCGCCGAGCTGTAGCAGGGCGTCGGGATTTTCTTCCTTCATGCCATCAAGGAAGGCCTTCAGTCTCGCCGGGCCATCGTGCATCACGTCCTGGTGCAGGTCGGCGATCATGCCGAGC
>CAYLKA010000163.1:0-2171 GCA_964384125.1 uncultured Gammaproteobacteria bacterium | reverse complement strand
AAAAATGAAAAAAGACTTGACAGAATTTCGGGAGGGTTTAATATATAATTTTTTTTGTTATAATAATTCTATTATAATGATGTCAATTAATCTTCTACAAGGAGAACTTATGCTGAAAAAAATAGTCCTATTATCCGCTGCCGTCTCAGTGATGGGGGCGACCGGCGCGGTCTCGGCCGCGACCTGTGATGCCAAAGACGAACTAGTGATCGGGGACCACCAACCTCTGAGCGGTACATTAGCCGGGTTAGGTACTGAGACTCACCGTGGCGTCATACTCGCGGTCAAGCACTACAACGAAGGGACCCACCCGTTGAACCCGACGCCGTGTCTTAACGTCGGTGGAAAGAAGTACAAGCTCTCAGAGGTCGTCTACGAGAGCAAGTGCACGGCCGAGGGCGGGATAGCCGCCGCAAAGAGGCTGGTCTTCAATGACGGGGTGAAGTATGTCGTCGGCTCCGTCTGTTCCGGCGCGATTATGGCTTCGGCGGATGCTGTTTTCGAGCCCAACAAGGTCCTTTACATGAATACCGGATGGAACCCTAATGTCATTGGTACGGACAAGCCCTTTGCGTTCCGACTTAATCCGACGGCAGTTGAGTACGGTCAGGCGTTCTGGCAATGGGCCACTACAGGGGGCCTGCCGGACGTCAAGAAAGCGGGATATCTCGTCCACGACAACGAGGCCGGGCGGGGTGCCGCCCCGGGAGCCCTAAAGCTGATGAGGTCGTTCGGGATGGAAACAATCGAGCCTGAATTCTGGCCGGTCGGCACCACGGACTTCTATCCGTACCTGACTCGGATCTTGGCGCAAAAGCCAGACTACATCAATATTGGCTCGACCCCCACAGATGAGGGGCTTATGTTCAAGCAGTTGCGCGAGCTCGGTTATGAGGGATATATCCATGGGCTCTGCAATTCGCCGGAAGTCACGATTAAAGCCGCAGGCAGTACAAAGGCCGAGGGCCTTTTTTGCATGTACCCCGTCGACTGGGATAGTGGACCCCCGAATATCACACCGGAGATGGAGAGGATCAGGGATGAATACCGCGCGACCTGGCCCGGCGAAGAGCCCGCAATGTTGATGTTGGGGGTCTATGACGCCACGGTCGGCCTCCTGGAGGCGATGAAGATGGCGCGCACCGTCGAGGACACCACCAAGGTACGTGACGTCTTGGAGAAGTTCAATTGGATGCTGAGCACCGGCTACATGACTTCCTGGGGCGGAAAGAAAACTGCTGGGATTGCCCACCAGGTGGTCCAACCGGTTCCCGTAAGCCAAATCAAGAACGGCAAGGCAACTGTTGTCGCTATGCCGATCGTGGCAGTTCCCTGACCAGGAAAGCCTTGATTCGACGATCGTAGTCCAGGCCCGTTGCGTGGGATAACCCCGCAGCGGGCCCACGCTTCTGGCGCTAGTTCGATCTCTCGACAACAGATAATAAATCGTAAAGATGTCACTTCTATTATTTCAGTCGCTGATGAACGGGCTCATGCTGGCTGGCCTCTACAGCCTGATCTCCGCCGGCGTCACGTTGATCTTCGGCGTCCTGCACATCATCAACTTCGCCCAGGGCGCGTTCCTGATGCTCGGCGCGTACCTGCTCTACTATGTGCTCACCCTGTTCGGACTCGACTTCTACAGCGCCTTCGTGCTGGCGGTGCTCGCCGTCGGCGTACTGGCGATCCTGACGGAGCGCTATCTATACCATCGCTTCTGGCTCCGGGGGGAGGTGCTGCCCTGTCTAGTCGTCTCGATCGGCCTGACCCAGGTCATGCAGAACGGTGCGCTCATCGTCTTCGGGATCACGGAGAAGAGCGTCGAAAGCGTGTTCACCGGCGTGATCAATCTTTTCGGGATGCGTTTCTCGCTCGAGCGATTCATGATCATCGCGGTGGCCTATGTCATCATCGCAGCGCTCATCGTGTTTCTCAGCAAATCCAAGCGCGGGCAGGCCATGCGCGCGGTGGCGCAGGACTATGACGCGGCGAGGCTGCTCGGCATCAACACGAAAAGGATCGCGATGCTCGGCATGTTCATCGGAGTAGGCCTCTCCGCCGCGGCGGGCGCCATGATCGCGCCGGTGTTCGCGGTCAACGCCTACATGGGCGAGTACTTGATGGTCAAGGCGTTCCTCGTCATCGTCGTCGGAGGTTTGGGTAGCGTGCCG
>CAYLKA010000162.1:0-2177 GCA_964384125.1 uncultured Gammaproteobacteria bacterium | reverse complement strand
TGGGTGTCTGAGACGCCCTTTCTGCAAAACGCTCTCGAGCCTCACTTGCTCGTCTAAAAAGGTCGCCCGCAGGATCTGTGCCTGAGCCGAAGATACTTCGGGCTGCGGGTAGAAGTCCGAGAGCAGCACGAGCTTCGTCTCTGTGTGACTCGATCTCGTCTGCCCAGAGCCTCATTTGTGGTCTCCTCACATCTCGAACACAGAGGAACGTGCCGACGCCGTCCCGTCGCGCAGACCTCTCGCGGACTGGCTTTGCAACGTTACGACCGTCTGGGCCTAGCGGGATTGAAGGAGGAAGCCTTCGTATCCGTTGTTGGCAACTTCGTCGCATTTCGCCCGGTAGTTCTGCAGGCCGCCAAGATAGAAGTTGAGGCCAGCTGGCTTGCCGGGGATGTTCTCCCCTGTCCACCAGGACTTGGTTGAGCCAACAATGAGATTCTCTGCGGCCTTGTCCACCTGCTGGGTCCAGTCGTCTTCGACGTCTGGATCTGCATCAATGTGGTTGAAACCGTTTTCGGTCATATAGGTCAAGCAGTCTTTGATCCAGTCGACGTGCTGCTCGATGGCGAAGATGACGTTGCTGAATGTTGAGGGACTTCCCGGGCCCGTGATCATGAAGAGGTTGGGGAAACCTGACGCGACAAGACCAAGAAATGCGGTCGGTCGAGTAGCCCATTTGTCGCGCAGTAGCCACCCACCAACTCCCTGGATGTCCATAGCCATCAACGGGCCGCTCACGCCGTCGAAGCCTGTTGCATAGACGAGTACGTCGAGTTCAATCTCGTCGCCACCGGCACGTAGGCCGGCAGGGGTAATCGCCTCGATCGGCGCTGTGCTCGCATCCACGAGGGTGACGTTGTCCCTGTTGTAGGTCTCGAAATAGTCAATACCAACGATCAAGCGTCTTGAACCGATGGGATGATCGATGGTCAACAACTTGTCAGCAACCCCTGGGTCATTGACGGCTTCACTGTTTTTTTCGATCACCAACTCGCCGAGAACCTTGTTGGCGTCCCAGTTTGTACCGGTATCGCTGAACGCCCTGTTCATGGCAACTGGGCCGCCGACCTCCCAGCCGCCTTCGAACACTTCCCTACGGGTCTCGACATCCAACTCCAATAGGGAAGGCGGATCCTTAGGAAAGCCGGACATGCCAACAGGGTTGGCCAGCTTCTCTTCCAATCTCTGACGGAAGGTGGCCTTAATCTCGCGACGCTGGTCTTCGTCAAGTGGATGATTCTGGGCTGGTATCACGTGCTGTGCGGTGCGCTGAAATACGTAAAGGTGTTCAGCTTCCTTCGCTATCTGAGGGATCGCCTGTATCCCGGTCGAGCCGGTTCCGATCACGCCGACCCGCTTGTTTGCCAGATCGACGCCTTCGGCCGGCCAAGAACTGGTGTGGTATTGCTCTCCAGCAAACGTCTCGACTCCGCTGATCTTTGGCGTGAACTTCTCAGATAGGGCACCGGCCGCACTTACCAGGTACCGGGCTGCAATCGGGGCGTCCTTCGATGTACGAAGCAGCCAACTGTTCTCGGATTCGTCGAAGCAGGCCTGATCGATACGGGTTCCGAACTCGATGTCTCGACGGAGGTCAAACCGGTCAGCTACGTGATTCAGGTAGCGCTCTATTTCGGGCTGGGTGGGATATCGCTCTGTCCAGTCCCACTCTTGGGCAAGTTCTTCGGAGAACGTGTACGAGTAGTCCCAGCTTGCGACATCACAGCGGGCACCCGGGTAGCGATTCCAGTACCAGGTTCCGCCTACTCCATCGCCCTTTTCGAAGGCTTTGACGGAAAGACCGATTTCTCGGAGCCGATGGATCGCGTAGAGCCCGGCAATTCCCGCTCCTACGACGACTGCATCGAATCTTTCTTCAGACACTGTGGTCCTCTCTCGGGGGGGGTGACCCACGGCTAGTTATCGGTCGAAGACCTTCTCGACGATACGTTGCTCAGATCAAATTTCTCGATTTGAGTTCAGGCTGGCCACGCTCCGTCAGGAGCCATCCGCCTCGCCCGATACAACTGGGGATAAGGCGCTTGGGACCAGAGCTAGAAGCCGTTGGCATAGACCTCGTGCTCTACTGATCTCAACTCTCCGAAGCGGGCACGCAGGTCGTGACGAAGGCCGCGATCGAGAGCGAGATTCACTAGCTCGTGAGGGTCTTCTTGAAG
>CAYLKA010000161.1:0-2303 GCA_964384125.1 uncultured Gammaproteobacteria bacterium | reverse complement strand
ATCGTGATTCACTCTGCGTCCAAATTTATCGGTTGACACGGAACCAGCATTGGCGGCATCGTGGGCGAGGCGGGTGAGTTCAACTGGTCCAACGGGCGTTTTCCGGTGGTGGCCGATCCTTCACCGGCGTATCACGGATTGCAGTTTCATGAGACCTTCGGGACCTACGGCTATCTGATGAAGCTACGGTTCGAGACCTTGCGCGATCTCGGCGCGGCAATGACGCCGTTCAACGCGTTTCTGTTTCTGCAGGGACTCGAAACCCTGTCGTTGCGGATGGCTCGGCACGTTGAGAACGCCGCCGCAGTCGCTCGCTACCTTGAGTCAAACGAGCTGGCCTCAAACGTCACCTACCCCGGCCTACCGACGAGCCTCTACCACCCACTCGTTGAAAAGTATCTGCCAGGCGGTGCGGGCGCGGTCTTCTCATTCGACTGCCGCGGTGGCCGAGAAGCAGGAATGCACTTCATTGAGGGTGTCACTCTATGGTCCCATTTGGCCAACGTCGGCGATGCAAAGAGTCTCATCATTCATCCGGCGAGTACCACACACCGCCAACTCGATGACGACGAGCTGCGGGCGGCCGGGGTCGGCCCTGGTACCATCCGGCTCTCAGTCGGCCTCGAGGACATCGACGATCTTCTCTGGGACCTAGACCAGGGATTCCGGCAAGCTGCCGGAGCGGCTGGATCAAAGGAGGCGGCATGTTCGACCTAAGTCGCTATCAGGATCGCGAAACTATCCGGCATGTGCTCGACAGCGCAAAAACAATCGCTGTGGTGGGCCTGTCGACGAATGAGCTGCGAGCGAGCCATTTTGTCGGGTTCTACCTCAAACGTCACGGCTACCGCGTGATCCCGGTCAACCCACGCGAGAGGGAGGTCCTGGGACAGACGAGCTACAGAAACTTGTCCGACGTACCGCACCCAGTCGACATCGTCAATGTTTTTCGCGCGCCCGACGCACTCCCGGCGATTGCCGAGGAAGCAGTGACGATAGGCGCGAAAACCCTTTGGTGTCAGTTCACGGTGATCAACGAAAAAGGGGCGCGGATTGCCGAGGACGGCGGCCTCTCGGTAATCATGGACCTGTGCATCAAGGTTGAGCACGCCCGCTACCGTGGGCGGATGCACTGGCTCGGTTTTAACACCCAACGCGTAACATCGGTGCGGGGCGGTCTGCAATAATATGGAACTGAATTTTCATCGGCATCGTCGCCGGACCAATAACGAAGGAGCAACACATGCCTAGATTCGTCATCGAACGTGACATTCCGGAGATCGGCTCGGCCGAGCGCACCGCGTTGCGTGACGCGGCCGCCAAATCCAACGAAGTACTCGCCGCCATGAAGGCGGAAAAAAAGAACATCCAGTGGGAGCACTCCTACGTCACCGGCAACAAGACGTTCTGTATCTACATCGCCGACGACACTTCATTGATCACAGAACACTCTGAGCGCAGTGGCTTTCCCGCATCGATCGTGACGCCAGTACGGAAAATGATCGATCCGGTCACGGCCGAAGCCGAAAGTTAGCGATAGCGACGGTTCTACCGGCACCCCACACGCTGCGCTGTAGCAATTAAACACATCAGCTACGGGTGTGATCACTCCTAATGTCTTGGCTACAATGGGCAGCTGTCCCCGGTGTACTCGCCGCGAACCCAGCCTGCCAACATCTGCCACTCTGGGTCGTCCCGACTTTGCCAACGTCGCGGACCATTATGCGTATAAGCACCACCGCCATCGGGGTGAAGCGGTTTCAACAAAAATCGCCTCTGCTCGGCATTCCCCGGCGTAATGACTCTCGAGATTAGCCGGTAGGCGCGCTCAGCCTCTTCGTCACTCCACTCATCCCCGCGTCCAGGCGCCGGTGCAAAGCCGATCATCCCACTCGAGTGGCAGTTGCTACACCGAAGCTGACCTTCCCGGGGATTCGCAAAAACCGTCTGTACACAGGACCGGAAAAACGCAAAGTCGATTTCTGGTTCTGGGTCCGGAATAAACTGGTCCCTAGGTAGTCGTTGAATCCATTGCAGGAACGCACCGTACTCGGGGTCATCTGTGGACTGCCAGAAGGTTCCCCCAGTGTGGGGAAGCCCACCTGCATCTGTTGAAAGCGGCTTCAGCAACAATCGGCTGCTCTCCGGATTCTCCGTGTTCACCAATTGACCTACGACATCTAGATTCCGCCTCGATTGGTCGGTGGTCCAACCATTCTCTGATTCAGGCGTTTCCAAACTGAATCGAACACTCGTCTGCCACGTGTGACACATAACACACGCCGCATAAGATTGTTCGCCGC
>CAYLKA010000160.1:0-2377 GCA_964384125.1 uncultured Gammaproteobacteria bacterium | reverse complement strand
GCGAGGAGTCCGGTAGTGCCGAGTCCAGCCATGCTGACGAGAATTCGACGTCGAGGAAGTAGCGGGGCGCTCATGTCTCCTGGTCCTTCCCAGAGGTTGCCGTGGTACCGCTGGGGTGGTCAGCGGGTCACGAAGTGTTAGCGTTCGTGACTCCAAGACTACGACTATCAAGAATGTTTGTCTGGATTCCATCTGGACGTGGATTCCGGTCCCATCCTGTATCCCGTGTTCGTAATCCGACGTATACGGAATGAAAACAACCTGGGAATAGATGATCTATTTTTTGCCGAGGAGCGCGGTGTTTACTTTGACTGGAGACGCAACGAACGGTGTTTAGCTGTCGGTTGATCGGTCGGGTTTCAGACCTAAAGTCGACCTCGATCTGTCTGAGAGCACCTCACAGATGAGAGGATCGAACGCACCGGATGCGGCTGTTGACGTGCCGCGTGTAGGAGATCAGCTCAGGTCACGCGGCCGATCGCCGAAGCGGTAGGCAAAAATCTGGCCGTATGTGAACTCGATGTGGAGGCGAACGCGCTCGCCCTTGATTTGTGACAGGTCGGGGTTGCCGTTCCAGGTTACTGGGTGATCGACATGGTCGCCACGAATCTCATTGCATTCATGAAGGCCTAGGCCCGGAATGGGTGCCATGTCATCGGTGCGGATCGCCACGCGAGCAACACCGTTGCGCACGTTGGCATTCAAGAATAGCCGGCTGTTTCCAGCTTCTATCCGGTCGGTGACAATCGTGCCTCGCTGCTGTCCCGCAGCAAGTCCAGCGAAACGATCGAGGCCGAGTACGAACGAGCCGATCGCTCCGGTCCGGTGTGGGCGCCCATGAGCCTCAGATCGTCCGTGATACCAAAAGCGCATGCGATCACCCTCGCGCACTGGCGGGTTGTCCGAAATGTTTACCCAGGAGTCGTCCCAGCATCCCTCGGGTCCGAGGTCGAGGATGCGTGTGAGGCGGTGTGGTCGGTTCCACGTGGTGCCATCAAGGCTGCTGGCCAGTGTGACCCACATGCGTTCAACCGCCGTGTCGTAGAGGTTCACAAACGCAATGTAGCGGTTGCCATATATGACCGGCGCGATGTTGTAGAACTCGGTTCCGGCTGTGTCGAATGCGTCGTTGCGGAGCACCGTCGTATAGTCAGTCCAGGAAAGAAAGTCTTTGCTCGTGGCCCGCGCGACGGTGCGCTTGTACGGCAGGGCCTCACTGCCGGGCGGTATGGGTTCGGCACTCCGCTGTGCGCGATAGCGTGGTGGACGGAGATAGAGCACGTAATCGCCTGAGGCCGCGTCCTTGATCGCCGAGTGCCGGTCACCGGCCTGCGCCATTGTTGGCGTTGGATGCAACATCCAGTCGATGCCGTCGGGGCTGAACAGTGCGTACAAACCAGTGGCGGAGCTATCGGTGAATTTGTGGGAGACGGGCATCTTGTAACGGCGCTGGGGCCCGCCGACATCATCGATGATCAGGCCATGCGTTTCCATCGCTTGGCAGCCAGGGATCAGGCCGGGTCGGTGAATGATGTTGGTGGTTGTGCTGCCGTCGTACGTAATCAGTCCAAGGCCCGGTTTGGTCCACGACAGCCCGTCCGAAGACTCGGCATAGTTCAGCAGATTCTTGTCGGCTTTCGCTTTTTGGTCGTTGTGGCTCCGGTACCACATTCGGAACGTTCCTGAAGCGGGGTCGTGGAGGACTGACAGATCCAGGCCAACAGCCCGGCCTTCCCAGGGCCGGTCGGCGACCATGATGGGATCGTGCGTACGGCTTTCTGGACGGCCGATAGTTGGTGTGACATTCCAGGACGCCTCAACCTCGGACTCGTCAACGAACAGGTGCAGATGAGGGTCATACATGGTTGAGTCGCATCCGGGCTTCGAGGTGTGGGCTACCGCTTCTTACCGACGATCCCTTGGCCCCCCGCGTACCAGGACCGCGTATGACAGTCCTTGCATCGCGCTACGGCGTCCCGACTGCGCTGGCCGATGGAGGTCATGCGCAGAAATATCCCGACCGGGGTGGAGGGGAGTGGGATGCTGTTTTCGACGACCGAGGTGATGGTGAGAGGGTTGGCGGCCCAGTCCTGCTGGTAGATGACGTCGACCTGTTGGTCGTCGGCGGCCATGGCGTAGATCCGGGTGAAGTCAGGGCGGACGGCAACCATGCGTGGTCCGTTGCCGACGCGGACGTGGGCGAGCAGGATCTTCTTGGCAGTATCGATAATTTGTATGAAGCCGGAGTCGGCGTGGGACGTATAGGCATAGGCGCCATCGATGGTGAAGGATCCGAGCGTGGGATCCTGGCCGGTGTCGAAGCGCTTGAGGCGCTTGAGGGTGGCGGGGTCGTAGACGGCATGGGTGTCGGATCCGG
>CAYLKA010000159.1:0-2390 GCA_964384125.1 uncultured Gammaproteobacteria bacterium | reverse complement strand
TCCCTACCACGCTCGACTAAGGAGTCCAGATCCTGAGCCCAAAGTGTTCCGCTGATTGCGCACAGCCCGGCGGCAGCGAAAAACCGAGTCCGAAAAATACGCATGATGTCTCCCACAAGCCAGATTCCGCCTAACGGGTGAGTATACAGCGCTGAACACGCCTCTATACCAAAACAGGCGCCAATCGTGGCGCCTGTTTTGAGCCTATTCGAGGCGAAATTATTCTAGTAATTCAATGGCCTACCCAGCATTGGGTTGACCCCGCCATGGAAGTTCCCCTGGTCCCTGACCACACGCGGCTGACCCTCATTATCGTAGTGCACCCAGATAAGTCCGTGCGCATCGCCATTGCCCGGCATATCAATCCTGTTTGTGAGTTCTTTGGTCTCCGCGTCGTACACGAAGATCCGACCCTCACCGTTACTGGTGGCCCACATTTCCTTGCCGTTGGGTGACAGGAGCACGTGATCGACCTTATAGGCCCCGTAAAGCGTTTCCGTAGCGTGTCCCGACACCGTGTCGATGATTGTGATTGTGCGACCCAGATGATGGGCAGCCTCACCCTTGTCCGCGACCCAAAGCTCCGTCTCATCGGAGTTGAGAGAGGCGCCGTATGGGCCGATGCCGGTTCCGTTGGTCCAGATAACCTCGCCTGTCTCAACATCTATCTTCGTGGCGTTAGACATGGAATTGACGATGTACATGTACTCCTTCGCGGTGTCGATGATCAACCAGTTGGGGCGGTAACCCGGAATTGGGTACTCCTGCAATACCGTCCAGGTATCCGGATCGATCTTCGCCACCCAAAAGGGGCGCGCGGCCATAAGCCTACCTTGGTACATGTTCACGGCCGAAACCATTCCCGTGCCGCGCCCAGGTGCATAACCCGCAGGCTCCATGAGGGCGTAAATGTACTCGTAGTCTTTGTCCGACCAAGCGGTGTAGACAAATCCGCCCATGTCGATGTCCTTGACGCCGCTAATGATCTCGTCGGTCTCGGGGTCCAGCAACGCAATGGCGAGTCCGTCAGGGTCCCGAGCGAAGTAATCGATCATTACGTAGTCGCGGAAAACCTGTCCGTGGTGGAGCCGCCCGCCGATGGACAGCTGCTTCACGGGCTGCAGCGTCAGGGCATCTATCTTCAGCAAAGTCGCCGACGTGCTGAGATTCGTGGTCGTATCGATATCGCCACCGGGCCGAGCACCGATGATGTAGGCGTAGCGACCATCCGGCGACATCATAGATGTATGCACCACCGCGCGAAGATTCAGCGGCAACATGTAGCTCGCGATGATCTCTTGGGTTTCAGCATCGCCCACGACAATCTGGTTGCTCTCGGGCGGCTGATAGCCATCAAAGAGCACTGAGGGTGAGCTGGTGGTGCCAACGTTCTCGTAGAAATAAGTCTTCCCCGGTTGCGGCTCGAACTTCGGCTCGCCCGGGTCCCAGGTCGCGACCACCTGAGTCTGATAGTGGCTCGTGAGGCTGCCTTCCTTTGCCCGCCGAGTCCAAGTTTCCTGCACCGAGGCAAATGTCTCGATGGCCTCTACCTGCAGATCCCGCGGCGTCTTCGCAAACTCCAACTCCTCCGCCTGGTTCGCCTTCACCGTCGCCAATGCCGCCAACCACTCCTGCGGCAAACCCGACTCCAACGGCAGATCCGCAAGCGTGCGGATATAAAGCGAGATCGCCACCAAATCATCGTCGCTAGGATTCATCTCGCTGACGATCACTCCCATCACGGGATTGCTCTCCAGCTGATCGAAAATATCCACCGGCGTAGGACCGAAATGCAGCGACGGGCCCACTAGGCCTTCACCGGTTTCAGAGTGACACACCCAACAACCAATGTCGGCGTGAAACAACTCCCTACCACGCTCGACTAAGGAGTCCAGATCCTGAGCCCAAAGTGTTCCGCTGAACAACAAAAAGCTGGGGATTCCGAGTAAAAATCTACGTCCCATGGCTGGCTAGCTCCCAGTTGAATTTCTTGTGGGGGTCGGACATTCTGGCCTAACCCGAGTATAGCCTAACGCTGTCCCCGTCAAGCAGCTGTCCATAGGAGTACGTCCCCAAGACGGTGAGGGTGCGGACCGCTATACTTCCTCGCCCTCGTACGATGGACGCTGCAGTGAAATTGGGATTCCTTGGATTGGGCAAGATGGGTTTGCCCATGGCCCAGCGACTGCTCGACGCCGGTTTTTCCTTGACCGTGTGGAACCGGACTGTTGAGAAGGCCGATCGGTTGGCGGGATCCGTCGCCGAAGTCGCAGAGAGTCCAGCCCGCGTGGCAGCAGCCACAGACACCGTATTGTCCGTCCTAAGAGGCGATGACGCTGCCCATGAGGTCTACAACGGCCCAGAAGGCCTCCTGTCTGTGCCTGTCGAAG
>CAYLKA010000158.1:0-2395 GCA_964384125.1 uncultured Gammaproteobacteria bacterium | reverse complement strand
AGGATACGTGTCGCGGATATATTCCAATCAGCTCATCCATATACCTGTCAATGCCAAGCGTTAGCCCCAATTTAGTGTCAACCTTAGCAAGTCGCTATTGCCGTTAAATCTAGCGAAACCACCTATTTCAATGTTCCAACGATTCGCGAGTTCGTACCCAATTGCAAGAGAACCACTTGGCCCCGTACGCTTTATGCCTCCTTGAATACGCGTGAAACCATATATCCCAGACACATAAAAAGATGGAGATTGTCCTGATAAGAAATACCTGACTCCAAGTCCTCCGGAAAATACCTCTCCAGCGATGGAAGAGCCCAACAAGAAATCTACATGTGTGGACCAGAAAACTTGGGTTGTTTTTGATATTCCTGTACCAAACTGGAACGCCGTGGTAATGATTGCATCGTTGTACTTTCGATTTGGCGCACCACTCCACCAACCTTCTTCTTCGTTCCACATTTGTCCGGTGCCAATTCCAAGTATAACGAAGGTTCGATTTGACGTAGCTCTGCAGGTCGATTGGGCTTGCCAGGGGTCCGTGTCCCGGGATAACTACCGTATCCGCATTAATAGAATCCAGTACGGTTCTACAGGTGTGCAGCATCCCGTCGAGGGTTCCCCCATTCCCTGCATCAATGAAGGGATAGCCTGCATTATTGTAAATATCCCCCATGTGTACCGCATTGCGCCCACGGTGTGATGACCTACCTGATTTGCTCCACGGAGGCTGAGACTATTTCTTAACCGCTAAGGAGTCGAAAGGGAAGGAACCGGGGTGGGTCCGTCTCAAGTGTAGGGGCAAATAGCATTCGCACAGAATCAACGGCCAAGAAGGGAGACTAACGGACCGATGCAAGTCAATACGCAGCAGTGGCTACAGGACGGCTACATTATCCTGCGCGAGGTGATCCCTCCCGACCGCCTGGAGTCCCTGCGCACAAGCTACGAGACGCTCGTCGAGCGCCAGCACCAGATCTGGGCCGGGGAGCTGGAGTGGGATGAGCCCATCGCCACGGACTACAAGGCCAAGCAGCCGCGTTTGGTACTCAACTCCGTAGTGGACGCGGATACAGCAGACGCGGTGGAGTTTTGCCTGCACGACAACACGCTCGGTGTGAGTCGGCAGATCCTGCAGGCCCCCGAGGCGGCACCTACTGCCATGTTCTTCATGTGCAACCCCAAGACCGATCATGGTCCCGATCGCTGGCACCGCGACGTCGTCGGTGCGCGTATCGCCCCGCTGCGGGGGCTGCAGGAGGACATGTTGGCCAACACGCCGCTCTCCGTGCAGTGGAATATCCCGCTCTACGACGATGATGTGCTGTGGGTCGTGCCGGGCAGCCATCGCCGGGCCAACACACCCGCAGAAGACCGGCAGCTGGCCGAGAACCGGCGCGTGCCACTTAAGGGCGGCATACCGGTGGAGCTCAAGGCCGGGGACGGCGTCGTCTACAGCAGTATGATCTTGCACTGGCCCAGCAACTACAGCACTAAGCTGCGGCGGGTTCTCCACCTCGGCTACCGTCCGTTCGGCGGGCCAGTCTACCCCTATGGTGCGCATTTCTATTGGAATCTACGCTTCACGAGACATCTCTCACCGGCAGCGCGCACCCAGTTCGAGCGCTTTGCCCAACTCGGCAACGAGGAGCACGACCGCATCGAGGCCTTCTTCCGCGCCGTCCTGGCCAAGGATGAGGCGGCCTTTCGCGTGGAGCTGGCGATACTGCACCCGGGGGAGGCGGAGCGGATCGTGTGCGTTGTGCTCTTGTCCCGGCTCGCGACCAAGATCCATGCGCTGTGCACGCCGGAGATTGCCAACCTGCCGTACAAAGCACGCGTGAAGGCGGTGGGCGACCAGCGGAGCAGTTTCTATCAGGCGGAGGATATCGCCGGGCGGTTTTCGACGGAGGAGCTGGCGCAACTCAAGCAGCGCTTCGCACCCCTCGAGGCCAGCCTAAGCAGCGAAGTTGAGATGCAGTCTGACTTCGGCGTCGAGGAGTTTATCGCCAGCTGGGGATAGCGCCGCTCCCCTCGCTACAAACAAATTTCAGTCTGTTTAATCGTCTACTCGGGCCTGATGCGCTGCCCTTTTAAACTGCGGATTTGAACAAGCTTCTAAACGGGCTTTTTATACTTCCCGTGAATTTGTCGTTTTCCAAGCTGTCCATAACTTGAATCGAAGAAAATAATCGAAAGGAAAAAACAGAAGGGTTGGTAAATTATGGATAACAGACCGACGCTTGTACTTATTCTAATAGCCGCTATCCCCCCTGCTCACCACGTTCCATCATATCTCTAAAAGCATCTCGAAAACCATGATGCGCCGCCCTGCGCAGAAATATTCCGACAGGATAGGCGAGTATCCCAAGTAAGACTGTAATGGCTAACTTGACTT
>CAYLKA010000157.1:0-2433 GCA_964384125.1 uncultured Gammaproteobacteria bacterium | reverse complement strand
AGAGGGAACTCTCACCGCTGATCAGGTCTACGCGCTGACTGCCTATTTGCTCTATTTGAACGATGTCATCGCTGAGGATGTAGTGCTCGACGCCGAAAATCTGCCGAAGATTGAGATGCCAAATCGTGATAATTTCGCCGACCTGCCGGATTGGAAACGCGGGATGCAACGGTTTCCGGGCTACCCGTTCTAAACACGTTGAAGGCAGCACCGTCCAGCAGTAGACGCCCGCTCTCGACCATCATCTGCGAAGGAGATTGAACAATGTCCTCGATTACAGAGACCGCCCGCACATTTTTTGAGGCGTGTGAGACAGGCAAAGGCTGGGCGGGATGCCGCGAATACTGTACGGCCGAGGCCACCTTTTCTGCGCAGGCCGAACCGCTTCTCGATGTGAAAACTCTGGAACAGTACGCCGACTGGATGCAGGCCATATGCGTGTTTATTCCTGACGCCGGATATGAAATCAAGTCGTTCGCCACTGATGAGGAGCGAAGGAGCGTCTGTGCCTATGCCGTGTTTTCTGGTACGCATACTGGAGAAGGTGGTCCGTGCCCACCGACGGGACAGAGTACGTCGACGGATTATGTCTACGTCATGGAATTCGACGGTGACCACAAGATTCAACATTTAACGAAGATTTGGCATGCGGGGTTGGCCATGAAGGACCTCGGCTGGGTCTCGTAGGGGCTGCGGGAGTCGAACCCTCTGGACGCGATTCCGTCACAGGACTTGGTCTCGAGACTGCGAGGGGATTGGCTACGAGCGGCGCATCAGTGGTGCTGCCCAATGTAGCCAAGAGCTAATCTCGCCGATGTAATGGAGTCAGAAGATGAAGAAGAAATCCCTGCTGATCAGTGGCCTCCTCGTCGCAACGTCGTTGGTCTCGGTGGCCAACGCTCAACTTCCGATCGTCGAACCGGAGGAAGTAGGGTTTGCCTCAGAACGGCTGAACCGAATCCAAGACCATTTTGCCACAAGAGTCGACAACGGCGAGATCGCCGGGATCGTCACACTCGTGGCCCGTCATGGGAGGATCGCCCACTTCAGTGCCCTCGGCTATGCCAATGCTGAGCAGGAACTGCCGATGGAGAGGGACACGATCTTCCGCATTTACTCGATGACCAAGCCGATCGCATCCACCGCGTTGATGATGCTGTACGAGGATGGCTTGTTCCAGATGACGGATCCTCTATCCAGATTCATTCCCGAGTTTGCCAACCTGCGGGTACTCCGTACGCCCACCTCGCCGCTGGACGAAACGGTCGCCATGGAACGCGAACCCACTGTGCAGGACGTGCTGCGTCACACGGCGGGCTTATCGCATGGGCTGGGCGTGAGCGAGTATGACCGGCACTTCGTGGAGACTGGCATCTTCGGCACAGAGACCTCTCTCGAGGAGATGATGACCGCGCTGTCGACGATCCCCTTGGTGAATCAACCAGGTGAGATGTATCGCTACAGTGTGGGTCCCGACGTCGCGCTGCGACTCGTCGAAGTCATTGCAGGGATGCCAGCCGATGACTACCTGGAGCAACGTATGTTTGGGCCCCTCGGTATGGACGACACCGGGTATTGGGTTGACGCAGATGGTGCCGGTCGCCTGGCGCCGGTGCACTGGCTCAAAGACGGCGAGTTGGTCCCGCTCGACGGCGAGTATGGTCATCCGCAGGGCGGTGTGCTGGTGCAACCCTGGTCGGTGAACAGCTACACGTTCGATCACGAATTCAAAGGTGGGAGTTTTGGGCTGCTCTCGACAGCGGAGGACTACTGGCGGTTTGCCCAAGCCATGCTGAATGGTGGCGCACTGGATGGTAAACGGATAATCGCGTCGCGGGTCGTCGACTACATGCGCCGGAATCATCTGACCGACCAACAGCGGGCAACGCTCTCAGTGCTGGGGGCTCAGGGGTTTGGGCTTGGGTTTGGCGTCATCGAGGATCCGGCCGCTATTGGATACGTTTCCAGCGAGGGCACGTTCTACTGGGGAGGTGCCGCCGCCACGACGTTCTGGATCGATCCGGTCGAAGAGATCGTTGTGGTCGCGATGACCCAACACATGGGCGTCCGCGCGACGGGTTCAATTCGAGGCGAGCTCGCTGCCCTCGTCTACGGTGCGCTGGAGGACTGACGCTGCCTACTGTACCGTGACAGAGTTAATGGTGACGGTGTCGACGGGAACGTCTCCATGGCCTGCCTTTGGTCTAGTCGGCACACCCGCGATCGCATCGAGCACGTCAAGCCCTTCAGTGACTCGCCCGAATACGGCATAGCCGAACGCGAGTCCTGGTCCCTTGTGGTCCAAGCTTCCAGCGTTGTTCTGGTGGTTAATAAAAAATTGTGCGGTGGCACTATCAACTAGGCCAGTGCGCGCCATTGCTATGGTCCCTCGTTCGTTACTGACACCGTTGTCTGCCTCATTCTTGATGGGAT
>CAYLKA010000156.1:0-2434 GCA_964384125.1 uncultured Gammaproteobacteria bacterium | reverse complement strand
TGCAGGACCCGGTTCGACTGGGACTGCCCTGCACTGTGATTGATAATCATGTCAGGCACGATTGGCGTGCGCCCGAATTCGTGCCCGCCCAGAGCGTCCGAGATCGCACAGACAATAGCGGCCGCGGCCGCACCCTGCGGTGGCTCACCAATGCCCCGTGTGCCAACCGGGTTTTGGGGCTCCGGCAGATCCACCGCGTCCCACGCCATCGTCGACGGAACGTCGAGATAGGTGGGAATCTTGCACTGCTCGAAGCCGATATTACCGGGCAAACCGTTCTGCGAATCATAAATTTGACGCTCGAACCTGGCCATACCGATGCCCCAGACGGTGCCCCCTTTCATCTGCTGCGCAAGCCCCTGCGGGTGCAGAACAGTGCCGCAGTCGGCCACCGCCACGTAGTCAACCAGCTCCACCTCACCGGTCTCCAAGTCCACTTCGACACCCGCAAAACCACACGCTAACGCGGGAACGTCGCCCTCCATCGGTAGGTTATCCCTCGCCACACCCACAAGGCCGGTGCCGGCGATCCCGGCTACCGCCAGTTTCGTGACTTCATGGATCTCCTCCGGAGACTCCTCGCCGGAGAACTTTCCGCCCAGTTCGATCGCACGCTGAGCTGCTTCGGCGTACGTCAATGCCTGTTGCGGGTCGGCTTTTGCGAAAACCTTGTGGTCCCCGATGTCGTAGTCATCCGGCGAACCGCCCAAGTCCATCGCCGCTATCTCTTTTAGCTTCGCAATCGCATCCCACGCAGCGACCACGTTCGTGCGCACCATAGTCCAGCATGTATTACTGCCGGTCTGGGTCGACGCGTTCGGGAGAAACCGTTGGTTGGTACCCTGATGCACGACGCAGCTCTCCCAGTCGCACTTCAGAAGCTCGGCGGCGGCACGCGTTGTACTTGCATACGAATATGTCCCCAGATTGCCCACGCCACTATGCAGATGCAGTTTGCCATCCGGTGTCAGCACAATCAGCCCGTCATAGCCCGTCCGTCCCGTGTCGTGATAGGCCTGACCGATGCCGACGCCATACACCTTCGACCCATTACGCTCGCCGCTGCGCTGGCGTTTCGTCTCCCAGTCAAATAGCTCCGCGCCCCTTTCCAACGCCTCAGGCATGTACGCGCTGGTGAGCGGAACCTGATTGCCACCCATCTTGCCATTGTTATCGGGCGCGTTGATCCTACGGATCTCCAGAGGGTCGAGGCCAAGTTCCCGCGCTGCACGATCGATATAAGGCTCCACCGCAGCAGCGACCTGGTTCTGACCCGGCCCCCGCTGGGGACCACGAGGTGTGGTGTTAGTGACCACCGGAATACCCCGAAAGCGCATGGCGAGCGGCTGATAGATGACCGAGAGGTTGGCGGCCGCATCAATGGAGTCCATGAACCCACCATTGGCGCCGCCGTCCTGGACGACCGAGAAATCAATCGAGGTTACCCGACCGTCGGCGCGGAAACCCATCCTCACCCGACCCTGTAGCGTGCCTCGCGCGGAACCGATAAAGAATTCCTCGTGTCGACTGATTCGCATCATCACGGGGCGGTTGATTTTCCTAGAAAGACGCGCCGCGATGCCAGCGTGCGAGACCGTGCCTTTGGAGCCGAACCCACCCCCGCAAAACTCATTTATGTAAACGAGGTCCTCGAGCTCTACGCCGCATTGTCTCGCCAAGCTCGGCAGCGTCGCCGTAAGACTTTGGCAACCAGAATGCACAACGCACTTGCCGTTTTCCCAATAAGCCATCGTCGTACGTGGCTCCATGGAATGGTGAGAGTTGCCCTGGCTGACGAAACTCTCATCGATCACCAACTCGGCTCCCGCAAGGCCAGCTTCAACGTCACCGAAAGACCACTCCCAGGCCGCCTCTCCAAAGGGTAGCTGACCCTCCTCAACCGCAGCGAAATCCTGCGCCGTCCATTTGACTCGGCGAGGGTCGACCCCGGTTCGCCCGCCGCCGATATTTGTCCCATCACCCCGAGCGTTAGCCCCCCCCGGGTAAAGGCTATCAAGCGGGTCGACCGTGAACTCAAGCGGCTCGATATCAACTACAATTTTGTCGATGGCATCCTGCGCCGTGGTCTCATCCACTGCGGCCACGGCGAGTATCAGATCGCCAACAAACCGAGGTTCATTGGTCAGTAGACCGTCGGCACCCTCATCGTCCGCGGTAAGTATCCCGATGACCCCTTCCATCGCCAGGGCCTCGGACGCATCAATGTTATTGACCCTGCCGTGGGGCACGGGGCTGGTGAGCAATCGAGCGAAGACCATTCCCTCCGCCCGAATGTCCTCCGCATACTTTGCTCGGCCTGTTACTTTCGCCCGCACATCCGGCGGGGTGAAATCCTTACCGATGAGTGTGTAGGCCATGTCAGGCGCTCGCTGCTCTCATCACGGAGTTCAGATAATGGTCATAGGCTCCGCAC
>CAYLKA010000155.1:0-2705 GCA_964384125.1 uncultured Gammaproteobacteria bacterium | reverse complement strand
GACGTTCGTGGGGGTGGTATGACTGTGGCTCGTTGATCCGGATCTCGGATGGGCCGGAGCCTACACCACGGAGGAGAACGTCTCGATGGCACGACAGGTCACGCTGTTTACGGGGCAATGGGCCGATTTGCCTCTGGTCGAATTGGCCCCTAAGGCCAGGGCCTTCGGGTTTGATGGGCTTGAGTTGGCTTGCTGGGGTGATCATCTCGAGGTTGATCGAGCGGCTGTGGATCAGGCTTATTGCGATGCGCGGCGCGCGTTGCTGGCCGATCACGGTCTAGGATGTTGGGCGATCTCTCACCACCTAGCCGGACAACTCGTCTGCGACCCCAATGATGCGCGATCGGATGCCTTTGCGCCATCGGCGCGTCACGGCGATCCGGAAGCGAAACGCGAATGGGCCATCGAGACGATGAAGAACACGGCTCGTGCGGCGCGGAAGCTCGGGGTGTCGGTAGTCAGTGGGTTTACGGGTTCACCCATTTGGCATTTGCTCTATGGGTTTCCGCCGGTGTCGGCAGAGATGGTCGACGAGGGGTACGCGCGATTCGCCAGGCTCTGGAATCCGATTCTTGACGTCTTTGACGAGTGTGGTGTTCGTTTTGCGCTCGAGGTGCACCCGACGGAAATCGCGTTCGACATTGTCAGTGCAGAACGGGCCCTTGACGCCGTCGGTCGGCGGCCGGCCTTTGGGTTCAACTTTGATCCAAGCCATTTGCAGTGGCAGGGGATGGAGCCGGCCAGATTCATTACTGAGTTCGAGGATCGGATCTATCACGTGCATATGAAGGATGCGGCGGTCACGCTGGATGGTCGTACGGGAATCTTGTCCTCGCATCTTCCATTTGGTGTGCCCGGAAGAGGGTGGGATTTTCGGTCGGTCGGACGTGGGGACGTGGATTTCGAAGCGATCATTCGTGCGCTGAATCAGATCGGGTATCAGGGGCCGCTGTCTGTCGAGTGGGAAGACTCGGGCATGGATCGGGATCATGGTGCGCAGGAGTCCTGCGAGTACGTCAAGGATGTTGATTTCAGTCCCTCTGGGGTTGCCTTCGATGCGGCCTTTGAGCGGTAGTGGGCGGGACTCATGGATCTGTCCAGAAAGTCAGACAGGGCGCCGGCAGGCTGTTGAGAAAGAGAGTAAATGACACCATGAGCGGGGGACCGGTACGAAAGCTCAGGATGGGGATGGTCGGTGGAGGACCAGGTGCCTTCATCGGGGATGTACACCGTCGAGCCGCGTGCCTCCACGGAGATGTGGAATTGGTCGCGGGTGCGTTTTCGACGAGTCCAACGCGATCGCGTCGGAAAGGGCGTGAACTGGGGCTTCTCAGGGCCCGGAGTTATGCCTCGTACCAGGAAATGGTGAAACGAGAGCAGGCATTGCCAGGTGGAGAGCGGATCGATTTCGTCTCGATCGTGACGCCGAATCACGAGCATTTCCCGATTGCGAAGCTGTTTCTCGAAGCAGGGTTCCATGTCATCTGTGACAAACCCATGACGGTGTCGGTGACGGAGGCTCGGGAACTGAAGCGTGTTGTTCGTCGGGCTCGGCGAGTCTTCGCGTTGACTCACAACTACACCGGCTACCCGATGGTGAAGCTAGCGCGGGACCTTGTTTTGGCTGGAGACCTGGGACCATTGCGCAAGGTCGTCGTGGAGTACCCGCAGGGGTGGCTCGCGACTCGCCTCGAGAAGACCGGGATGAAGCAGGCCGAGTGGCGCACTGATCCCAGACGCAGCGGAGGCAGTGGGTGCATGGGAGATATCGGCACTCATGCCGAGAACCTTGTGGAGTACGTGACCGGGCTGCGCATTGTCCAGTTATGCGCCGATTTGACGACGTTTGTTCGCGGGCGTCGCCTCGATGACGATGGCAATGTACTGCTCCGGTTACAAAAAGGAGTGGGCGGCGTGCTCCACGCAAGTCAGGTGTCGGTCGGGGAGGACAATGCGCTTGTGATTCGACTCTACGGCGAGCGCAAGGGGCTGGAGTGGCATCAGGAAACGCCGAATGTACTGCAGGTGAAGCCGGCGGCTGGGCCTCTGGAGGTCTGGCGGCGGGGACACCCGTATGTGGCAGAGCGAAGCGCGGCCGCTGCGCGGGCGAGTTCATTGCCCGCTGGCCATCCGGAGGCGTTTTTGGACGCATTTGCGAATGTTTATCGCAACGTGTCTGATGTGATCCGGGCCAGGCTCGCGCGGACCTCCCCCGATCCCCTTATGCTGGACTATCCCACGGTTGACGATGGGCTACGGGGAATGCTGTTCATTGATGCGCTTCTCGCGAGTGCTCGTTCACGCGCAAAGTGGACGCGTGTGCCAGCCCGGTAGCCCGCTGGCGAGCCGTCTCGACGGGTGGATTTTCGGAGACTCAATCCGAATATGCGTCAAGGCGGCTGGCCAAGGCGGGCCAGTGACGAACGCCGCCGCTACGGCGACATGGCGCTAGAACATGGCGATCGGGTTGGCAGGGCTTCCGGTGCCGCGAGCGACGTTAAGCGGCAGCAGCATGAACATGAACTCGTATCGAGTTTCCTCTGCGCAGGCGTCGGCGATGGGTTCCAGGCGGGCGTTGTCAAGCAATGCAACACCGAAGTTGAATAGGACGCCATGCACCGGCCAGGGGAGGCCTCCAGCGTCGGTCCTGGCGTCCATCAGGTCCCACCCGAGGAGCGCTACGTCGTGGTCTCGTATGAACTCGG
>CAYLKA010000154.1:0-2734 GCA_964384125.1 uncultured Gammaproteobacteria bacterium | reverse complement strand
CAAGGAGGGGGTCGGGGGTTCAAGTCCCTCCGCGCCCACCAGGAACGTTGAGAAACCAGAACGTTTCGCCGCGCTGGAAGTCGTGGGGGAGCGTTGATGCAGGGCTTTGAGCCTCTCCTTTTACGGGAGATAGCGCCAATTCTTCCACGAGCGCTAATGGGTCGGATTCGCTGGACAATTATCTTGGGAAGCGTGTGAGGTCCGATCCGGACCGCTGGAACAGGAGACTGGTGCGCGTATCTGCACTTGGGGCTCCCGTGCCGTCCCACACCCGCCAAGAGGGTGGTAGCTACCAACCGCATAGGGTCTCCTAGTGACCTTGCGCTGATTGGCGGCCGCTGACATTTTCCTCTAACAAGTGAAAATATCGTGCAGTCTTCGTATGAGAGATGTCGCACGCCCTCAAGTAACACCCAGTTCAAGTTTGCAGTCCGGCGGAAACTGAGGGCGCTGAAGTGGCAAGGGTCGAAAGATAGAGAAATCATCAGCAGGCTTGGGACATGACAAATATTCACCCGTTTCATATTGACGTCGCTGACGAGACTCTTGATCGCATCCGCGCTCAGGTCGTGGGATACCCCTGGCACGAAATGCCCGACGATGGCGGTTGGGCCTATGGCACCAATCTTGATTACATGAAGGAGCTTTGTGCTTATTGGGTTGATGGATTTGACTGGCGGAAACAAGAGACGGCGATCAACCGGTTCTCTCACTACGTCGCTCCCGTCGAAGGCATCGACCTCCACTTCCTTCACGAGAAGGGCAGCGGACCTGCACCGCTGCCCCTAATCATCAGCCATGGCTGGCCCGGCACAATCGTCGAATTCCTCGACATCATCGAGCCGCTCGCCCACCCAGAACGGTTTGGAGGCAGCGTGGAGGATGCCTTCGACGTCATCGTTCCCTCATTGCCTGGGTTCGGCTTCTCTGGTCGACCACCACGTCCAATCGGGCCGCGCAGGATGGCAGAGTTATTCAACACTCTTATGACTCAGGTACTGGGATACGACGGCTATCTGTCCCAGGGTGGCGACTGGGGAGGTGCGATTTCGAGTTGGCTCGGGTTCGACCACGCGCCGGCATGCCGGGCTATCCACATCAATATCTTGACGATGCGCCATCCAGATGGCCCACAGGGCCCAGAGGAAGAGGCCTGGGCCGCTGAATTCGAGCGGGAGCAGTTGATGGAGAACGGCTATCGGACCCAACAGGCGACCAAGCCACAGACCTTGAGCTACGCGATGATGGACAGCCCTGTTGGTCAGGCGGCCTGGATCGTTGAGAAGTTCAACTCATGGTCGGACACCGATGGGGACGACATCGAGAGCGCCCACAGTAAGGATTCGCTGTTGACCAACGTCATGGTCTATTTGGTGACTGGCACTTTCAACACTGCGTCATGGATCTACTACGGCCGTCGCGAAGAGGGGGGGCGCTTGCTGTCTCGGGTCGGCAACCGCGTGGAGGTTCCTACCGCGGCGGCACTGTTTCCGGCGGAACTCCTATCCTGGCCCCCGCGCTCCTACGCTGAACGCATCTACAACATCGCGCGCTGGACCGAGATGCCTCGTGGAGGGCACTTCGCGGCGCTGGAGCAGCCTGGGTTACTGATCGACGACCTCCGAGCTTTCGCCCGGACCTTGCGTTAGGGGTGAGCGGGTGAAAGCTCGCAATGGTCGTTCCTGTAAGGAGGAGTCGGCGACTCAAATCCCAGTTTGGCTCGACTATGGCGACTGGAGTTCAGCTAGGAAAGTTGGCTGTTTGCGAGGTTAGGAGAGGCCGAGGTTCGCCCTTCAGGCCAAATCTGGGTCGGGATATGTCTCTAAAGGAGACGAAGGTCGCCAAACAGCCCCGAGAACTAAGGCCGATCGTCGAGTCGTTCGGCCCCTTCGGCGGCGTCATGGCTGTGTCCGAGTGCCGAGGTTTCTACGGGTCTCCTCGGTGGCTTCCGGCTCAACTGCGCCGTCCACAACTACGACCCCGTAGAGCTCAAGAGCAGCGTCCACGGAAACCCTCCCGTCGAGTACGTCTTCGAGTACCTCGGCGGAATCGCGCTCCAGTGGTGACCCATAGCCTCCTGACCCGGTCGTCTTTAGTAGGAGGACGTCGCCGGCTTCGAGGCGCAGCAGACCCTTGCTCGGAACTTGCTCTGTCGTCCCGTCCGCACGGCGCACGGCTGTATGGCTCACCGGCCCATCGAGCCCGCCCTGCGTCCCCCAAGGCGGGATCACATGCCGATCTCGTCTCACCGATACCAGTCCGTGCCCCCGAAGCCACTCGATTTCTGCCTCGAACCCGAGCCCGCCGCGCCACTTGCCGGCACCTCCGGAGTCTGGCCATAGTGAAAGGCGGTTGAAGCGCAGTGGTAGTAGCGCCTCAGTGGCCTCGATGGGGACGTGGTACACGTTGCTCATCTCCGTATCGGTGACGTCAATGCCATCTTTTCCCGGGCGGGCGCCCAGTCCGCCGCGCCACGGCCCACCGATGACCCCAACGAAGTCCTTCCCTTTCTCAGGGTCGTGGCCTCCCACTGGCAACAACGAGGTCTGACCGCAATTAGCCGCGTTGAATCGTTCCGGTGAGGCAAGACCCATAGCGCCCTGTACTGCGCTGCAGACCCGCAGCAACCCAATCGAGCGAGCCGCTACAGGGGCCGGGAACTCCGGATTGACTATCGTCCCCTTGGGAAGGTGCGCAGTCACGGGTCGATAGCAGCCGTCGTTGTTCGGAGCTC
>CAYLKA010000153.1:0-2804 GCA_964384125.1 uncultured Gammaproteobacteria bacterium | reverse complement strand
CCGGCGAGCCACCGAGGTCGTCACGACTTTCATATACACCTCAGAGTTTCGCGCGTCCGCGCTGAGCTCAGTCAACTCGCCGACCGTTAGTCCACGGTACTCCGCGGCCACCGCAGATTGAGCCGAAGCGGCTACTGAGTTCACCTCAGCAACCAGCGCTTTCTTCTGCTCTAGATTTAGCGCCATGCTTTTCTCCCTAGCTCCTTATCCTGACAACCAGAAGGTGGCGGCTACTCGATCTACAGCGGCACCCGCCCCGCAATCGCCACGAATAACCTTCCTCGTTTCCGCGACACTCAACGGTGCGTCCTCCATCAGGCAAAAGCTGCTTGGGACAACACCACCTGCGTAGGCGACTCGCGTCATTACCTTCCTCACGGCAGACCTACGGTCTCTGATGATCGCCGGCCTCTGCCGGCCGTACCCTACCCCTACCGATCCCTTGACGGAGGTGTTGGGCACAAAAATTCGATTCTCAACTCCGAATCAGGCACTCACCGTTGCCTGATCAACAATCACTCCGGGTCCCATCGTCGACGAGATGCTGACCCGCTTCATATACTGTCCTTTCGACGATGCCGGTTTAGCCTTGCTCAGATCAGCTAGCAATGCCTCGAGATTCTCCTTCAAGGCGTCCACCTCGAACCCCACGGTACCGATCTGGCAATGAATGATGCCCGACTTGTCCGTGCGGTAACGAACCTGCCCAGCCTTGGCATTCTTGACTGCGGCAGCGATATCCGGCGTAACCGTGCCAACCTTGGGGTTGGGCATGAGGCCTCGCGGCCCCAAAATTTGTCCGAGCTTGCCCACGACGCGCATGGCGTCAGGGCTAGCAATCACCACATCAAAGTTCAACTCTCCGCCCTTTACAGATTCGGCAAGGTCGTCCATGCCCACGATATCGGCCCCGGCCTCCTTAGCCGCGTCGGCATTCTCACCTTGTGCGAACACCGCCACGCGCACAGTCTTACCGGTACCATGAGGAAGCACGGTCGAGCCGCGAACAGCCTGGTCGGACTTCTTGGGATCCACACCAAGGTTGACGGAAACGTCCACGGATTCCTGAAATTTCGCGGTCGCCAGTTCCTTAACAAGCCCGAGCGCCTCCACAACCGGATAGGCCTTACCACGCTCCAGGCGTTCTTGGACGGTTTTCTGATTCTTGCTGAGCTTAGCCAACTACAGACCCTCCACTTCCAAGCCCATGCTACGGGCACTGCCCGCGATGATTCTCACCGCAGCATCCGTGTCCGCCGCATTTAGGTCAGGCTCCTTGATCTTGACGATTTCTTCGAGTTGGGCCCGCGTCACGCTGCCTACCTTTTCGGTGTTCGGCGTTCCACTTCCCTTCTCGATACCCGCCGCTTTCTTTAGCAACACGGCCGCAGGCGGTGTCTTCGTAATAAAAGTGAAACTCTTGTCCGTATACACAGAGATTACGACCGGGATGAGCATCCCCTGCTCGGCGCTCTGGGTCTCCGCGTTGAATGCCTTGCAGAACTCCATGATGTTCACGCCGTGCTGACCAAGCGCCGGTCCAACCGGCGGGCTCGGATTGGCCTGCCCGGCCGGAATCTGTAGCTTGATATACGTTTCTATCTTTCTCGCCATTCCACTTGCCGCCCTAAACTAAGCCTTCTCGACCTGACCGAACTCCAGCTCGACCGGCGTCGAGCGACCAAGGATCTGTACCGCCACCCTAACTTTGCTCTTCTCGTAGTTAACGTGCTCCACCACCCCGTTGAAATCATTGAATGGCCCGTCCGTTACCCGAACGACCTCTCCCGGCTCGAACAAGACTTTAGGCCGAGGCTTATCCACACCCTCTTGCACACGATTCAAGATCGTGTTCGCCTCCTCGTCAGAGATCGGTGCCGGCCGATCCGTGCTTCCCCCTATGAAGCCAAGCACCTTCGGCACTTCCTTAACCAAATGCCAGGTATCGTCACCCATCTCCATCTGAACGAGGACGTAACCGGGAAAAAACTTTCGCTCACTTCGCCTCTTATGGCCTTCCCTCATTTCGACGACTTCCTCAGTCGGAACCAGAATCTCCCCAAACTTGTCCTCCAGGCCAAATCGCGATATTCGCTCCTCCAACGAGGTTTTCACCTTGTGTTCATAATTGGAGTACGCGTGAACCACGTACCATTGCAGGTCAGACATGGGTTAACCCCCCTGCCCGGTAAGAAATCGCGTGAACCAAAGCAAGAACAGATCCAGCAACCAGAAGAACACTCCCATAATCAAAGCAAACACTAGGACAGCGATCGTCGTCTGTATCGCCTCTTCGCGTGTGGGCCACACGACTTTTCGCATCTCCACCCGTGAACCTTGAACAAACCGCCAGAGCGCCTGACCCTGGACCGACTGGAGCGCGATCACGACCGCGATCGCCAGCGCAACCATCACGCCAAGCGCCCGCACCACCACCGGAACATCGGGGTAAGAGTAGTAACCAACCACGCCGCCAAGAAGAACGCCCCCCGCCACAAGAAGCTTGAGCGTATCAAGTACGGTTTTCTCAGTTTCTACCTTAGTATCCATCGGCTGCTCGTTCGAACATCAGCTCCTCTGGGCGTTTATCCCGATTTGCGAGCGCTCCAGATCAGTACGAGAGCCACTATTGCGCAGCTCGTCAGAGCTGGCAGGCCAGGAGGGACTCGAACCCCCAACCTGCGGTTTTGGAGACCGCTGCTCTGCCAATTGAGCTACTGGCCTCTGTCTGATTCTCTCTGCGCTCACGCCGCTCCAGCGGCTCAACTCCAACCTACTCCATGATCTTCGCGACGACTCCGGCG
>CAYLKA010000152.1:0-2843 GCA_964384125.1 uncultured Gammaproteobacteria bacterium | reverse complement strand
GAAGAACAAGAGGAACGATTTTTTGATCAGCTCTACGAAGTAAAGGTTACGGCGGAAAAGGGTCTCGTTTAAACTCGACTCACAGAAAGCTAGGCTAGTCACTGGTATGGCACTCGAAACTGGCACACGTATCGGCGTGTATGAGGTACTGGGTAAGCTCGGTGAAGGAGGGATGGGTGAGGTGTATCACGCCCACGATACGACCCTTGACCGAAACGTGGCCCTCAAGGTGCTGTCCGAATCCTTTACGGCCGATCCCGATCGGCTTGCGCGTTTCCAACGGGAAGCCAAAGTCCTAGCGTCGCTGAATCACCCAAACATCGGAGGCATCTACGGCCTGGAATCCGCCGGCGAAGCCGAGGCGCTCGTACTTGAATTGATCGAAGGACCAACGTTAGCCGATCGAATTGCCGAAGGGCCGATCTCGGTTGATGAGGTGCTGATGATCGCCCAGCAGATCGCCGACGCCCTCGAAGCGGCCCACGAGCAGGGAATCATCCACCGTGACCTGAAACCGGCCAACGTTAAGGTGCGGCCTGACGGGACGGTGAAGGTGTTGGACTTTGGGCTGGCGAAGGCGGTCACCCCGGAGGCGAGTGGTGTGAGTGGGACCGCGTCGCCGACGATGTCACTGACGGCGGCGACGCAGATGGGTATGGTGATCGGCACCGCAGCCTACATGGCACCTGAGCAAGCCAAGGGGAAGCCGGTCGACAAGCGGGCGGACATCTGGGCGTTCGGGGTGATTCTGCTGGAGATGCTGTCGGGGCAGCGGTTGTTCACGGGCGAGACGGCATCGGAGACGCTCGCCGCGGTAATGATGCAGGAACCGGATTGGAGTCGGTTACCAAAAGATTTGCCTGCAAAGTTCGACAACGTGGTGCGATGTTGTCTTAAGAAGGATCCCAAAGAGCGTGTGCGTGACATCGGAGACGTGCGACTCGCTCTCAATGGTATTTTCGAGACGGGTGTACCAGAGCCTACGCAGGACATGCGGTCGGCCGCGTTTGCGAGTCGGCCAGCTCTCATACTCATGGCGGTGTTAGCGGCGGCGGTCGTTGGAGTCGCTGTATTTGCAGGGTCCGTACTGCGACCCTCTGGCGATGAGGCGGTAGTCCGTACTTCGATTGCGCTGCCCCTAGGTCATGCACTTGTCGCCGGGCCTGACATAACACGCGATGGACAACGTGTGGCGTTCGCTTCAACTGATGGGAGTGGAGGAGCTCAGATCTACAGTCGCCGATTTGACGAGGCTGAATTGGAGGTTTTAGACGGGACAGAAGGCGCAGAGCACATTTCGTTCTCACCGGACGGTCGTTGGGTCGCCTTCTATGCCAGAGGGGGATTCTTTAAGACGAGAGTAGATGGTGGGGAGCCGGTTCGACTCGCTGATGCGACATCGTATGGAGGGGGGCACTGGCTAGACGATGGCACGATTCTCTTTACGACAGCTTGGAACAGCGGGCTGTACCGCATCGATGAGAATGGTGGCGAGTATGAACCGTTCCTAATCCCTGACCGTGCCTCAAGCTACGCTTTCACCTGGCCGTTTGTTTTGCCGGGTGGTCAAGAGATGTTGTTCAATCGGTGGGGTAGTGATCCGGCTTTGATGCGGCTCGATCTAACCGAGATGACGGAGTCGGTGGTGGTGCCTGGTCAATGGCGGCGAAGCAACTACGTTTCGTCAGGTCATATCGTGTTCGCAGGGGATGGCGGAGATATTCTGGCACTCCCAAGCGGTCAAGACTCTGCTCGAAGCATGACGCCAGAATTGGTTCTAGAGAATGTCCACGGCGGAGGCGGGAATGGCTACGCAAGAATCGCAGTGTCTGAAAATGGCACGTTGGTATATGCCCCGCTGGATGCGTCACAGAGGTCCCTGGCGATCGTCGATTCTTCAGGTCGTATAGAACCAGTTAATGCGGAATTAGGGAACTACGAGGAATTGAGTTTGTCGCCGGATGGCAGTCGTGTTGCGTTCACCGCCAATTTTCAGGTCTTTGTTCATGATCTTGATCGGGGAGGCCGTGTGCCGCTGGTCCCGGAGCTTCCCGTTACACAAGCTCCAGTCTGGAGCGCGGACGGTACGCGAGTGAATTTTTCTTCCAATCACAATGGGACATGGAACTTGTACTCGAAGGCGGCCTCTGGGGTAGGCGAGGTTGAAGTCTTGCTTGAGAGTCGGTTTGACCAATTCCCTTCGGGAGTGACTGCCGATGGTCGGCTCGTCTATCAGGAGATTCACGAAAGTACAGGTGCGGATATTTGGATTTTGCCAATCGGCGGAGAACCGGAACCGTGGCTCGTGACGCCGGCTGAGGAAGCGGCGGCCCAGCCTTCTCCGTCTGGGGAGCTCATGGCCTACATGACAAATGTGTCAGGTCGATTTGAAATTTCGATCCAGGATATCGATCGCGTATTCGATCCTCTCCGTATCTCGACTAATGGAGGCACGCACCCCACTTGGTCGTCATCCGGTGAGCGCCTGTATTTTCGTCAAGGCCATCAGTTCATGGTGTCGGACATCAGCACTGAACCGGTACTGACTGCTAGCGTTCCTAACATTATCTTCGGCGGTGGATGGGAATTGAGTCATCAGGCGCAACCACTGTTTTCGGATTTTGGCGTCATGTCTGACGATCGGTTCTTGATGATTCGACATCCACCCGAATCGGTGCCTACTCGCGTCAATGTGATCTTCAATTGGTTCAAGGAATTGCGTGAACGGGTTCCCGTTCCTTGATTGTTAGGGGCATCAACGGGCCAGAGCATCAAAAACACGTTAAGATTTGCACGGTTCGGGATGTGGCGCAGTTTGGTAGCGCACCTGACTGGGGGTCAGG
>CAYLKA010000151.1:0-2883 GCA_964384125.1 uncultured Gammaproteobacteria bacterium | reverse complement strand
GCGGCGAAACAACCTGTCTTTACGGAACAGAGTACGGATTTTTCGTGAAACCAGAATCCACAAGCCAAGCGCTCATCACATTCCCCGGTGGTGGCGCATGCTGGTCGGGACAGACCTGCAGCGACGAGCCTCAAGGTCGGATGGATGACAACCCGAAAACAGTGAGAACCGAAGACAACCCTGCGGGATCGGGTGGTGTCTTTGCGAATAACAATCCGGAAAACCCCTTTCTTGGCTTCACCAAGATTCACGCGGGCTACTGCACGGGCGACATGCACATCGGTAACACGGTCCGATCTAACGAGGATTGGATCGGTGAGGGGACACCACCCAGTCAAACTCTGCACTTCAACGGTTTCCAAAACGCAATGACAGTGCTCGACTGGGTCTATACCAACTTGCCGCATCTCGAAACCGTGGTGATTGGCGGGTACACGTCAGGAAGCTTCGGCACCCCGCTCTTCGTGTCGTTAGTTGCTGACCACTATCCGGACGCGGCCGTGCGACACATCGGCGATGGCAATGGCGCGCTCTACATAGGAGAAAGGATGACGCCCCTGGTGAACGCCTGGGATACCGCAGACGTCCTGGCAAGCCAACCCGGATTCCAAGACATCGATATGGACAACCTGAGTTTTGAGGACATCACGATCGCCGCAGCAAATCGTCACCCTGAGATTATCTTCACGCAGATGATCACGGCCCACGACCAAACGTTCTCCGAGATGATCGAGTTTCTCGGCGTAGAGGAGCCGATACTAGAGGTCGTCGAGGCGGGACACCGCTACGTCAAAGCTCAGGTACCCAACTACCGAACCTTCATAGCCGGTGGAAATCGCCACGTCATTGGCCTCGGTTACTTCGACGCTATCGCGCCAACCGGTAACCGGAATCGCGGCTTGCCCGAAATCTACGATCGGTTCTACGCCTACCAGGTGGACGGGTATCGGTATCGTGACTGGGTGGCAGATGTCATCGCGGGAATACCTGTAACGGACGTGCGATGCACCGACTGCAGCGAGGCGGAGTATTACACAGGCCCCTAAGCGGACCACAGCCCCCATCCTGAGAGTCTCACGACCACATTAAGAATCGTCGCCAGAAAGTTGGATGTAAGGCGCTAGGGACGATTTTCGAGGATGATCAACCCAGTAGCTGTGTTGGAAGCGGGCACGTGGTAGTGCCGGTAGACCTCCTCTACCTGGTCGTTTAACGCACCTCGCATGATCAACCACATGACCATTTCGATGCCCTCGGCGCCCGCCTCCCTAACGTAGTCGATGTGAGGCAGATCAATCAGACGCTGGGGGTTTGCGGTGAGATCTTTGAGGAAGCGCCCATCGAACTCCTCGTTGATGACCCCCGCACGCTCTCCGTGAAGCTGATGAGACATGCCGCCGGTGCCGAATATGACCACCCGGAGGTCTTTTTCGTAGGTTTCCACCGCGTTGCGTATAGATCGTCCTAAATCGAAACATCGCTTGCCTGTGGGGGGTGGATACTGGACCACGTTGACGGCCAACGGAATTACCGGAATGGGCCATTCCTCAGGTTCTCCGCAAGTGATTGATAGGGGCACGGTCAAGCCATGGTCAACAGCCATCTCATTGACAATGGTCATGTCGAACTCGTCAAGGATGAGCGACTCTGCTAGGTGCCACGCGAGCCCGGGATAACCCTTAACTGCCGGCACTGGACGCGGCCCCCAACCTTCATCCGCGGGGGGGAACTCCCTAGCCACGCCGATGGCGAACGTGGGGATAACCTCGAGAGAGAATGCCGTCCCATGATCGTTGTAAACAAGAATGATGACGTCGGGGTCGAGCTCCGCCAACCACTGGCGTGCAGGCTCGTAGCCATCGAAGAGAGGCTTCCAATACGGCTCCTGCGTCTTGCCCATATCGATGGCGACGCCGATCGCAGGCACATGAGACGTCGCCAGTCCTGCTACGATCCCGGCCACTAGCCTTTTTCCAACTTACTACGGTTGCCATCGATCGATCGGCCGCCTGAGAGCATCATATCTCGGTACTCCTCTTGGGTCAGGCCGGACATGGCGCCAGCCATGTACTGAAACGAACGCCCATCCGTCGCACCCAGTTTCGAGGTGTAATAGATGTTGCCACCCACTTTGATCATGCCCAACCAGTCCCGCTCCAGCACACACCGACGCTGCTCTTCCGTCAACGGCCATCTGTCGAGGTAGGCGGCTTCATCGGCTCGGAACACTTCTCGATTCTTTTCCTTAATCAACGACATACAGAACATGTTCAGGTGATAGCCCTCATGGCACCGATCCTTGTTGAATAGATAAGTCCCCGGAATGTCCTCAAATTTACTAGTGTCTGTCACTGGAGACCCTCGCCAACTAATTGCTCAGACTCTTCTCAAGGCGGTCCAGCGTCTGCATGGCGGGTAAACACTGTGCAACACTTGCATTGGGCTCACGACCCGTCGCGATTGCGGAGAGGAACTCTCGGTCCTGAAGCTCTATGCCATCCATCGACACATCCACATCGGACACGTCGATAGGATTCTCGTTCCCGTCAAAAAGATCGTCGTAACGGGCTATGTACGTGCCGTTATCGCAGATGTAGCGAAAGAACGTGCCGAAAGGTCCGTCGTTATTAAACGAGAGCGACAGCGTACAGATGGCTCCCGAAGGCACCTTCATACCGATATTCATATCCATAGCAATCCCGAGTTCCGGGTGCATGGGCCCTTGGAGCGCATAGACGTCAGATGCGACCTCACCGGTTTGATATTGGAACAGGTCCACAGTATGGCAAGCATGATGCCACAGTAGATGATCGGTCCAACTTCGCGGTTGGCCAGCGGCGTTGGTATTGGTTCGCCGGAAAAAGTAAGTCTGCACGTCCATCT
>CAYLKA010000150.1:0-2933 GCA_964384125.1 uncultured Gammaproteobacteria bacterium | reverse complement strand
CATACTCAACGGTGGACATTGGAACGCGACTGTCTCTCCAGGTACGCTGCCATGTCGTGCTCGATCCACAGCTGGGCACCTTCGTCGATCACCATTTGTTCGATACGGCCCATGGTCATAATAGTGAGCGCAGAATCTACGTTTATCTCTGGGACCCGTGTGTCTGACCGACTCTCGCGGAAGTGGTAGAGGTCGCCAGCCAGAACAACAGGCCCCTCTTCAGCCAGATCCACGAAGAGCACCTGATGTCCGGGCGTATGGCCTGGTGCAGGAATAATTCTCACCCTGCCATCTCCGAACACATCGTGCTCTCCGTCGAGTAGTTCCCGCGGCGCATTTCGGAGGCCCTCGTATACAGCCGGATCGAAGAACGGTACGGTTACGCTGTCCGCGAAGGCCGCGTCGAACTCGGCTTGCTGGATCAGGAGCGTGGCGCCTTGGACTTCGCTTGAGGCTCCGACATGGTCGAAATGCATGTGAGAGAAAGCCACGTAGTCAAAAGCGTCGATAGCATGGCCAATACTGGGGAGCTGGTCAGCGAGCGTCTGATCTTGTCGCAGCAACACGGGCGGCGATTCCACCCAGTCCCCGGCTTCGGCAATGGCTAATGGCAAGCCCCCCTCCCACAGCAGACTGCCTGCAGGATGTTCCACTACGTAACAGGGAACGATCATGTCACGGACATCGGTCTCGTCGTCGCCGACGCCGAACATCGTAATGCTTTCGAAGCGAATAACACCACAGTCGAACTCATACAGCGTGAGCGGTGACTCTGCTGGCGCGCAAGCCACCACAAGAGCCGACGACACGACCGTAAAAAGAAGAGGTAACCTTCGCAGTTTCGTTTTCATTGTTCCCCCATCGCTCAAGTTCAAATTTCCACAGAGGCGCGCAGGCAAGAAGTCTCCCGGAGCGAGCATGGCGCTAGATGTACTCGCTCACCACGTAATCCCAGCTTCTTCGAGCAACGCCTGGTATCGGAGGTCGTCGCCGAGAAGATCTCCGGTGGGCAATGAATGGGTGCTACCCGCCCATCCGTATGCTCCTGACAGAACGAGGGCTTCGAACAGTTCGATAGCTTGGTCGGGCTGGCCACTCTCGGCGTACATAAGGATCTGCCCCCTCGGATTCTCGTCGTGGTCCGGGAACGTATGCGGCTCCCCGGTCTCACGATAGCGGACCATCGCTTGATACGACGCCGTCTGGATGGCAACGTCCAAGTTGGCAAACCGCGCATAGTTGAGCCATGCCTCCAGTCCCTCGTCGTATCGACCTTCGATCAACAGTGCATGCCCCAAGTCGAACCAGGGATTTGCCCACTCCGGCGCGAGGCCTATGGTCTTCCGGAGCTGTTCGATCGCTTCTTCCATTCGGCCCGCAAACAAGAAGACCTCGCCCGAGACGAGAGAGATCACCCGGGAGACCGGGTCGAGTTCGAGCGCGCGCTGTGCTGGACCCACCGCTTCGTCGGCCCTTCCGGTGGAGGACAGCACCCACGCCCGCCACATGTGGCCGATCGCGTACCCTGGATTCAACTCGATCGCCCGTTCAAGTTCCCGATCCGCGTTCTCCCAGTCGCCGACCATCCAAAGACCAAACCCAAGTGAGGCGTGAGCCATGCCAAGGTCGGGACGGAGAGAGACAGCTCTTTGCGCTGCGGCGAGTCCTAGCTCGGAGTTCGTCCGATAGTCCGGCATCGTCCGGAATACGTAATTGTCTATGATCAGATAGGAGTCCGCGAGTCCGGAGTATGCCTCGGCATAGTTTGAGTCCAGATCTACAGCGCGCTGAAACTCGCTGATCGCGGTTTGGATACTCTCTGCGGTGCGTTGGTTCCAGAAGTAACGGCCTCGTAAATAAGCCTCGTAAGCCTCAGTGTTCGCGGTCCCCTCACCCACGAGTCGGGCCTGCTCGGCTCCCGAGAGACTTACCTGAAGCTGATCTGCGATGGCCGTGGCGATCTCGCGCTGGATAGCGAAGATGTCGGTGAGCTCTCTCTCGAACGTGTCCGACCAGAGATGGGCGTCGGTCTTGGCATCGATGAGCTGCGCAGTGATCAGCACCGTCTCTCCCTGACGACGAACGCTTCCCTCCAGGACGTGCGCAACGTCGAGGGTATCCGCGATCTGCCGGATCGTGAGCCCCCCGTCCTTGAAGGCGAATGAGGATGTCCGTCCAGGAACGCGCAGGTCTGGTAAATGCGCGAGCGCGTTGAGCAACTCCTCGGTAATCCCGTCTGAGAAGTACTCGTTGTTGGAGTCGCCGCTCATGTTCACGAAGGGGAGGACCGCGACTGACCGCTCGATAGTCGGGTCGTCATCCGTTGTGTCGCCGATGCCTCCACCGAACAAGACCCATCCGGTCCCAACGAAGCCCAGCAACGCGAAGGCACCAACGCCGCTTAGAGCCGCATTCCGCCAAGTGAATAGGCCAGAGGCGCCACCTCCGGAAACGTCCACGGAATCATGAGCCAGGTCCAAGTCCCCTGCGGCTCCGTCCTGTCCGCCATCCTGAACGAACGCCGTAGCGAGAACGACGGGCAAACCGACGATCAGGAGTCCGAGCGCGACGGAAGGAAACCAGTCTGGCAGGTTGAGCGCGCCTCCCAGCGTATCGACAACGCTGAGTACGCCCCAAGACGCAACCACATAGATCCCCAGTACTTGCCAGAGACTTTTGCGATGGATTTCGCGAACGAAGCGCTTGAATGGACCGTTGGCCATGGCGGGAAAGATGGTTCCTTGCCGCTCGTAGCGGCAAGCGGAGACCATCCGCCCAAGCAACGCTCCTTAACTACTCAGGTGAATGCTCTTAAAGTGCTTTCCAAGATTAAGGGGCTACCCTGACTAGTCGAACCTCAACGTAAATCACGTTCCCCACGATCAAAGATCCAGACGATCAACTTTAGGGAAATGTAAATTGCGAAAATGAGG
>CAYLKA010000149.1:1613-2950 GCA_964384125.1 uncultured Gammaproteobacteria bacterium | reverse complement strand
TCGGATACGGATGGCAGCGTCCGCTTCAGACATCGGGCAATTTCTGGGTCTCTGGAGATGGCATAGGCGTCGGCAATGCCCTCGAGGACAATACGAGTATTATACGCATCTCCGCTTGAGTTGCGTTGTATGGTCTTGCAGCTTCCTCCGATGAAGTGTCCAGTCTCGTCGTTGAAGGTTTCGCGAATGAGCCAGTGTGCGCCTGACACGATCGCCTTAGCCACTCGTTCCTCGTGGGTCAGGTCGTAGTAGCGTTTCATGCCTGATAGCAGCACGGTAACCATAAACGCAATATTTCCTCGACAGTGCGGATAGCCACAGTGACAGTGGCCGGATGTGAGCATACGCGTCCAGCCACCACCATCGTCCTGTTTCTCTATAATCCTTTCGACGACGATCGAGGCCCCGTTTAGCGCTCGGCGATCATTGATTGCTCCCGCGATCATCGAAAGGTGGATGAGGTGCCACCCTGCTTCGCGCACGCCGGTAAAGTCGTAGTAGTCAAGCTGCTGGGGCTGTAGGAGCCAGTTTGCGGATCGAGTGATCGATTCCCTGACTGCCTCGTCCCCGGTGATCAGGTAGTGCAGTAGAGGGCCCTCGACCCACATGTGTGATGGGCTCCCTTGAGTGCCGGCAATTTTACTGCGAAAGTACGCTGGCAGGTAGCCGCCCAGGTGAGCGGGCATGTGCATGGACTGCATTCCCACATAACGTTTGTCGTGAAAGCAATTGATGGTGTCGATATCGGCGAGATGACGTGACGCTTCGGCGCCCCAGGTTGCCCATTCAGGATCACCACCGCGCAGGAATTCCAGGTACGCTCCGAAGGGGGTGTCATATTCGTTGTTGCCCCAGCTCCAGTCGCCCTCGCCGTACCAGTCGCCGAAATTCACGTGTCCGTAAGCGCGCCAACTTTCGCGGTCGTCACGTAACAGAGTGAGTGCTTCGGCCGCAAGTCGCTCGTAGGCTGGCTGTGGCGAATCCTTCTTGGAAGTGAGTCGCGGCAGTGCGCCTGTAGCGTTTGCGTATTCCACTGTTGGGCGTCCGACAATTGGCGTCTCTAGCCATTCGAACCACGCGGCACTAGATGCTACATCATCTGCGCAACCAAGCAGTATTTCAGAGGAGAGTGCCATTCCTTCACGCAGCAGGTAGTTGCCGTCCTTCAGCCATGTGTAGAGACGTTGCTGCGCATCTTCGTCTCCCGGTAGCTCATCTCCGGATCGCTGCGGCAGAATGTGCAGGCTGATTTTTTGCTCCTTCAGAGAAATGCTCTTCGGGTAGCACTGCCAGAAGTTACGTATCCCTGCCAACAGATCGCAATTGGACGAATGGAA
>CAYLKA010000149.1:0-1513 GCA_964384125.1 uncultured Gammaproteobacteria bacterium | reverse complement strand
CACTAGTAAGCGATGATCGATTTTTACGAACTGCTGTTCTGCAAACACGTGGATTCTAATCTCGCTTCGCAACCGGGTGATGTCTCGAGTATCAAGGTGGCGGACTGAGATTCGTAATGTCGTGCGGATAGGTCCATGATGCTCAATAATGGCGGGTCCTGCCCGTGTCGATAGAGTAGAACCGTCGGCGAGCCGAACCGAGAATGCCGCCTCTATCGGTCCGCCTGCCAAGGGGGCGGAGGGGGATCCGATGTCTCCTTGACGCTCCACCAGGAGCCAATTTTTGGCATTCGGATCGAGTGTGACTTGGAGACGCTGTCCCGTGACCGTGGCGCTGCCGTCTTCTTCCTTGGAAATGAGTGGTATTGACCGGGCGGTCTGCCGAAATCCGGCAATCAACTGTACCCGGCACGCTAGTGTACCCGTTTTGCTGAGTCTTAGCGGCATCGTACTATCGATCAGAAGCCAGCGAGCAGAGCCGTCAGGCCACTGTCCTGTGATTCGCGCTTGTGCGGCAGTGACTTCATCCCCCCACTTGATGCTGGCAGTCGGCGTCGTGAGGAAAGTGCCCTCCTTGATCGGGATTCCGAAAGTAAGCGGCATTCCCTCGAGCTTTGACGACGACAGGTTGTATAACTCTACCGATGCCTCGTACTCGTCGGTGGTAGAATCGGCATTCAGTCCGGTATTGTCGCCGCTTTTGGCCGTGAGGGCGATTCTGCCGCTATCATCCGGTGGGATGAAGTTGCACCAGGCCTCGGTGCTGCCTCCCTCTTGCTCCGTCGCAGTGAACTGAACCGCATAGCTGAGATCTGGTCGCAGTCCCTGCAGATTCACGGCGTGCAAGGTTGAGGGGCCATCCTGGGTCGATTCGATTTGGTCGCCCTTAGATCCTATAGCTGTGGCGACGACAGTGGCGGGCGGGTAGGTCACGCAGTGTGCGATTGCGGACACCGTATCGCGTGTCTTTTTTGTCACCTCTACGTGCATTCGTTCAATGCTAGGAAGGAACGAGCTAGGTTCGGGAGCTTCCTTCAGCATGACGAAATTTTCGATTCGGCAGGTACTGTTCCCGGCACTAGTGAATTCCACCCACTTCACTCGATGGTCGAAGTTGATGGGGCGTTCAAGGACGATGAGGTGACGCCGATTATCGTGACGACGCGGCTCGATTCGACCGATATCTTCGGAGCCGAGGCTGATTTCCAGAGAAAAATCTTCGCCCACCTGGGTGTAGATGAGCGCACCGAGGTGGTAAATACCGGGCAATTTGGGATTGCGTGTTGGCACGCGGAAGCGGTGACGCACCGTTGTCGTGATGCCGGCTGCAGCAATCGCTGGTGGTCGATAGATGCTATAGTTTGCGTAGCCGGTTAGCCCCATGTCGGGAACCCAACCGTCCATCGATTCGCAATCGATTGCCGGCCATGAATGGTTTTCGTCTGCGTCGAGGATTGCTTTGATGCGTTGCTCCTCGGCGACGTCGATGTGCGCGATTAGCTCCATGCTCAAT
>CAYLKA010000148.1:0-2966 GCA_964384125.1 uncultured Gammaproteobacteria bacterium | reverse complement strand
CGTTGGGATGCAGGAGAATAAGAATATCTAGCTCCTCAGCCTTGGCAAAAATTTTATCGAACCGTGAATTGGATAGCTCATCCCCATTTACGTTGGTGGAAAGCTCGATGCCACGGAAACCGAGTTCGTTGACCACCCGATCGAGCTCCGACACAGCCATTTCGGGATCCTGCATCGGAAGCCCGGCAAGGCCCACGAACCGGTCGGGATGCGCTTCAACGACCGTTGCGATTTCGTCGTTGATAATCCTCGCGGCCGTCCTACCCAAATCGGGCTCTAGAGCGTAGTAGTACTGCAGCGGAACCGGTGACAGCGCCTGAACGTCGAGGCCCATCCGATCCATGTCCGCGAGGCGCCGTTCGACCAAAACGAGTTGTTCCTGGATGGTGTCGGCCTGGCGAGCATTCACTTGCCTACTCGCCTCGCTGGAGAATCGATGCAACCCGTCCGTTTCCATGTCGAATGCGCCTGCAACGGCCTCCGCAGCCGCAGGGACAAACATGTGGCAATGCAGATCGACCGTAAACGCCCTGTTACCCGAGCTGGCTACAACTGCACTCGGCTCTGCGGATGAAACATCCGAACTGGGACTACACGAATAGAACATCTCTTACCTCTCTTTTAAAAAACCGCTCAGAGTTCTTCGCTACCCGAGCACGCCAGGATTGGACATCAACACGCATCGAATTGCCAGCATCTATTGTTCGCGGCCCGAAAGGGCGCCGGCAGAGGCGCCCGGAAACTCAAAGGAGGCCCGGAGATCGGAACTCAGGGCGTTTTCAAGTAGCGATCGAAGAAGGCGATGGAGTCCGCCACGACCTCCCGCTGCAACGGATCGGGATCATAAACACCGTCCGAGTTGCGCTGGATAAATACAAACCCGTGATGATCGTGATCGTAAGACTTCCACTCCGTCGGTTTGCCGGCTTCCCTCATCAGCTCGTAGGCAAGCCGAAAGGTCGCCTGGTTATGGTCCCGATCCCTGCCTGCCACGAATATCGGCATTTGGATGGCGTTGATACGAGACATCGCCAATGGGGTGTCGAGCCCTTCTCGCAAACCCTCCACCGCGGCCGCCTGCATCTCGAGCGTGTTGTCACCCATGGTTTCCGGCTGTGGTGGCTCGGGGGCCGCATTCGGATCCCGCGGGAGCCTGGCGAGATAGTCCATCGCTGCCGGCTCGCTCGCAACCCCGGCGGCCAAGCCCTGATACTCCGAAGCCACCTTGAGAAGCATCTCTCCGCCGTGACTCACCCCAAGCCAACCAACCCGATCAGGATCGACTGCCGGCAGAGCCCTTACGTAATCGACGATAGCAATTGAGTCCTCATACTCCAACGGACCACGATTCCACCGATCACGACCCTGGAACTCTCGAACCGATAGCTCCGAACCATAGGGGGTATCCACCTCCGCGCGATAACGCATCCACACAACCGCGTAGCCCGCATCGAGAAAAGCTTCGGGCGTGCCGCTACCGTACTGAGTCCACTCCCGAATCCACCGCAACCCGTAACCCCCGTTCATATGTGCAAACACTATGGTGGGAAATGGGCCATCTCCGGCCGGCTTCCGAAAGCCGATGGGGGCATACACGCCGTCGAGCAACTCGACAAAACGCAACTCGACAGGAAACTCAGAACCCATCACTGGTTCGACGATGACCGATTCATCACCCTCGACGGACTCGGGTACGAACAACCACGCAGGATCGATGCTGCTGTTCTCTTGCGCCGATCCAACGGTCATGAATGCGGTTAAAGTAATTACATGAAGGAAAGTTCGCATCGGTCTAGCCTCTATCGTGCTCACGTTCGGAATCCCATTGCGGTTGGTCGCCATCATACCAGCAAGGACCTTGGCCACAGGCGCTGACCCCGGATAGACTCTTGACGAACGATCCTCAAGAATTAGAGATCTGAACGCTATGCCTCTCCGCGGTCGAAACGCTAGAGCTAAACCAAGGAATCCATTTTCAGTGCTCTCTAGGTAATTAAAATAACCGTCTGATTTATAGGGCTATTATTTTTTATGAGATCCAACTACCTTGTGGCCTTATCTGTTTGCCTCGCGCTCCCCTTTGAAACGCCGATGGCGCAAGCACCGCAGGAGTTCGTCGTCGATCCTTCTTGGCCTAAACCACTCCCGGAAGGCTGGATCAATGCAACTCTCGGCCACCCCTGTGTAGACGCACACGACCACATTTTGATCATCGATCGGCAAAACATCACCGAGGAAGAAGCGGAGACCTCCGTCCCCACACCTCCGATGATGCTGTTCGACCTTCAAGGCAATCTCATCGATTCCTGGGGCGATGCGGAACAAGTGCCGATGAGTATCCACGGGTGCGGATTCGATTCGGACAATAACGTCTGGGTCGTAGGCAACGCCGACGGTATCGCTCAAAAGTACAGCCACTCGGGTGAACTCCTAATACAGATCGGCACACGCGGCCTCCTCGATACTCACGACGGAACCGCAATAAGAGCACCCGACAATTCGATCAACAGAGCGCCTCTGAATGCCGGCCAGGACCGGTTTTTCTTTCCTGCCGGCGTCGCTGTCGACCCAGAAAACAATGACGTTTACTTTGCGGACGGTTACGGCAACAAGCGCGTTGTTGTATTCGACGAAACCGGTAGATACCTGCGACAGTGGGGACAACAGGCGACGCTAGAGCAGACACGCGAAGGAACTGGCGGTGCGTTCAGCTACTCGTTGCACTGCGTGGTCATGAGCAAAACGGGGCTGATCTATGTCTGCGACCGCGAGGGACTACGCGTTCAAGTATTCGACAAGCTAGGCAACTTCGTTCGCAACATCTGGGTCAAGACCGGAAATGCAACCTTGCCCGATACACGCGGCACGGTCTGGGGACTCGCGTTCTCACCCGATGAGGATCAAAAGTACCTGTATGTCTTAGACGGTCGCCACGAACAAGTTCATGTGCTCAACCATGCGAGCGG
>CAYLKA010000147.1:0-3163 GCA_964384125.1 uncultured Gammaproteobacteria bacterium | reverse complement strand
GAATAATATGGCCATTCACAAAATGTCCGTCCGGCGCATACACCTCTTTCATGGCGCTGGGTTGCGCGTAAATCGAGCGTTTGCGGTCTTCAGACGTCATCGGTGTATATGCTGCATATCCGGCCATATGTTGAGTCCATCTAGCCGTGGCCACCCAAAGAATTCGAGGCCGATGTCTGGGGTCTCCTGTGTGATGAGCTGCGCCAGCGAACGATCCAGCCACAGGTCGCTCGTTGAAGCGATGCCGAGAGCATTATGTCAACCACTTGAGGCTTGAGGCGTTCTGATTTAGGACCACCATCCCAGAAATCAGGGGGTCGTAACGTTGGTACTCTTCGTGGTTCATGGTCTCACTCCGTCAGTCTCTAACCACCGGCCAGGCCGGGCCTGCGTCCACGGAAAGCCGGTCCGCCCGGACTCGCACCGAGTCGCACACTTGGCGATACACCTCACGCTCTTCCACCAGGGTCGCCCGTCCCTCGTCCAACACCCGCCGCCCATCGACATACACCGTTCGCACACTGCCCTGCCCCATGATCAGGGCCAGACTGTGCACCGGGTTGTTGTCCGGATAACCTTCCGCTGCGCATGAATCCCTGATGACGATATCGGCTCGTTTTCCAACCTCGATGCTGCCGATCTCATCATCCATACCGGCCGCAGCCGCCGCGTTGATGGTCTGCATTTCCAGCAACGCCTCCGGTGGGAGCGGGTCGGCGTAGGTCTGCGACACAAAACGAGCCGCGAGCATGCACGCGCTGGAAGGGCTGTCGAATGCGCCATCGGCCGCGAGCGAAATCGAAACACCATCCCGGTAACGTTTCGCCATCTGAAAAGAAGCATCGGAGATACCGAGCGAAAGGAATGCGGCTGGGCACCAGACGATCTGACAACCACTGTCGCGCACCGCCTGCTCGTCAGCCTCGCTAAGCGCGTTGGCATGCACCAGCACTGTGTTGCGATCGAGAACACCCAGTTCCATCAGATCAACGATCTGACTACTGCCGGTCATAGACCGATAGATGTCGGCTCCCATCGGCACGTAGCCAGCATGCAGGTGCATCGGCACCTGGTTGTCGTCAGCGCACTTCTTAGCCGCTTCAAGCAACGCCGGTGAGCCCGTACCCTCTCCGTAAACAAAGATATATCCCCGCACCAACGCGTCCGGTTCGCGGTTGCGGTGCAACTCTTGGTCGAGGGCTGATACAGACCGCTCGTGATCAATCGAGGCCCGCGCCATCAGGCTGTCACTTTCAAGAGCAGGAATCGCGTCAAACGGCGCCCGTGTATCCCAAAGATAAAGCGGCGAGAACAACGCACGAATACCCACGCGCTCGACCGCCCGTGCCGCGGCTGAGGTCGAGAACAGGGATCCAGGCTCGATGAACATGGTGAACCCGCCACGCAGCATCTCGAGACACGCCATGGCCGTCGCAGCCACCTCATCCTCGTCGGTGACGTCAGCTTTCCAGTCGGCGAATCTCACCGGGCTGTTCGCGTCTAGGACGTTCTTGAGCACACCGCGGCAACTCGTGTGCACGATATGGTTGTGGGCATCGATGAATCCCGGGTGCACGATACCGCCGTCAGCATCGATTACTTCACTCGCCTGCACCCGCTCGGAAACGATTCCATCAGCGCCAACCTCGACAATACGCCGTCCGGATACCGCCACTGCACCGGGACAGTAGATGGTGCGCGAAGCATCCATGGAAACGACTTGTGCGTTTCTGATCAACAGATCACAGGTGGTTTTGGTTATGTCGTTCACTCCCACGTCAGCCGGCTTCGCACCAGCGCGTGAACACCTCTTCGTCGAGCTCTACCCCAAGGCCCGGTTTCTGCGGCGGGTGGGCGGACCCATCACGCACTTCAAGCGGGGTTCTTAGAAAATCCTCGTCGTAGTAGATGCTGCCGCAGCAGTCGGCCGCCACCGTTAGATTAGCCATCGCCAACCCGAGATGAACCTCTGCCGCCGTCCCGACTCCTGTCTCGGGCATGCTGCCGATGGCGTTGGGAACACCTGCCGCCTCGCACATGGAGAAAATTTGCGCGGCACGAAACAGCCCTCCCGCCTCGGACACGTACACACTGACAATATCCGCGGCCTCGCGTTTTAGCACCTGCATGGCGGTTCGCGGCGACCACACACTCTCGTCCGCCATGATCGGGATATCGGTTCGCTCACGGATGAAAGCCATCCCATCGAGGTCGGTACCGATCAGTGGTTGTTCCGCAAGCTCAATTCCGAAAGGCTCGATGCGACGTAACGTTTCCAGTGCTTGCTCAGGCGTCTTCCACGCCATGTTGGCATCGACCCGAACATTCACACCATCACCCACCGTATGACGTATGGCGCGAATGGCCGCCTCGTCCGTGTCCGCCCCTTGCCCCACCTTCACCTTGACCGTATTGAATCCGTCGGCAACCAATTCACTCGCAAACCCCGCCATCTCGTCAGGACTGGCAAACCAGATGGAAAAGCTGAGTGGGATGTGCTCGCGGCCCTGTCCCCCCAACAGTACGTGAACCGGGACCCCAAGCCACTTCCCGACGATGTCGTACAAAGCCATGTCCACCGCCGCCTTGGCAGGCTCCATTGCGTCGATGGAGAGATCCATCAAGGCATGAATACGGGCGATGTGAGCAGGGTCCTCACCAATCAGACTGGGGGCCAGAACCTCGGTAACAATGCCGCACTGGGCCCCGCCGCTCGGTCCGAATGGGGGTGGCCCCCGCACGCTGGAAATCTCGCCCAACCCGACAATCCCCTCGTCTGTATGTACCCGGACCAATCCATACGAAAAGTCCTTGAGTTCGCCAAATCCTACCTTCAAGCTGCGACCAAAAAACTGGCTTAATGGGGGAAAGTAGGGGGTCGCCTCGATCCGCGTTATTCTCATTTTGGTTCTCCGGGAACTCTGCCCCTCAGGTTACTTCGTGGGTGATGCGGATTCGAGGCGGGCGACCACGACCAAGGCAAGGCGTGGACGGATTCGATGTGGGTCAACGTCATCGCCCCCGCCTATCTGTACCGACTCGCAAACCGGCAAACCCGTTAGGTCACGGTGCGTACCGGTCTATCCCTCACCGTTCGTTTGCAATGTGGTCTGCAAAACTCGGAAAGCTTTGACCCGACCATTACGGTCGTATGTATCGCTAC
>CAYLKA010000146.1:0-3217 GCA_964384125.1 uncultured Gammaproteobacteria bacterium | reverse complement strand
ATACCTTCTATAGCCATGTCTCACCGACCATGCAAGCCGAGGCCGTTGCTCTGATCAATAAAGCTTTAGCTGCTGGTCGTTGACAATAACCCTGATAACAACCCTGACGGAGTTATATGGAAGCCTCACGTCTAGATGGATAGACTGTGACGTGTGGGGTGAGAGAACAACATAGAAAACCACGCATCAATACAGGCATGAACGAGTCATGCCTCTTCTTAGAATCCTGTGGAGTTAAACCCCCGTGCGGGTTCGATCCCCGCCCTCGGCACCATCCTTTTAACGAGTTATCGCTTGGTGAGATTCTAGGTACTGTCGAAGGATACCGCTTACCGATTAGCTGCGCGGTCCGGTGGACCGGCCCGGGGTCACGTCCTTCATTGGCCGTTGGCGTGACCGGTCGCCCGCTACGGCGGACGCATTGGTCACGCTGACGGTGGCCGTCTGGACGGCGCGCGCAAACCGTCGCTTCAGGAAGCGCTTCAGGAAGCGCCGGTAGGCCGGGACGAGGCAGAGGAAGCCGACGAGGTCGGTCAACACGCCGGGCGTAATGAGCACGACCGCCGCGAGAAGGATCAGCACACCGTCAAAGATCGGCTCGGCGGGCAGCTGGCCGGCGTCGAGATCGTTGCGTAGGCGCGCCAGCGTACTGATGCCCTGTTGCCGGGCCAGCGACGCACCGACGACCCCGGTGCCTATGATGAGGCCGACCGTGGCGAGGGTGCCGACACGCTGTCCTATCTCGATGAGCAGGAAGAGCTCGACGATCGGCACCGCTATGAAGAGGATGAGGATGCGTCCCACGATGATGCGTTCCTATGTCAATAAGTGTCCGACCATCCACATCACTTGATTTTGTGAAGTTGCATCATGTGGGTGGATTGAAAAACCAAGTGTTGCGAAAAGCTCAGTCCCAATTAAGTAGAAACATAAAATTTTGTTAATGTTCATTATCTTCACAACCGCGCCTGAGAGGCGAGAGCATCCGACACAGCTTCACTAACCCCTGTCCCCGTTGAACCGCTAAGCTTATAGCGGGCTACAAAAAGTGAAAAGGGTTGCCGGAAGATGTCGGATAACGTGGTAGAAGTTTCTAACGCTGCACAGCCGCACGTGGTTCAATGAAGATTCCCTTCGACAACACTTACGCCAAGTTGCCAGACCGTTTCTTTGCCAAACAGGCACCTGCCCATGTTCCGGAAGCGAAGCTCATTCGTTTCAACCGCGAACTAGCGGCAAAGCTCTCGATCGACGCCGACTGGCTGGGATCAGCTGACGGCGTCGCGATGCTCGCTGGCAATGCGATCCCCCAGGGTGCCGAGCCGATTGCACAAGCCTACGCAGGCCATCAGTTCGGTGGGTTCTCACCACAACTTGGCGACGGTCGCGCCATCCTCCTCGGCGAAGTCATCGACACCGACGGCGCACGTTACGATCTGCAGTTGAAGGGCTCAGGCCGCACGCCATTCTCGCGGGGCGGCGATGGTAAATCTGCGCTCGGCCCGGTACTTCGCGAATACATTGTCAGCGAAGCGATGGCCGCTCTTGGAGTTCCCACGACCCGGGCGCTCGCCGCTGTTACCACCGGCGAAAGAGTCATGCGCCAAGAAGGGCCGCTCCTCGGGGCTGTGTTCACTCGCGTTGCTGCAAGTCACATTCGCGTCGGAACCTTTCAGTATTTTCTAGCACGCAACGATATCGATGCCCTGCGACTGCTCGCCGATTATGCCATTGCCCGGCACTACTCGGCGGCCGCCGACGCGCCAGATCCTTATGTGGCTTTGTTAGAGGCGGTCGTGGCTGTCCAAGCGGATCTGATCGCTCAGTGGATGTCTCTCGGTTTCATCCACGGTGTGATGAACACAGACAATACCGCCATTTCTGGGGAAACGATTGACTATGGCCCGTGCGCATTCATGGACGCCTTCCACGCGCAGGGCGTCTTCAGCTCTATCGATTCCCTCGGGCGCTATGCCTGGGGTAACCAGTCCGACGTCGGGCTTTGGAACCTCACCCGTTTTGCGGAAACCCTGCTGCCATTATTGTCTGAGGATCCGAGCACAGCGACCAAAATTGCCGAAGCCGTCCTCTCCGGATATCTTGAGCGATTCGGCAATCAATACATCGCCCACTTCCGCGCGAAATTCGGCCTCCCACGTGAAGCCCCAGTCGAGCTCATCAACGAATGTCTCGATCTGCTGGGCACCCAAGCGGTCGATTTCACCCTCTTTTTTCGTCAGCTCACGCGTGTCGCCGGCGGAGAGGATTCTCAGACGCTTACTGCGATGTTTGGCGGTAGTGAGTCTTTTAAAACCTGGTTCGCCAAGTGGCGTCGCGAGGCCGATCCCGCCAAGTGTCTTGCCGACATGCGCGCAGCCAACCCAATCCTCATTCCACGCAACCACCGCGTCGAGCAAGCCATCAAGAGCGCCTATACTGGCGACTTTTCCCAGTTTCACCGGCTTGTCGATGCGCTAGCCGCTCCCTACGCTGACCAAGTCGAATACGCTGATCTCGAAACGCCACCACGGTCAGAAGAAATCGTCCACGAAACTTTCTGTGGCACCTAGACAGAGCTTCGGATTCTCGATTGAACCGGCCTCTGGAGGGAGGTAGGCTAGGACTGTCATGCTTCGACATTATGCGGGTCTAATCGCGGCTGCTTTTATTGTTGCGGCTTGCAGTGTGACAGTGGTCACGCAGCAGCGCGCGATTGAAGACCTCCGCGCGCGGGCTGAGGACGGTGACGCTGAGGCGCAGAACGAGCTCGGGAGTTTGTATTACGCGGGGAACGGCGTTCTACAGGATGACAGTGAGGCGGCGCGGTGGACTAAACGTGCGGCCGATCAGGGATATGCCCCAGCGCAGTACAACTTGGGTCTGCTGTATTTCAGGAGTCGCGGCGTGCCCGGTGATGATGTTGAGGCTGCGACGTGGTACCGGCGGGCGGCTGAGCAGGGCTATGCGCCAGCTCAGGGAGGTCTCGGTTACATGTTGGCGTACGGTGCTGGAGTCGATGAGAATCACGTGAAGGCATATATGTGGCTGGAGCTGGCCTGGAACGGTGCAGCTAGCGACTTCACACGGCGCCTCTATAGCCAGCAGCGGGATGAGCTTGCGCAGCGGATGACGGTGGAACAGATTGCTGATGCCAAGCGTCTTGCCCGAGAATGGAACGAAACGCACCCGCGCGACTAAGTTCCCTCCGACGTTTTAT
>CAYLKA010000145.1:0-3252 GCA_964384125.1 uncultured Gammaproteobacteria bacterium | reverse complement strand
ACTCGAACGAGACTTGAATCTTGTTGCTCATTACTCGGGTATGCCTTTTTTCCGTACCTGCTTTAAGCGACCTGAGACTGAGATTGCGGAGGTCGTGTCGCAATCACCACCATTGCAGTGCCTCTGGCGGTTCGCCGCAGATCGAGCAATGCTAATCCAGCGTCCCCAATGTACTCGGCGAGCCTAGAATCATCTGCGGTGGGACCAGCCGTCTCGACGATTAGCAGATGTCCTGCATCCCGAATAACTCGTGCTGCCTCACGGACAGCCCCGGTCGCGTCGTTTGCAGTGCCCAGCACCCGGTCCATGGTGACAATGTCAAAGTGTCCTTCGGGGAAACTCAGGTCGTACATGTCCCCTGCCTGGACCGTGCAGTTGGCAAGGCCTTGGGAAAGCACGGTGGCGCGCGCCACGAGCCGCATTTCTCGGGACTGATCGATCGCAACTGTTCTCGTTGAGCGAGCCGCGAGCAGGCGCAGCATGCTCCCCGTACCTGTGCCAATATCCAGTAGATCGCCGAGTTGAACTCCGACCTGTTCCTCCGGCAGATGCGCTCGCAATACACTTTCTACGGTGATCCCAACTTCCTCGATCTCGGTTGGGCCGAGCGGTTTTACCCCCATATCGGTCAGCAGCTCTTCGGCTCGGGTCTGTCGAGCATCTAGGATAGCCGTGAGCCGCTCACGATCTCTCGTGGCTAAGCGGTCACCCAGCGGGAGGTTCCCGAGCACTTCCTGCACGAGGGTACGGCGGTCATCATCAATCGTAGTCCGGTAATAGACCTCGTTCTGATCCCGGGTTCGCTTTAGAATGCGGGCCTCGCAGAGGAGCTTCAGGTGGCGTGACACGCGAGGTTGGCTCAGACCAGTGACCTGAGTGATTTCTCGGACGGACAGTTCTCCCTGGTTTAGGGCGGTTAACAGTCGCAGCCGCGTTGGGTCTCCGAGGATCCGCAGGAGATTGGTTAGCGATTCGACGCTCTTCATATCAATATAAGAATATAAGGATATACTTATATATCAGGCTGATACCTGGTTGTCAAAGCAGCGCAACCCATTTTTTAGGCTCAAGGTGTTTGACCCCTCTAAACATGGTCTGGATGCCCGTTTTGTTTTTCAGGCTCTTACCCCGGTCGTTATAGGGGCGGTTGTCCCCTGGGATTCTCCGAGAAGGCGGTGTGCGTTTTCGGGGTACCTGGGCTTCCTGGCCATGTCGCACCAGATTTCCTCCAGTCGGACGAGTTGACCACGAAAGGTGAGACCCTCAAAGGCGAAATCTCACACTTGGTTTTTCAACCTCTGAGTTTCTGTCGCAGGAGTTTGGTGACCTGCTGAGGATTAGCTTTACCTTGGGAGGTCTTCATTATCTGTCCAACCAGGAAACCGATGACTTTTCCTTTGCCGCTCCTGATCTGTTTCACTTGATCGGGATTCCCGGCGATGACTTCGTCGACCATCGTTTCGATAGCACTGATATCGGTGATTTGTTTAAGGCCGCGTTGCTCAATTACAGAGTCGACGGTGCCAGTGTCACCCGCCTGCCAGAGATCGTCGAATACGATATTTGCTGCGCTACTCGACACAGTATTGTCCTCGATCTTGGAGGCGAGCTCGCCGATAGTTTCTGGAGTCACCCTGGAATTTTGGATATTCAATCCGTCCCTGTTAAGAGCGGCAGTTAGTTCACGTTGAATAAGGTTGGCTATTCTTTTTGGCGAGACATTGGGTTGCGAAGCGATGGCTTGCTCAAGGTAATCGCCGGTTTCGCGTGTGGCCGTGAGTTCGGCTGCCACGGTTTCGGAAAGACCGTATTCGTTTACGAAGCGGCTTCTCTTTGCTTCGGGTAGTTCGGGTAGTTCGCTACGCAGCCGTTCGATCAATTCGTCTTCGATGATTACGGGAAGAAGGTCCGGGTCGGGAAAGTATCGGTAATCGTTCGCCTCTTCCTTGCTACGCATGGCTCGTGTGTCGTTTTTATCAGCATCGTACAAGCGGGTTTCCTGTATAACTTCTCCGCCATCCTCCAACACCTCTATCTGTCGTTCGATTTCCACCTGGATGGCTTTTTCGACGAACCTGAAGGAGTTCAGATTTTTCAGCTCAGTGCGGGTGCCGAGCTTGGTTTGCCCTCGGGTCCTAATCGAGACGTTTGCGTCGCAACGAAACGAACCTTCCTGCATGTTACCGTCCGAGATGCCGAGGTAACGCACTAGCGTGTGGATCGTGCGCATGTAGGTTCCCGCCTCTTCTGCCGAGCGCAAATCGGGCTCCGAAACGATCTCCAGCAATGGCGTGCCGGCTCGGTTCAGGTCGATGCCACTGAGACCATGAAAGTCTTCATGCAGTGACTTGCCGGCGTCCTCTTCCAAGTGAGCGCGCGTGATACCGATTCGCTTGACCTCGCCTTCTTCAAGCACGATATCCAAGTGTCCGCCTTGGACGATGGGCAACTCGTACTGAGATATCTGGTATCCCTTGGGCAAGTCGGGATAGAAGTAGTTTTTCCGTGCGAACACCGAGCGATGTGAGATCTCACAGTCCGTTGCCAAGCCGAACTTGATGGCCATAGAGACGGCGTCACGGTTCAGCACGGGCAGCACGCCGGGGTAGCCGAGATCAACAAGATTGGCCTGTGTGTTCGGTTCGGCGCCGTAGCGGGTTGCGCTACCCGAGAAGATCTTGCTCGCTGTGGCGAGCTGGGCATGAATCTCCAGTCCGATGACGGTTTCCCAGACCACTAGTTTGCGTAACCTGGTGGCACGAGCGTGTGCCAGTCGGTCTCCTTTTGAAAGTAGTGAGCCGCTTTCAGCAGCCTATCTTCGCTGAGGTGGGGTGCGATCAGTTGCAATCCAACTGGCAGGTTGCTCACCAGCCCACATGGCATCGAGAGCGCCGGTAGTCCCGCGAGATTTACCCCGATCGTATAGATGTCGTTGAGATACATCAGAATGGGGTCGCCGGTTTTTTGACCGATGCCAAACGCTGGTGTTGGCGTCGTTGGGCCAACAATGAGATCGACGCTCTCGAATGCGCGGGCGAAGTCTTGGCTGATTAGCTGGCGAACTTTCTGAGCTTGTAGGTAGTACGCGTCGTAATAGCCTGCGGACAGTACGTAGGTGCCCGTCAGAATCCTCCGCTTGACCTCTGCGCCAAACCCCTCGCCTCGAGTACGCATATAAAACTCTGTGAGGTCTTCGACCCCTTCTGTGCGATAGCCAAAACGCACGCCGTCGAATCGAGAGAGGTTGGAAGA
>CAYLKA010000144.1:0-3322 GCA_964384125.1 uncultured Gammaproteobacteria bacterium | reverse complement strand
CGGCGGCGTGTCGATCTTGTTTCCATCCATCGCCGGCTCGGCCGCACTGTGGAAGAACGCGTAGAGCGAGTAGTAGTCCTTCATGGAGAGCGGATCGAACTTGTGATCGTGGCAGACGGCGCACCCCGCGGTCAGCCCCATCCAGACCTCGACCGCGGTCGACGTGCGGTCGACGGCATAGCGGTGGATCCACTCTTCATTGATGCTGCCACCTTCGCTGGTGGTGACATTGCAGCGATTGAATCCGGAGGCAATCAACTGGTCGCGGGTCGGATCGGGCAACAGGTCCCCGGCGAGCTGCCAGCGCGTGAAATCGTCGAAGGCAACATTCTGATTGAGGGCGCGGACCACCCAGTCGCGGTAGGGCCACATCGACCGTTCGTTGTCCAGGTGCAGTCCGTGGGTGTCGGCATAGCGTGCGAGGTCCAGCCAGTAACGGGCCATATGTTCCCCGTAGGTCGGGCGCCCGAGAAGTCCGTCGACCAGGTTCGCGTAGGCTTCGGGAGAACTGTCGGCGAGGAACGCGTCGACCTCTTCCGGGGTCGGGGGGAGCCCGGTGAGATCGAGGGTCACTCTCCGGATCTGAATCTCCTTCGACGCCTTTTCGGAAGGCTCCATCTCCTCGACGGCGAGGCGTTGTTGAAGGAAGGCATCGACCTCGTTTCCTTCTCCCTTCAACCGCGGAACCTCCGGCTGCTGAGGGGCAATGAACGACCAGTGCTTCTCATAGACGGCGCCCTGCTCGATCCACTTCTTGACCGTTTGCTTCTGGTCCTGGGTCAGCTTTCCGTGGGAGTCGGGAGGCGGCATGACCTCATCGTCGTCCTCGGAGGTGATGCGCTGCCAGGCTTCACTGTTCGCGAGATCTCCGGGAACGATGGCCCGGTACCCTCCAAGGTCGGCCAAAGCGCCTTCCGGCGTATCAAGCCGGAGGTCCGCCTTCCGCTCTTTCTCGTCGAAGCCGTGGCAGGCGAAGCAGTTGTTTGAAAGGATGGGACGGACATCCCGGTTGAACGTGATCCCATTCTTTTCAGCTGCGAGTGAGACAACCGCGTTCATGAGAAAAGCAAGGAGGATGCTAGACGACTTCATCGGATGAGGTATGGTGGCGGGCAGTATGGTGGCGGCAATCACCGGGGCCTAGGAGCACGGCCCAACGGCGATGCGGCCAAGGTCAGCCTGTTTAGGCAGTTGTTAGTGTGTCTTTCAGTCAATCTTCTGTCTATTTTGGTACGGCCATACGGTCGAGCAGGCTGTCCGGGATGAGTTTCCCCAGAAGGAACGATTTTCGGTCGGGATACCAGAGGACGCGCCGGCCATTGATGTCGGTCAAACTCGTATAGGTCGCTGCTTCTAGTCGCTCCCGGCCCGGTGGCCCCCAGCGGACGCTGTCATTGTCAACAAAGAGCTTGGGCTCGCTGAACCAAATCGGTTGGTGCGCTTGGGGCCGAAACTCGCCCCGGGCCAGGTAGGCCGGCCGGCGCGCGGCGCGGTCCTCCGGGCCCTTGAGCCCCTGGCCCGTGCCATCGTTGTTGTTGTAGAGCAATACGTAGTCGCCCCGCTCGAGTTGGAAGATCGGGCAGGGCGAGACGGGGTTTTTCATTATCTCGCCACCGTCGCGGTAACGCAGTGGCTCGGCTTGGCGCCAGGTCTCGCCATCGTCAGACGAGACCGAGTACCAGATGTGGCCTGAGTCGGTGCGCACCACCACGAAGAGACGCCCGTCGGGCAGGTCGACGGTGTAGGGCTCTTGGGCGTAGCTGAAGCCCTTCTTTGTCTTGTGCGGCACGGTGATTGGATCGTCGAGATTGAGCCACGTGATCTTGAGGTCTTTCGGCTGGGGATTCTCGTCCAGGTTCTCGATCCGGAAGTACTCAACCTGACTGTGACCCGCGACGCCTCCGGGATACTCGGGATGAGTCGCCCAGCGTGTGAATCCGATCAGGGGCCTGCCCTTTCGGTCCCAATGCGGGATGGTGGGCGAGATCCACGAGGCCTTCTTTTGCTGTCCCGGATGGTCCGTGAGTCCCTTGGCGAATTGCAGCTCAACGGGCTGGGACCAGGTGTGACCGCCGTCGTCGCTCGTCCGGCAGCGCATACCGCCATAGAGGAAGCCGTGCGTGTTGAACACGTAGATTCGCCCCCTCTTGGGCGAGATTACGGGCACTTGCCAGGACGCTTTCGGTCCGTCGAGAACCTTTGCGTCCGACCAGTTGCTGCCGCCGTCCTTGCTGTGGGCGTACTTGATGCTCCACTTCCAGGGTTTAAGTCGTTCGGAAGTCCACATCGCAAGGAGCTCTCCCTTGCCGTTGGGCTGCACGAGGAGGTGCTCGTTGAGCCAGAAGAGATCCGGGTCATTCCAGGGGTGAGGCTTTCCGCTGGTCGGGTCGTGGAGGGTGAAGTCCGGCTTGGTGCGTCGGATCTCGGTGGACGAATCTGCGACCGCCTCCGCGGGCTCCGTCCGCCCGAGACCTACAGTCTTCGCGGTGGCGAAGTAAACCTTTTCGTCAGCGGGGCCTTTGGCCTCGGACAGGATCGTGTCCGTATTGAACAGTTTCGTAAGATCGATCGCCTTCCAGGATTTGCTCCCGGTCTCCAATGCGGATACGGCATAGATACGAACCTCCGGGCGCGAAAGCTTGGGTGTCACCAGCACGATCGACTCGACTCGCCTTGAAGAGTCCACCTCGAAGCTGTGGACGTAAACCCGGGCATTGGTGTCAGTGGTCACCAGTCCCTTGTCGCGACGATACCACCACAGGCCGCTGGCGATTTCCTTGTCCGGGAGCGCTTTCGACCGCGCCTGCCAATCGTGAACCGCCCACTGTCGAACGTCCGGTTTGTCGACTCCCTTGTATTTGAGCTCGACCTGGCAGTTGGCAACACCGTGCAGGCGCACGGTTGTGTGGAGGATCGCGAGGCGGCGCACCCTCGCAGTGCCTATTGGAATTGAGACGCGCCGTCCTCCCTGGATGATCAGTGTATTGTGCGCGGCACCCTCCACCGGACCCAACTCAAACCGAGAGTCGCCCAGCTCCGCGCGCAGGGACTCCAGGAACGGGGCCGTGTATGTTGAGCGCTCCGTCTTCCCGCCAGCGTCTGAGAGATTCTTCTCAACTGCTTGGATGTTTTTCGTATCTGGCGTCTCCGCAAGTGTCCGTGATGTCAGGCCTGCAGTGGCGAGCAGAGCGATGAGAAGCGTGTCGAGCAAGTTCATGGTGATAGTCTGGGGGGTGGACTCACAAGCCTGGCGAACCGCCCTCCTTGCCTAGTGCGACTAGGTCTGCGCCGCCTTTTACCTTTTCCTGCAAGTCAGTGCTGT
>CAYLKA010000143.1:0-3340 GCA_964384125.1 uncultured Gammaproteobacteria bacterium | reverse complement strand
CCCAGCGCAGGTCATCAATCATGTCAATGACGCCCGCCGTTCCGAATCCATCGACGAGGTCTCCTGTTCGTGCGTCGAGTGCGACCAACTGATAGCTCGGCGTGACCACGAAAATTCGATCATCTCCTGCCCCGTCCGTCCAGTAGGTCACGCCACGCCCGGCACTGCGTGCCACGGGCTCGATGACGTCGGCCCACCGTCGTTCGCTGTCGCCTGGCCGCCAGCCCCAGATGGACTCACCGGTCGCGGCATCGAGAGCGATGACGTTGCGCTGGTTCCCGATGGTGGTATACATGACCCCATCGATTACCAAGGGACTGATCTGCGTCCGGCCCGATGGTGGGGGCGTTCCCTGGTCTCGTGCGCTCCAGCGCCATGCGACTTCTAAGTCTCCGACGTTCTCTTCATGAATCTCGTCGAGCGGAGAGAAACGGGTGGCGCCTGCGTCCGCGCCGAACACGCCCCACTCGCCATTGGTCGCGCCCGTCTGCGCCGTGACGGTGGCGGCACCCAGCCAAGTCGCTACCGCAATTGACGCAGCAGAACGGACGTAGAAACGGCGAGTAGAGAACACCATGTGCATTGCCTGTCTCCTTATGTTCACGAACGCATGTTGCCAACGACAAGTAACGAGTTGCGTCTTTCAGGATTCTAACGTGGAACTAGTGGTTGGTGTGCTGGAGCGGGATAGACGTGTCCCTCGATTTCCTGACATTGAGTTGGAAACCTCCGACGCGCCTACGCGACGGCGGTTGCCTCGAGTTCAATCATCACGTCGGGCTCGAAGAGTTGCGTCACACCGAGGAGCGTCGACACTGGCTTGCAACCGTCCCCGGCGAAGATGGGGACGAGTTCGCCGGCTACCGCCATGAAAGCATCCACGTCAGTGGTATACATGTTCAGTCGTACGATGTTAGTTGCGTCCATATCGGCGGCCGCGAGGGCGTCTTTCACGTTTGACCAGGCGAGACGAAATTGTGCGACGAGATCGCCAGCGTGCATGGATGCGCCTTCGGCGTTGGTGGGGGTTTGGCCGGACAGGTAGAGTACCCGTTGTCCACCGGTTACTTCGATAGCGTGGTTAAGATTGAATGCTAGTAGCCACTCTGTGGGGTTAATCTCGCGTTTTTGCATCGCCTGCCTCATAGGTTAATGGAACAGTTTGTTGTGTCCGAGGATTTTAACTTGGAACTGATTTCTAGGATGGTTCAAAGAAACGTACGTGCAGTGCAACTAGTAGGCGAGTGCAAGGCCTAACCGTAACTGATCGCAATACACTCGTCCTTCTCTAGCACCGGGACTTCGATGATTCTGAGTTTGCAAGGCATTGATGTAGCTTACGACGACGGTTAGGTTTCAGAGAAAACAGCGTCCCCAAGAGAAACCGAAAGTCTTTGGATACGAGTTCTCGACAGGATAGGGCTAGTCACCAGTATTCTTTCGAGCCTTCATCAGCATCGGCCAAAACACAATGACGGCGATGACAAGAATGATGAGAATTTCGATCACGTGAACCTCCGTTAGCCTAGTCCGGAGTGCCTAGGCAGAACGCCATGTTAGCGCGTCGGATTTGCGACGCCTTCGGGCTCCTCGCCACGGAATTCCGCTTCGAGCAATCTTGCACCCCGCAGAATGCCCTCAAAGGAGTAGTTCGCTTCGTGACACGCGTACTCGAACACCATATCGTCGCTCCGCGACCATGCGTATTCGCCGGTAAACGGTGCCGTCCAGACCGTCGGGTCTTCAACGGTGAAACTGTAGATCAGCTTGTTGGTACTCTCCAGGTTGAAGCGCTCGGTCACCGTCATGTTTCGAGATCCTCGCGTGAAGGACGGCTGATCTCGAAAGTTGATGGTCTTTACGACTAGAGTGTCGCCTTCCCAGTGTCCGACCGAATCCCCCAGCCATTTCCGAATTTCGCTCGGATCGTGCTCGCTGTTCATCCGGATAATCCTCGCATCGTGGTTCATCTCGGTCAGGATCATGATGCGGTCTTCAGTCTGCACAATCCGCTTGTGGTTGTTATAGAGAACTGGCAGCATTGGTGGGCCGGCAGTAGACCCGAAACCAAGCAGACAGCGTTCAGCGAACGGCCGTTGTTCCATGTTGTCAAACGGACCAGGTGCATCCAGTCCGGCCTCGAGCCAGTAGGCGCTACCGTCGTTCTGACGTGAACGAGGCCCGCTACCACTTCGAGCGGCGGTGTCAGCGGCAATTCGCTCCGGGATTTGTGGCGGATATCTGCCATTCGGCGGGTCGACGAGGATGGAGGTTCGCCACTCGCCATCGATCTGGAACGCGCCGGCGCCTGGGTCAATCCAGAAGGTGTTGTAGCCTCCGACGTTTCCAGAGGCACCGGTTGAGCCGTCTCCGCCTACTGGGGGCGCGCTCCGATTCGGGTCACTGAGCTCAGTATTAACCGAGGCGACAATGTTGTTCCGGCGGTCGAGGGCTGCTGTTGCTCTTGCCCCAAACGCCGCCGCTTCCTCGTCCGTTAAGGACATCTTCTCACCCATCTCCGTGGGACGTTGCATGGGTGTTAGTGTCCCGACATCGTAGGTTCCGGACAGATCTGGACGACCGCTTGGCGTCCGCGAAATATCGGCGGTCTGCGCCAGCGCCATCGGCGCTAGGCACAGAACCGCAACCCCCCCTACATTGGCCGCTATTCGACTGCGCATGTGACTCTCCTCAAATTGGCGAAGCAGTGGACATTGTAACGCCTCACCGAGTGCGATCAAGGAATCGCAGGAGCTCACTGTCGGTGCCGAGGATAAACAATGTTTCTCCATCCATAGTTTGTTCATAGGTCTCCATGGATTTGGTAAATGCATAGAAATCAGCATCCCGGTCGTAGGCTTCTGCGTAGACACCCGTCGCCGTTGCATCCGCTTCGCCGCGGAGTTCTTCAGCGACTCGGTATGCTTCAGACTGGATCTGAGCGAGTTCTCGTTCTCGTTCACCATCAATTCTGGCTGCCTCACCTTGCCCTTCGGACCTGAATTCCTCCGCGACGCGCTGCCGTTCGGCAATCATGCGAGCAAACACGTCTTGCTGTACCTCCGCGACATAGTTGATACGTTTTAATCGTAAGTCGAGTAGCTCGATACCGAGGTCGGCAGTGCGGCCGGCGGCCGTTTGCAAGATTTCTCGCGTAATTTCTTGCCTGCCCTGATCGAGTGTTTCGAGAATGACTGCTTCTTCTTCAGATTCGATCTGCACGTCGTCCGCATTTCTGTTGGTACTGCGGACAAGCTCGATCAGATTGTGCCTTGCGACGGCGTTCCTGGTCTCTCCGTCGAGGATGTCGTCCAGTCTGGATTGTGCACCGCGCTCGTCG
>CAYLKA010000142.1:0-3350 GCA_964384125.1 uncultured Gammaproteobacteria bacterium | reverse complement strand
ACACCGCGCAGTTCTCCTGAAACATCAATCGCGATTCGGTGACACCCGAGTAGGCGACGGGTTCTTGTTGCGCCAAAGCGCTGGTCGCCGTGAAGAGAGCTGACGAAAGAACAAAGCAAGAGTATGTGAAGCACATGTGTGTCTGGTTCATAGTGAGTCCCGATTCATTAAAGTGCACTGGTCGGAACGCCAATCCTACTGCTGACTGTTAGGGCGTGCAAGCAGGGACGCTTGTCGGCACCAACGCGAGGCTCTCGCCCGCTGGATGGAGATAGCGGTTCGTCTCCAAGATGTCACCATGACTGGGGTTGATTCCAGTGAAACTTAAACGATTCGTCCTGTCCATAGAAAAGGGTCAAGCGGAAGCGGCTGAACCCATGGGGATCACAAGTGACACGTGATCACTGCGTGAGAGAACCCGCCACACGAGTTCGACTCCAGCCGCCTCCACGATATTTTCCCAATAAGGTCCGGTCGCCATCACCTGTAATCCACATCTTTCGTCTTGCCCAAAACGTTGACCACCACAACTCAAATTTCGGCCTTTCGGTTCAGAAGTTCTGTCCACTGCAATCGAGGGCTACTCCCCCTACCCGACCGCAAGGTGCGCGGCAACATGCCCTTGGTTGGCGGCATGGCGAAACCAGCGCACCGCTTCCGCGGCGTTCTCTGGGACGCCAGGGCCATCGACGTACATCAATCCAACGTTATATTGCAGCTCTGCATTTCCTTGACAGACTGCAACTTAGGGGATAAATTCACCCTTTAAATTCTTCTTTCTACGGGTCTGCTAGGCTGTTGGGCTTAGACCGGATCTTTTGGAGGCATTGTGATGCGAAGTGCCACGCTCGGTGCAACCGTTTTTGCAGCGGTAACTCTCCTATTATTTTCCCCTACTTCAGCGGTCGCGCAGGACGCTGACACCACGCCGACATTTGCCAAGGACATAGCTCCGATTTTTCAGAAGAACTGCCAGTCGTGCCACCGGCCCAACTCAGTGGCCCCGATGTCGTTCATGACCTACCAGGAAGTGCGCCCCTGGGCCCGGTCGATCAAGAATCGCGTGGTGCTGGGCGAGATGCCTCCCTATCGGTACGACCGCCACGTCGGTATTCAGGACCTGAAGGACGACCTCCGGCTGAGCGAGTCTGAAATTGAGACGATAGCCCGTTGGGTGGACGAGGGCGTGCCCCTTGGCGACCTGGCTGATCTCCCGTCGCCGCTGTCTTTTCCTGATCTTAACGAGTGGTCCTACGAGGATGACTTCGGCCCGCCGGACCTGGTGATCAAGACGAAGCCGTACACCGTGGAGGCTGAGGGATCGGACGTCTGGTGGCGGCCAATCGTGCCGAGCGGCCTGACCGAAGATCGGTGCTTGAAGGCGGTTGCCGTTAGGACAGCGGCAGAGGGGCGCGGCGTTGCGCACCATGCCAACAGTCAGTTACTCGATTTTGACGAGGAAACTAATGAGTGGGTCGAGGTCGAGCGGCTCTCCGAGTACGCGCTCGGTAAAGTCGGCGAAGTTGTTCCGGAGGATGCTTGTCGTCTGCTCCCGGCTGACTCCATGGTCAAATGGGACATCCACTACTATCCGAATGGTGAGCGCGTTGAGAATGATGTGATCGAGATGGGCGTCTGGTTCTACCCGAAGGGCCATCAGGAGCAGGCGAAGAACAAACAGGACCTCAAGGCATACTCGCTGCGGATGAAGGGCGGCGAGCTCGAGCTTCCACCGCACGGCACGGCCATGACTCAGGGATTCCATTCCTTCGAGACCCCGGTGCGGATCGACAGCTTCCAGCCGCACGGTCACTTCCGTCTGGTGGGCAAGACCCTCGAGATCTTTGATCCGAAGACGGGCAACCTGGAGATGGTGAGCTCGGTATCTGACTGGACCAATGACTGGCACACCAGTCATATCTATGCAGATGACGCCGCACCGCTAGTGCCCGCGGGATCGGTCCTGGTAATTACTGGCTACTACGACAACACGGTTGCGAACAGGCAGAACCCCGATCCGAATCAGTGGGTGGGGGGCGGATCCCGTTCGGCGGACGAGATGTCTCATGCATGGATTGCCGTGACGCATCTCGACGACGAGAGCTACGAGCAACAGGTGGCCGAGCGAGAAGCTAAAGAGGCCGCCAAGCGGGCGAACAACAACTAGCAGTAGCAGCACGGAGACGTGCGGAATTGGTTTGTGGCGATAGAGCCTCTCGATATCGAGGGGCTCTTTCGCTTTATCGTGAACGACACGTTAATGGAGAGAGTAGCAGTGTTCGGACGATTATTCGTGGGTGGCCTCGTAGCTGCGATACTTATCGGCTCCCCGTCGTTGGGGGCGCAGCTACAACGACCACTTGCACCGCTGCCGCCGAACGGGCTTCGAGTGGCCCCGTTCTTCGACGGTTGGTACCAGAATGCGGATGGTACCGTTACCCTGTCGTTCGGCTACTCCAACCTCAACCTGACCGAGGTCGTGGAGATTCCCCTGGGTCCAGACAACTTCATCGAACCGGCGGAGTTCGACGGTCGGCAACCAACTTTTTTTGAGCCGCCCGGTGCACGTGCCGAGGAACCGCCCAGGCGTCGGCAACGGAATCGGGGGGTGTTCACCGTGACCGTGCCGGCCGGCTTCCGCGACGACGTCGTTTGGACGCTGGTCAACCAGGAACGGACTTTCTCCGTGCCCGCAAATGCTCAGACCAGTGCCTACCAGCTCCAATGGCCGATGGCTATGGGGTCACAGCCCCCACTGGTCCGATTTAGCCCAGACGGCCCTGCCGGCCGGGGTCCCACCGGCATCGACGCGGAACCGCTCAGCACGTCGGTGGACACGCCGATTTCCCTGTCGGTCTGGGTCCATGACGACAGCGTGCGGGAGGAAGAACCGATCGCAGTTAGACGGCGGCGGGGCAGTGCCCCGGCGCTGAACGTGACCTGGTTCAAGCACACCGGTCCAGGCTCAGTTGTCTTCGGAACACACACCGAACCGATCCCCGAGGAAGGGGGGATGGTGACCACGACAGTAACCTTCGACCAGCCTGGCGACTACCTGATCCGCGTGCGGGCCGACAACTTCGGCCGTATCGACAGCACCGCCGGGGACCAGTGCTGCTGGACCAATGGTTATGTGAAGGTCACTGTGACGTCGTAGCCCTCCTGGGCGCAAGCGGAATTAGTAGCGGCTATTACGCGACATCGGACCTGAATGTCGATTGCATGGTCATCGTTGTCTGATCGTCAGTATTGTCCTCAACGTTCTACATAGGGCTTACTAATTAGCTCGGTAGGTCACCTGACTGGGGGTCAGGGGGTCGCTGGTTCAAATCCAGTCATCCCGACCATTT
>CAYLKA010000141.1:0-3453 GCA_964384125.1 uncultured Gammaproteobacteria bacterium | reverse complement strand
ATGCGAGAACGCAAGAAGTTCTGGTTGGCACCGATCATCATTGTTATGGTGTTGCTCGGTGCTTTAATCGTCCTCGCCGAAGGTTCAGCGGTTGCACCGTTTATCTATACGTTGTTCTAAACGGCTCATAGGGTGATGTGCTGGAGATGGCGCTCCCTAGGGGAATCGAACCCCTGTTTCAGCCTTGAGAGGGCCGTGTCCTAACCGCTAGACGAAGGGAGCACGCGTGCCCGAGCCGGGCGGGGCTGCTATGATACCGGGGTTTACTGAGCGGTTAAACTCGCCAACGGAAGCTGATTGAACGACACGGAGCCCCAGTCGCACGCTGGTCCGACGATAATCACCCGGTCGGGACACAACATCTCTCGAGCCGACATTTCCAGCAACGCCCTCAAGGTTCTCTATCGCCTAAGAAACTCTGGCCACCAGGCCTTTCTGGTGGGTGGTGGTGTTAGAGACCTCTTGCTCAGTCGTCATCCCAAGGACTTCGATGTGGCGACGGATGCCCATCCGGATGAGATGCGCAAGCTGTTCCGCAACTGTCGGCTGATCGGCCGTCGGTTTCGGCTCGCCCACGTGTATTTCGGGCGCGAGGTCATCGAGGTAGCCACTTTTCGCTCATCTTCTAGTGGCCTTAAGGATGATCGCCAGCATTCGGATAACGGGCGCGTTATTCGAGACAACGTTTACGGAACGATCGAGGAAGATATCTGGCGCCGAGATTTCACGGTCAATGCGCTCTATTACAACGTCACGGACTTCAGTATCTGGGACTACACCACCGGGATGGCGGACATCAAAGCCCGCACCCTGAGGCTCATCGGAGAACCGGAAACACGATATCGTGAGGATCCGGTGCGCATGCTCAGGGCAGCACGTTTCGCAGCGAAGCTAGATTTTCACATTGCCGACGACTCTGCCGCGCCAATTCGAGAACTGGGAGACTTATTGCGGGATGTGCCGCCGGCGCGTTTGTATGATGAGACGCTCAAGCTATTCCAATCAGGGCATGCGGTTAGAAGTCTCGAGATGCTTCAAGAATTCGATCTCTTGAAGTACTTGTTCCCCCATACAGCCCGGGTATTGCAATCCGATAAGACTGGCAAGACGTCGAGATTTATTCGGGAGGGCCTTCAAAATACAGATCGGCGCGTGCAAGCGGAGGAACCAGTCACCCCTATGTTTCTCTATGCGATTCTTCTCTGGCATCCTATTCTCGAGCTTAAGGAGCGAATTCGGGCCGATGAGGAGTCCAGTGAAATAGAGGCCCTTCTCGACGCGTGCGACGAGCTGGTCGCGGAACAATTGGGGCACACGTCCTATCCGAGGCGATTCAGTACGCCTATGAAGACCATGCTTGTCATGCAACTGCGCTTCGAGAACCGCCGAGGCGGACGCGCTCACAGACTGCTTAATCACAGGCAGTTTCGTGCTGCCTATGATTTTCTGCAGCTGCGCGCGCGCTGCGGGGAAGCCGATTCGGAGCTCGCCGAGTGGTGGACTGATGTACAGACGCTCCCGACGGAAGAGCAACGTAAAGCGTTCTCGCTGAAACCCAATCGTTCGAGGCGCCGCCGCCCCTCACGGCGATCACCTAGGCGGTCTAAACCTGAAGCTGCTCAGTGAAACGCGTCCGGCGTTTGGAACCTAGGAGAAAATCTGTAAAGTCCTCTCTTTAATTTCCTGGAGAGGTACATCGCTGGTGCTAAGGAAGTCATGAACGACAGTCAGGACGTCTCACAGTCGAGCTCTCCACGCTTTATCGTGGTCGAGGGCCCCATTGGTGTGGGCAAGACCAGCCTGGCAAAGCGCCTTGCCGAGAGTTTCGGTAGTGATCTTATCCTCGAGCAGCCCGGAGAGAATCCGTTTCTCGAGCGCTTCTATCGCAATAGGCGTACCGCCGCTCTTCCGACTCAACTCTTCTTTCTATTTCAACGGGTACGTCAGATTGAGGAGATCCGTCAGAGCGATCTCTTTTCCCCGGTACGCATTGCCGATTTTCTGCTTGAGAAGGATCGACTATTCGCGGAGTTGAACCTGGATCCCAATGAGCTGATCCTGTATCAGCAGGTTTACGATACCTTGAATCCGGACCCACCGAGCCCGGATCTTGTCATCTATCTGCAGGCTCCTCCCGATGTCCTGATGAGACGCGTTGCGGGCCGGGGCCTGGCGTATGAGAAATCGATCGAGGCGGACTATCTCGAGCGTCTTGGCGAAGCCTATGCGCGCTTTTTCTACGAATACGATGCAGCTCCGTTACTCATCGTTAACGCGGCCGCTATTGATCCTATTCACCGCGAGCTGGATTATCGGGAGCTTCTCCGGGCTATCCACCGAATAAAGCACGGGCGTCACTTCTTTAATCCGGCGATCGAGACGATCGCCTAAGTCGGGTTCCTGGGCACTCGAGGACTCCTCAAATGTACAAACAACTGCAACAACGGGGAATGGACTCCCCACCGATCAATGTCTCTACTCTGCGGCGCATGAAGGCCGAGGCGGAGCCAATTGCTTGTCTGACCGCCTACGACGCGAGCTTCGCCCAGCTCGTGGACATGGCTGGCATGGACCTGATCCTAGTGGGCGATTCCCTGGGAATGGTCATACAGGGTCATGAGACCACGGTTCCTGTCACTGTGGACGATGTGATCTACCACACTAGTATCGTGGCACGCGGACTGAGCCGGGCGTTTCTGGTTTCGGATCTACCTTTTATGAGTTATGCCACGCCGGAGCAGGCGTTGGATAACGCTGTGCGACTAATGCAGGAAGGCGGTGCCAAAATGGTTAAGCTCGAGGGGGGGCAGGGCCAGATCGCCGTGGTGGAGTGCCTGGCGCGCCACGATATCCCAGTGTGCGCTCACGTCGGCTTAAAACCCCAGTCCGTGCACAAGATTGGCGGTTTCAAGGTGCAGGGCCGTGAACATGCTGCGGCGGAGCAAATGGCCCAGGACGCGAAGTCGCTGGAGAGGGCCGGGGCGGATGTGCTGCTCCTGGAATGCGTCCCCAATGAGGTTGGCGAGCGGATCTCAGAGATCATCGAACTGCCCATTATCGGGATTGGCGCGGGCCCCAGCGTGGATGGCCAGATTCTGGTGCTCTATGACATGCTCGGCGTCACCCAGGGCCGCACTCCGCGTTTCGTTCGCAACTTCATGGAGGGTGCGAACTCCACACTCGACGCGCTCGAGGCGTATGTCGCCGCTGTGAAGGATCGCAGTTACCCCGACAAGGAGCACTGCTTCTCCTGATAGAATGCGCGCCGGCGCCAACGGATTTAAGAAGCGGAGGACGGTCTTGGACGAGCCGCGAGTTCCATTGCAGGGTGCCTATACGACGAGCGCGCTTCGCGAACTGGTGGGTTCCTGGCGGTTAACCCACAGGACCGTGGCGCTTGTCCCAACTATGGGCAACCTACACGAAGGCCACCTCAGCCTTATTAGGCGTGCG
>CAYLKA010000140.1:0-3461 GCA_964384125.1 uncultured Gammaproteobacteria bacterium | reverse complement strand
TTTTGGCGTGACGGTACTCCGCCCAAAGCAGGTGAGACGACCGTTACGTTCAAACCTGCATTGATGAGACTTTTGGCGTGGTCTAAAAGGAATGGCTTATCGGGATCGTCATTGGACGCAGGAAAGCCCGGGGCACATATGACAACTCGAACATCCTGGTGCTGATCCACGCAGCTAGTTTGCCCGATGCAAGTAGGGGTCCAGGGGGCACTACCCTCACTTTGGTGCGTCAGATCTGGCTAGAACGCGGAAAGGCGGCAATCCGCTGGGTTGTCGTAGCCGCGACAGCCCTTGTCCTATTTCGCGTCGGATCCACGCATTCCAATGAGCTGAGAGCTATCGATCTCGATTTCAACATTTTTTGGCTAGCCAACGCCGCTATCGCTACCACAGCAGCCAACCTCTTACTCCCACTGGGGTGGCGCCAAATAGTGATCTCCTTCAACCAGCTTCTACTCGTTGGCCCAGCCATTCGGGTTTGGTGCCTCGCGCAAACCGCCCGTTACTTACCGACTGGTCTGGTGGCAGTCGCTTCGAGATTACAACTGGCCGCTAAAGCTGGAATTTCAAGATCAATTACAGCCACCTCAATAGTCATCGAAACTGCTGTACTGCTCGGTTGGGCTCTCCTGGTCTGCGCAATGTTTGTGCCGTCAACCACATTGCCGCAGAGCATCCGATGGCTAATAGGTGTCAGCTGTGTGTTGGGGCTCGTGACATCACCGTGGCTGATTACCTTCATCGGTCTTCGCGTCTCACGTATAAAGAAATGGTCTGCGATTAAACCGCGTTCAGGATTGGTCGCCCATGGCGTCGCACTATTGGGAACGAGTGTGGCCGCCCGAGCTATTGGCACAACTTGCTTGGCCGCTGGGTTTCTAGGAATCACTTCCGAAGATATAACTCTCATAGTCGGCGCTACATACGCCGGAGTCGCAGCGGGCATGATAGGTGTCACTCCAGCCGGGCTCGGGGTGCGTGAAGGAGTGATGGCCGCGATACTTGCCCACCGTTTCGGGTTGAGTGACGCTGCTGCTTTCGCCTTACTTAGTCGAGCGTGGGAATTCGCTTTCGAAATGTTGTTCCTCGCTGTTGCTTCATGGTGGGGCCGGAAGAGCCGACCTTTGAGCAACTCAGGTGAGGGTTCTCCAATTTCAGACGCCAAGCTGTGACTATGACCCATAGGGACTTGATTGTCATAGGAGGCGGTCCAGCAGGCGCAGCCACCGCTATTCGCGCTGCTCGACATGGTATCGCTGTCACTGTCTTCGAAAAGGGCGACCACGGCAGGGACAAGGTCTGTGGTGATGGACTCACTCCACGCGCCGTCGGTGCCTTAAACGACTTGGAGATAGATCTCGGCGACGCTCACCAAATCCGAGGGCTGAGAATGCTCGCTGGCAACAAAACACGTGAGTTGGATTGGCCTGCAACATCTCGTTTCCCTACTCACGGCGCAGTCTGGCCTCGGCGGCAACTCGATACCGCGCTGATGGACGCCGCTGCCGCGGCTGGTGCCGAAATGATCTATAACACTGAGGTCCTTCCCGAACTTGATGCCGAAGGTCGCTGCATCGGAGTACTCACGCCAACCGGGACTTGGACAGCCGACTTGGTCGTTTTAGCCGCTGGCGCGCAGGGGAAAGCAGCGCGTGTTCTTGGTGCAGAGCGAGATCCCAAAGAACCGTTCGGTCTCGCGATTCGCACGTACGCCGAAACTCCGCGTCACACCGACACCCACATTGAGGCCTGTCTAACTCTGCAAGACGAAAACGGTGTTGCCGTTCCTGGTTACGGCTGGTTGTTCCCAGCTGGCGATGGAACTGTGAACATTGGGTGCGGCGCTCTTAGCACTATGAAGGGGTTCAAATCCTTGAACCTCAACAAGTTGTGCGATGCCTATAGGGATCAGATGCGCGATTCTTGGAGTCTGGGTCCCTATCTGGAACGTCCGCGAGCGTGGCGTCTACCAATGAGCGCACAAAAACGCCATGGGCCTGGATGGGTAGCCGTGGGGGACGCTGCGGGGTTAGTCAATCCTATGAACGGAGAAGGGATCGACTACGGCCTGGAAACTGGGATGCTGATCGCCGATCTTTTCGATACAGACCCCGTTACCGCTCCCGAACAATATGATCGCGCTGTCGCTGAACGGTTCGACGGGTTTCTACGGACCGGCCGGCGTTTCTCGTTTCTGATCGGTCATCAGACAATTCTTCGCAACGGACTGCGCCTCGCTGTAGGAACAGACGCTATTGCTCAAATTACGTTGCAGGTCATGGGAAATCTCATTGATAGCGATACCCCTGGGGTTGCTGGCCGAATCATGACTGTTGCTGACAAGCTGCTTGCCGTCGCTGACCCTGTACTTCGACGCACCCGAGCTGCGGCGTAGGGGAAGTCTTAGCCCAGAAGACCCATATCGGCGACGGCATCTCGCTCTTCTACGAGCTCAGCCCAAGATGCCTCAATTTTCTCGCGGCTAAAGGCATCTAGTTCTAGGCCTGTAACGACTTCATATTGACCATTTTGAGTGGTGCAGGGAAACGAAGTGATGATGCCCTCAGGGGCGCCGTAATCACCGGTTGATGCAATCGCCATCGACACCCAGTCGCCCTCATTGGTGCTACCTGCCCAGTTGCGCATGTGGTCAACAGCCGCCGACGCAGCAGACGCAGCCGAGCTTGCTCCACGAGCATCAATGATCGCCGCACCTCGTTGTTGAACGGTTGGTATGAAGTCGCTTTCGAGCCACTGTTGGTCGTTAACCATCTCCGCTGCGTTTTGTCCGCTGACCTCGCAGTGAAAGAGATCGGGGTATTGAGTAGCTGAGTGGTTACCCCAGATTGTCATTTTGGTGATGTCGTTGACTGAGGCTCCCGTTTTCTCAGCCAGTTGGGCGATTGCTCGGTTGTGATCTAACCGTGTCATCGCTGTGAACTGTTCGTCAGCGATGTTCGGGGCGTTGTTCATCGCGATAAGACAATTGGTGTTCGCAGGGTTTCCAACGACGAGTACTTTGACCGAACTGTTTGCGGTTTCGCTGAGAGCTTTTCCTTGACCCGTGAAAATCCCGCCGTTGGCCTCCAGCAAATCACTTCGTTCCATGCCTGCTTTGCGCGGCATCGAACCGACAAGGAGAGCGTAATCCGCTCCGTTAAAGGCTTCGTTAGCGTCTGAGGTTTCCACTGTCGCCGCCAGAAGCGGAAAAGCGCAGTCATCTAGTTCCATTTTGACGCCAGCGAGGGCTCCTAGCGCCGGTTCAATTTCGAGCATTTGCAGAATGACAGGTTGGTCGGAGCCGAGCATGCTGCCTGACGCGATTCGAAAGAGCAGTGAATAGCCGATTTGGCCTGCTGCTCCGGTGACTGCAACTCGGACGGGATCTTTCACCTTTGGTCCTCCTTTAGCGGTGGATCGGTCGTGTGCCGTTCTAGCGCACTCAGGGCACTAATTACACG
>CAYLKA010000139.1:0-3463 GCA_964384125.1 uncultured Gammaproteobacteria bacterium | reverse complement strand
CGTTTCTGTTTCTGCAGGGACTCGAAACCCTGTCGTTGCGGATGGCTCGGCACGTCGAGAACGCCGCCGCGGTCGCTCGCTATCTTGAGTCGCACGAGCTGGCCTCGAACGTCACCTACCCCGGCCTACCGACGAGTCGCTACGGCGCACTGGTTGAAAAGTATCTGCCAGACGGAGCGGGCGCGGTCTTCTCGTTCGACTGCCGCGGGGGCCGCGAGGCGGGAAAACACTTCATTGAAGGTGTCAGCCTATGGTCCCATCTGGCCAACGTCGGCGATGCAAAGAGTCTTATCATTCATCCGGCGAGTACCACCCACCGGCAGCTCGATGACGACGAGCTGCGGGCGGCCGGCGTCGGCCCTGGCACCATCCGGCTCTCGGTCGGCCTCGAAGATCTCGACGATCTTATCTGGGACCTTGAACAGGGTTTCCGGCAGACCACCGGAACCGCGGGATCGAAGGAGGCGGCATGTTCGATCTGAGTCGCTATCAGCATCCCGCAACTATTCGGCACGTCCTCGACAGCGCGAAGACAATTGCTGTGGTGGGCCTGTCGGCGAATGAGCTACGAGCGAGCCATTTTGTCGGTTTCTACCTCAGACGTCATGGCTACCGCGTGATACCGGTCAACCCACGCGAGAAGGAGGTCCTGGGACAGACGAGCTACAGTAGCGTGTCCGAGGTAGAGAGCCCAGTCGACATCGTTAATGTTTTTCGCGCGCCAGACGCACTCCCGGCGATTGCCAAGGAAGCGGTGGCCATTGGCGCAAAGACTCTCTGGTGTCAGTTCACGGTAATCAGCGAGGAAGGGGCACAAATTGCGGAGGACGGCGGGCTCTCGGTGATCATGGACCGGTGCATCAAGGTCGAGCACGCCCGCTACCGCGGGCGGATGCACTGGCTCGGTTTTAACACCCAACGCGTCACGTCGGTGCGGGGCGATCTGCAATAATACGGGACTGAACTTTAATCGATATCGTCGCCTGACCAACAACGGGGGAAATACATGCCTAGATTCGTCATCGAACGTGACATTCCTGAGATCGGCTCAGCCGAGCGCGCTGCACTGCGTGATGCGGCCGCCAAGTCGAACGAAATACTCGCCGCCATGAAAGCGGAAAAAAAGAACATCCAGTGGGAGCACTCCTACGTCACCGGCAACAAGACGTTCTGTATCTACATCGCCGACGACACTTCATTGATCACAGAACACTCTGAGCGCAGTGGCTTTCCCGCATCGATCGTGACGCCAGTACGGAAAATGATCGATCCGGTCACGGCCGAAGGCGAGGATTAAGCAATAGTCGGACGCTGAATCCGACAACACAAAGGCCTTCAGTTGGAAGAGACGTTACGCGACAGTGCGCCGCCACCCAGCAATCTCGGACATCGGAACCACAGCGAGGGCGGCGTGCCCAATGATTCCGAGGCCAAACATGCGCTTTTCGGTCCTCGTCTTACCCCGGCACCACTCGAAATGCAATAAAGGCCTCTTGACCGTGTTCGGTGTATACTTCACATCTTTTGGAGCAAGGTGTATCTGAGGACCTATATGACATCTAGGACTCTGTCGATTATTGGGTATCTGGTTGTAGTGGCTGGAGTTACCGGCGTCCATGCACAGCCGCTGCAATCATCAGGAACCTCACCACCGGTTCCTGACCAACAAGCCTTTGTCACGCAGTACTGCGTGACCTGCCATAACCAGCAGACACGCTCGGGCGACCTCACCCTTGACGCGGTGGACGTTACGAACGTCGCCGCCGATGCGGAAACATGGGAGAAGGTGGTCCGAAAGCTTCACGGCGGGCTCATGCCCCCACCGGGAGCGCCGCTCCATCCTGACAGAACAACAACTGACAGCTTTGTCACGTGGCTTGAGACGCAGCTTGACCGCGCAGCGACCGCCAATCCCAATCCGGGCCGAACGGAAACGTTTCACCGTCTCAACCGGGCTGAGTACCGCAACGCCGTTCGCGACCTTCTCAACCTTGATATAGACGTTGCATCGTTGCTTCCGGTTGATGGCTCCAGTTATGGCTTTGACAACATAGCGGGCGTCCTCCAGGTCCCGCCTACATTGATGGAGCGCTATCTCACCGCGGCAAAGAACATCAGTCGTACCGCCGTCGGCACTCCTCCATCGACTCCGAATTTTGATGTCTTTCGCGTAGCAGCCGACTTGCCCCAAGACGACCAGATCGACGGTCTGCCATTAGGCACGCGTGGAGGCACGCTGATCCGTTACAACTTTCCTGCCGACGGCGAGTACACCATCCGCGTGCGTCTCGCGCGTGAAGCCGTAGGGGCCGGCGGAATTGATGTACCCCTTTACGATGTGGGACAGCAGCTTGAGGTCGCGCTAGATGGCAAGCGGCTGGAGGTGTTTACTCTGCCTGCGACGGAGCGGGGAGCTCTTGCGTCTCAAGTACGTGACCCACGCCAGCCACGGGACGCGCCACCGCCACCACCACGGTCTCGCAGATATCAACGCGAGGACCGAAGCGATGTAGACGCGGATTGGGAAGTTCGCTTTAAGGCTAAGGCTGGGCCACAAGACATATCGGTAGCGTTTATCAACAGGGTGCCCGCGTTGCTCGAGAGTCTCAAGCAACCGTACTTGCATCCCTACCCTAGCGGGGCAGGCTCACTCCCGGGATCCCGCAAGGGCGCATATCTCAGTCGGGTCGACATCACTGGCCCCTTTGAGGTCGAAGGACCAGGTGACACGCCGAGCCGTCGACACATCTTTACATGTCATCCGGCAAATCCTTCCGAAGACCGCGCGTGTGCACGGACGATCATTTCGACATTGACTCGACGTGCCTATCGGAGACCAGTCACTGCGACAGACCTAGAGGGACCACTCAGATTTTACGACCAGGGTCGGGCAGAAGGCGGGTTCGAGGCAGGTATTGAACTCGCGATTCGACGCCTGCTTGTGAGCCCGGAGTTTCTCTTCCGCACGGAGGCTGATGCACCCCTAGACGGGGCAAACACCTACTACCCAGTCAGCGCCCTCGCGCTAGCATCGCGTCTATCGATCTTCCTGTGGAGCAGCATCCCCGACGACGAGCTACTCGAACTCGCGACCCAGGGCAGACTCAAGGACCCGGCCGTACTCGAGACACAAGTTCGGCGCATGCTAGCCGACAACCGCTCGCGGGCACTGGTCGACAACTTCGTTGGCCAGTGGCTGTATTTGCGTAACGTCCCCGCCTTGACGCCAGATCTGTACACCTATCCTGATTTCAACGATGGCTTGCGGAAAGCCATGAAACGAGAGACGGAGCTGTTCTTCGAAAGCATCATACGGGAGGACCGGAGCGTTCTTGACGCTTTAACCGCAAACTACACGTTCTTGAACGAGAGCCTCGCGAAGCACTATGGCATCCCGAATGTGTATGGAGACAACTTCAGACGCGTCACGCTCCCCGCAGGCAGCGTGCGTGGCGGATTGTTG
>CAYLKA010000138.1:0-3546 GCA_964384125.1 uncultured Gammaproteobacteria bacterium | reverse complement strand
TAGGTCCCTGATTTTACCCTGAAATACTGGGTAGGAATTATGGTGCATGGAATGTGTTTGTCTTGTACGGTGTACTCAAAGCCCTGAAAGTCCTTGCGGCCGAGTTATTTACGCGCTTATTTTTATGCCGAAGGCATGTTTAAACGTGCTTTTGTCCTCCTCGGGCAGGGGTGCCCGGTTCGGCTGGGGGAGCCCGCCCTGGGTATCCCCCGCCGTTTAGACTGAGAATGTATTGGCCGATGGAATACACCGCTGACACCTAGCCCCAGGACCGCTGGCCCAACTTTCGGTTTGTCGAGTTCGCCTGTAGTCATTCGGGGGCCTGCATTATGAGGCCCGAGTTCATGGACAAGCTTCAGGATCTGCGGGACGAGATGGGCCCGCTTTTTATCACCAGCGGTTATCGCAGCCTGACTCATCCCAGCGAGGCCAAGAAGGACCGACCCGGGCCCCATACCCATGGCCGGGCTTGCGAGGGCGTCCCTTTCCTCTCTGCTGATTCCCTTCAGATGGATGAGCACGGATTTCGGCTCTCGGGTGCTGTAGTAGATGTGGCCGGTGGCATGCTCTGTCCGCTCCCAATGATAGGCCGGGGCCTGGGCCAATGTTTCGCCCTGCCCTGGCAGGAACACATCGACCTTTTCAAAGAACGCTTCGCTCATGTCCGCTCTCCTACTCGAGAACTTCCGATCGATGGCCGGTCTCCTCGGTTGCGCTACGAGAACCAAAGCGAGAAGACTTCGGCGTTTCGCAGGTACAACCGCACGCTCAGGTTCTCGTCGTGGTTGTCCTTCGAAGCAAGACGTCGCCACGTGATGGTGTGATCGAGCGCGTCACCGTCGAACGGAAGGCACGCGTCGCGCTCGAACCCCGGTACCACCGTTCCCGCCTCATCCAGCAGCTCGGCGGTGATCTGACCCCTTGATGTGTCGGCGTTGACGTGGAGCTGTTTGCCGGCGGGTACTGGCACGGTGACGAGCTCGCCTTCCTCGTCAGCGGCTCGAAGCCCGACCAATCGATCCTTTTGCCAACGCGCCAGACCGACGGCCCGCTTCCAGTCGCCCTTCTTCTGTGCGCCGTGAGGATGGTCCATGGCGAAGTAGTAAAGCCTGAGCTCGTCGCCGTCCTCGACGAAGGTTTTAGCCGAGCGAATGAAGCCGCCGTCCCACTCGCCGCGCCTGCCCATCTCGAGAATGCGGCTGCGGTCTCCGACCCGCTCCCAGGTCTGACCGTCCCGGCTGCTGATGAGCTGGACGTCCACGACGCCCTGGTTGTTCATCCCGAGCGTGCCCATGGCATCGGTCGTGCGCAGGATGTCCACAAAGCCGAGGAGCAGGGAGCCATACCTGAATATGGGGATGCCGTAGATCTCTGAGGCCTTGTCCAGATCACCGTGGGTCCACGCGTCGTCGATTTCGTCGGGGACCACGGCTGGGAGTGGCAGCGTCCAGTCGTACGCATCCGCGCTCACGGTCCTGTTCTGAATGCGACGTCGACGGCCCCGGACTTCGAGGTATCGCTTGACCATGCCGCGAAAGAGCTGGTCGCGCTCGTCGTAGGTGTAGAATCCGACATCGCCGAAGCGGGGAATCACCGGCTCCGAAGACCATTCCGTCCACTTCAGCCCGTCGTCGGAAAAGCGGACGTGGTGGCCGGGCCCGCTGAACGACACCAGCGTATAGCGCCGGCCCGGCCCCATGTGGGGGGTGCGCATGACGTTCGAGTACTGGTGGGGGCGGCTCTCAGGATCGAGGAAGACGTTGTTGCTCGTTGATCCTTGAGGGTCGATGAACTGACCCAGGGACGGCAAGCGCCACTCGATGCCGTCGTCGCTTTCGGCATACATATGCCACAGGCGGCCCTTGTTGTCGCCGTGCTGCCCGACGCCCGATCCGTACCACATGCGGTAGACGCCTTCCTCCTTCATCACCGTACCGAGCATGGCCTGGCCTGATTCCCACGCGCGGTCGCACCTCAGGACCGGGTTGCCCTCCAACTTCTCACCCGGGTGGATACGGCGCTGCAGGCCCTCCATCGACTGGACCTGAGCGTCGTCGATGAAGAGGACTCTATCGGTCATCGCTCCACCACAGGGAGAAAAGCTCGGCATCTACCAGCGTCAGGTGAATGCGTACCGTTCGATCTGCGAGTGACGAGAGGTCGCCCTTCCATTCGACGGTATGGTCGAGGGCGTCACTGTTTGTGAGCGCGTTGCAGTCTGCGGTTGAGAAGCCTTCCAGGGCTGACCCGTCTTCGTCGAGCAGCGCCGCAGTCACACGCCCTCCTGAGGCCTCGGCATTGATGTGCAGCCGGCCTGCGGCAGCCGTCGCCACGGTCTCGACGACGCCGTCGCGGGCAGCCAGTCCGACGAGCCGGTCGTGCGGCCAGGATGCTGTGCCGATACTCTTCGACCACTTGCTTCGCGCCAAGGCGCCGGGCGTCCTCTGACAGCCATTGTAGTAGGCAACGACCCTGTCTTCGTCTTCGATCAGCGCGTTACCCATCCACACGAGTCCACTGTCCCACGATGCGTTGTCGCCTCGCTCGATGATGGGGCGCCGGTCTCCCACGCGATGCCAGGTTGTGCCGTCTCGGCTGGACACGAGCTGGACGTCCATCTCGCCGTCGAATCCATCGCCTAGGTCGCGACCGCGGAGCACCTGGAGAAAGCCCAGCAGTACGGGGCCATATCGGGCGATCGGCATGGCAGGGAAGCGGGTCCTCTTTTCGGAATCGCCGCCGGTCCACTCCGTATCCGCCTCGTCGGGCGTCAGCACAGGGCGGGGGAGCGACCACTCGAGCGCATCCGCGCTCTTCGTCGAGAACAAGTGCGTATCGGATGCATCCCAGGGGACGATTCCGCGAAAGGTCTCGTCGACCTCGTCGTAGATGAAGCACCCGTGCTCACCAAAACCGGGGATGACCGGTGTCTGCGGACCGTGACGCCACCGCAGCCCGTCGTCGGAGTAGGCGACGAAGTGGCCGTCGTAGGGCAGGTCGTATCCTACACCATACGAGAGCATGGTGTAGGTGTGGCCGTCAGACGCGTGAGGGCTGTGAAGCACGGACGGGCTGAGGTCTCTGCTGAACGCCGGTCTGGCGAAGGCGATGTTGTTCGCCACCGAGCCGGTCGAGTCTTCCGTCATGTCGAGCGCGGGCTTGGACCAGGCAAGACCGTCGTCGCTTTCGGCGTAGAGATGGAGGGAACGGATGAAGGAGTCGATCCCGTCAGGGTCCGGAGCGGAGGCGTAGGACTGGTACCACATCCGGTACCGCTGGCCCTCCTTGCGGACGGTACCCAGGGTTGTCTCGAGCCCCTCCCAGTCGCGGTCGGAGGTGACAACCGGGTTCCCATCGTACTTGCGGGCGGGATGGATGCGGCGCTCGACGTCCCTCATCGAGCTGATTTGGGCATCGTCGATGAAGAGGAGTTTGTTCATCGCGGTTTGGATTCACTCGGCATGCGCTGCCACCGCTTGACCCGAGGGTGCGGCGCTAACTTGCGGTCAACATAGGGCCATTCCTGATAAGTATAGGAAATTCAAA
>CAYLKA010000137.1:0-3569 GCA_964384125.1 uncultured Gammaproteobacteria bacterium | reverse complement strand
GGGCCTGTCCGTCATATCGTGGACCGAAGGGGGATATCCCAACTGGTCTACGCGGTAGCTGCGCTAGGTGCAGTAAGCCTGCTGATTCGATCCACAACTTGACCGCCATTGCTGGGCTGGGCACCGTAGTGGGCCGTGAGGGATTCGAACCCCCGACCCCCTGCGCGTCGGTGCATAACCCACCAGGGTCGATTACCCCCCCGCCGCTCCTAGATGGCCGACCGTCACAATACGTCTATCTCCAGAGAACTCATACGTCCGATGGAGGCAACTAGCAGACTGCTCGGATATTTTGGCGAAATCCAGACCACCTGCCACCGACTCTCCTATCGCGACCACGGCATTCTGGTACGAGGATGGACTTGACATCGATTCAAGCCGCGATCGAAGGTACTCAAGGAATCGAAGGTACTCAAGGAGCAGGCATGCCGATTTCACTTCCATCACGGGAGCGCGTTCAGGGCGCGATCTTCCGACACCTCCTGAAGAATCGATTCCCAGCGATCCTGCTTCCACGCGACTTCCGGCTATTGGTGCAGATGCGCAGGGGTTCATCCACTTCGTTCAACATGACGCTCTCCCTCGCATATGCGATCAAGGCCAACTTGAAGTATCGATGGACTCCTGACCTCATCGAGTTCGCAAGATCTTCTCGATCTCGATTCCAAGATGACAGTCGAAGTTGGATGGTCGCAGCACCCTACGACGCCAGGTCACTGGAACTACGAAGGGCGACATTCCACACGACGCACCTTCCGCGGATGATCTCCACCCGAAGTTTGGGCAGGGCGTTCGTGCGCCTCCGCAACCCCTACGACCAATTCCGGTCACACTCGGTCTACCTCTCTATACAGTTCCCAGGGTCAAACGCAGCAGAACTCGCGCTTGATTACCTCACGGATTTCGCGCACGATCTGGAAACTGCATCTGGACCGGACATCGAGATTGTCCCCGCCGAGACCTACTTCACCGACAAGTCCGTTCAGTTGGAACAATGCTTCAACTTCTTTGGGTTTTCAGAAATGACAGCCAGTGTCGCCGAGGCCATCGCCACCTACTCGGCCTTTGAAGAACGCTGGGCGGCTCTCGTCGTCGACGGAGTGATGACACCACGGATGTCCTACCAGTCCGAATATCGGGAAATCTCAGACGAACACCGCCAGAGACTCGACCAACTTGTTCAGTCCACCATCTTCTCAGAGTTCTACTCGGCCGACTGCTAGGCACCCAATGATCAACCAAGTCCAACTACTGTGCACCCTCGGCCCAGGATTCGGTCGGCGTGGCGGATCGCCTCTCTAGTCAGCCACCAAGGGCCAACTGGCGAGCAACTGGCGAGCACCAACAGCACAACAAACGACCAGAAAACGTAAATGCGCTGGTCACCGCGGTGGGCCGTGAGGGATTCGAACCCCCGACCCCCCTCAGGGGAGGGGTGACAGACTGAGACCGTGAAGAAGGTCCTGACGGGTGTGGTTGCTCTGGCCCTGTTTGCCGCCGGCTGTGGCGGAAGCAGTGATTCTGAAGAACTTGCTCAAGTTCGCGCGGAACTTGACGCGTTAAAGGAACAGGTCGCCACCACCACTACGGCACCGACCACCAATGGGGCTCCCACAACTACGGCTCCAGAACCCACTATCGCCGAGGAACTTGCTCAGGTCCGCGCGGAACTTGCACAAACCCGCGCGGAACTTGCACAAACCCGCGCGGAACTTGACGCGTTAAAGGGACAGGTCGCAGGCAGCACCGGTCTTATGGGCACGCATCAGACACCGACAACCTTGGCGTCGCCCTCCGGGCTGCGCAGCCCGGACATGGATCTCCTCGAAGAGTTCAAGACTGGCGCCGAACGCCGGGAGTGGATACGCACCGACCTCCTGATCGGCCTGCCGTGGCGTGACGCCGAAGAGATGGCGCACGACGCCGGCTGGTCAACCAAGGTGATCTTCGCCGTGGAGGGAGAACCGGTCGTCATGACCATGGACCTCGCCTTGCACCGACTGCGCCTCGTCGTGGTCGGCGGCGAAGAAGCCGGAACGGTGACAGACGTCGTCAACTCCTGAACTATCGGTCCCGCCCCCTCAGGGGAGGGGGGTGTCTCTGACGCCCTAGGTGTAGATACGTACAGGCGTCCAAATGCGGGCTGTCCAGACAAGGGCCGTCCCCCTAGTCCTCGGGGATCACTCCAGCGGTTTCCGGGTCGAAGCCCTCTCAGCTAGGTCGCATAGCTGTTCGACGGTGCGACGCAACTCCTCTGCCGCGGCACCAGGACGGCGCTCGAGGAGAACCTCGGTGACCGCGGAGTAGTACCAAATCTGTTCCCCAGGACCAGCATTGAACCGCCCCCAGAACTCCGGTCCAAGCCGGGTCGCATCGTTGACGATGCACCTGGCGTTATGTCTCTTGTCGGCTAGAGCGACGCATAAGACGCTCTGATCGGCGACTTTCAGGTGCTCGATGTAGACCTCCTTCCGAGGCCTCCATTCAGGCTTCGGGTATGTCTGGGCGTCAGTGCAGCCCTCCACGATCTGGGCCACCACATCGCCAAAATGTTTCCTCACGTCTTCAACAGTGACCGGTGATTCTTTGTCGACCGTGTCTTCAACTACGTCGTGGAGTACAGCAGCGATCGCAATGTCCTCCAGGTGTTCTGTCAGCAGGAGATCCTCGGCAGCGTCTTCGATCGCCAGAGATGACACCGCTAGGAGGTGACTCAAATATGGAATCGAGGTTTTCTTGCGAACATCACCGTGATGTGCCTCGCGTGCAAAACCAACAGCGGTTGTGAACCTTTCCCCCACGGTGCCTCTCGTCATCTCGTTCCTCGCTTCTGGAGACGGCTGATCTTCCGGCTTGATGAAACCTGCTTCGATATCCACGCTACGGGCCGACCACCAGCCCTGCCAGAACAAGCCCATGATCGGTGCCCGCCTCGATGGCCTCGTCATACACGTACTCGACCGATGCCACCGTGAAGTGCGAACTCACCCAGATCGCGTCATAGCGATAGTTCCGTTTGCCCGCTCTATCTGTGCAGTACGAAGTCGTCAACGGACCATCAGGGCGGTCGGCTCGGATCACGTCCAACTCATCGGGGCGGTCGGCGAGGTAGAGGCGCAGTACATCTCGCAACCCGTGGATTGGTTCGGGGCCGACCAATAGGTCGTCACCGGGAAGACCTTTCAGTTTCTTGTCACCCGTGTGCCAGTGGGTTCGAATGTCGCGCTGGTCGGGCGGGTCGAGTTTCGGGGTGTTGAAGTCCCCACCTAGAACCACCGGACCCTCCACCGACGCTAACCACTGAGCTAGACGCACTGCCTGGTCAGGCTTCTTCAACTTGTGCTGCACCCCGGTCGGAGCGTGATACGTCACCACCGTCGTAGTCACACCATCGAGATCCACCGATGCCGCCATCACCTTCTCCGGCAACGGCACATCCGGAAAGACCACCGGACAGCGTGCTGGGTCACCTTGCCCGGCGACCGCCACCGCCCGAGGCCGACCTCGGCCCCCTTTCTTGCCGGATCGACCTCGCGTACCCAACATCTCCGGCGCGACATCTCTGACGT
>CAYLKA010000136.1:0-3571 GCA_964384125.1 uncultured Gammaproteobacteria bacterium | reverse complement strand
TCTGAACGGGTTTGAAAAGCCAACTGCAGTACCCCGCGAACGCTAATTAATCTCTCGCGCCCTTCTCTACTCAGACGCCCCACCCGTTGGTCGTCATTCATCAGTGCCCAAATAGGACTTTGGCGATCGTCAGCGCAAAGCGAATGAAGGTCCTGCCAACTCAGTCCGCACCAGGGGGCGCGCAGAACTCCCAGCCATGCAATCCGATCCCCCCGATGTGTGAGGGCTCGGGTTAGGCCGATTAGGTCTTGAACCACCTGATGCTGGTTGGGTGCCGTGATTTCTATGGCGCGGATAGGTAGGTCGAGGGGCCGGAGTTGTTCTGTAAGGCCATTTAGATGGGAACGACTCTGCACGAGAATAGCAATGGAGCGGGTAGGTGAATTGGCCCGTTCCTTGATAAGGATATCGGCCACCCGCTTGACCTCAGCTGTCGGGTCCGAGCCACGGAGCGCATGAACCTCTACCCCTTCATCATTCGAATGTTTGCGGGTCCATTTGCAAGGATTGAATTTGGCTTCGCCGCTCTTGGGATCGTCCTGCTGTGGGAAGACTTGAGAAAAAGTCTTATTGATCCATTTAATGATGTTCGGTCGACTGCGAAAATTGCGTTCGAGGGTCAAGGGCTCACAACGAATTTCGCCAATCCCTCGAAGCTTTGTATTCAGGAATAAAGACATGTCCGCGTTGCGGAAACGATAGATCGACTGCATCGGATCTCCGACGAGAAACAGAGTCCTACCATCGCTCTGTTCCCACCCAGCGGTGAGTAACTCTAGGAGTTTCAGTTGCGTGTAAGAGGTGTCCTGGAACTCGTCGACAAGTACGTGTTGCAGTCGGCGATCCATTGCCAATAACAATTCTGACGGAGCATCCGCATCACCCAACGCGGTTTGAGCTGCTAGAGCGAGCTCGATGAAGTCGACGGTGTTACGCTCCTCGAACAGTAACTTTAATTCACCCACCAGATTCGGCAACAGCTGCCGAAGCGCCCTGAGCAAGTCTTTGTGGGTGTCCGCTAATACCGGGTCCGGTAATCTCTGAACCTCAAAGAGTGCGAGTCGGAGATCCTCTTTGTCGGACAAATTTTCGATGAGTTGGATAAGCCGGCGGCGTTGACCAGCGTAGTCCGTCGAGAAACCAATAGTGCCAAGTTGCTTCCGCCAACCGCCTCGTTGAGTCAGGAGCAGTTCACTGATCGACCTCCACGCCGCGAGGTGGTGGCTATCCGGTGGCGGTAGTTGTTCTAGTTCCTGCCAGGGTGCGAAACGCTCAAGGCTAACCGTTCGGGTGGCATTTTGAGAGGCATGTTGGAGTAAAGCGGCAAGCTCGTTTGAATGCTGGGTTGGGAGTTTTGAGCACAGTACGGCTAGTTCGCTATCAATCAATCGACGAGTGGCATCTTCTAGTTGCTGAACTATCTCATCTGCGTCCCCTGCGAAAAGATGGCGCATCCAATGGTCACGCGTGGGGAGAAGTTCAGATAGGAGTTCTTCTAGGCCTTGTATGCCGAACGTTCCCTGTCTGAGGAGCTTGTGCAGGGCACCGGAAAGGACCGTTCCCTCCCCCAACTGTTCTACTAGTCGCCGTGCAGCCAAAGAGTAAAGTTCGCTGGCATCCTCAACGATGGACGCTCCCGCGATGCCGCCAGACAGCAGTGGCAGTTGATGCGCTAGCCAAGCGTTCAGAGAGTCTAGTGTGTCGATCTTGAGTCGCTGAGGTTGATCTAGAAGGGCCCAGCCCTTTGCTTTGTCTTTAGCAAGAGCTTTCAAGGCCAACTCGTAAGTCTCGCGATGGTAGTCTTCCTCCGGAACAGCGTGTGCAGCGCCTTCCTTGAGGGCATCGATAACCCGTCCACGCATCTCCGCGGCGGCTTTTCGAGTAAAGGTAATTGCAAAAATCTGCTCAGGTACCTCTACAGATGGGAGCAACGCCAGGAAACGCTGTATCAGTAGCTCGGTTTTTCCGGAGCCCGCCGGCGCTTGTACGATGAAAGAACGACTGATGTCCTTCGCGGTGGTTCGAGCTTTCTGGTCGTTCATTCAGGGACCCATGGTTCTAACAAACCGGTTGCGAGGGCGGTCTGTTCGTAGATTCGGGTTAACGGTGCGAAGGGCCCTTCCGCGGGCTCCAGGTCGGATTTAAATACCCGGGAGTCACCAGCAGCGAACTCACGGGCGAGGCTTTCCAGTTGTTCTCGCCAAACCTCAACCTGAGTTTCCCAGGTGCGACCCTCCGGCAAGGACGTCGCACGCCCGGGGAACATGCCTTTATCCTCGGACAGGCCCTTGTACTGAACGCCCTCAGGGCGCAAGAGAGCGATGACGGCCGCGCCCACGGGGTCTCCCACTGCCAGAGTGTACAAGGGCAATTGAACGTCACGGGGCCTCTCCCTCAGCCAATCCGTCGGAGTGCCCCTTTTTCCGGTTTTGTAGTCAATAATGGCCACCTTCTCTGGGGAGTCGTTGGTGGACATCACGTCTAGGCGATCGAGGCGACACCAAAGTTCCAACTCCCCCAGGGAGACCGCACGGCGCTCCTCAAGCTCCCGCACCACAAAGTCCGGGCGTTGAAGGTCCACTGCCAGGAAATTGGTTAACACGGCGTTAAGCCGCTGGGCTTCAAGTTCAAACTCGATACTGAGCGGACCACTTGCGTCGCCGAAGATTTCCCCGAGCGCTTGGGTGACGCTCCGCTCGACGCGCTCTGACTTCTCGGCAGTTTGCCACTGCTCGAGTTCGCCCCGTGTCGGCAATTCCCCAAATAACAGGTCCATGGCCCGATGGGCCGCAATTCCCCGCTGCCGGGCGTTGACGCCGCGTCGAACGGTCTCTAAGGGCTTTGCAGCCAATCGGCTTTCCAGAAATGCCTTAAGTGGACAGGTTGACTGTAGGTCCAAGGTTCGCGCCCCGCCGTGAAGCCGTCTCCCTGTCATTGGTGGGACCGGGTCGGCAACGGTATGCCGGAGCTTGGATCCAAAGAGGCGCCGGGCCTCACGGGCATCCACTGAACCCAGTAGTTTGTTTTCAGTGGTTTCCGAATACGGGAGAATCAGGGGGCTAGGTTCCGCAGAATAGTCGTGCATTTGGGTCGGCCAACTCAACACCACTTCCGGGGATCGCTTGATGAGTCGATCCAGCGTCTTTTGGGAGTGCTCCAACGTTTCCGTCGAGGTGGTGAGCGGCATGCCATGCGCTAGCTGCAGCTTCAGTGGCAGTACCGGGTTTGGGCGCGGTGCGGCGGGCCAATGGGCATCGGTCAGACCCGTAACCCAAATCCCGTGGTATCCCGGCCCCACATCCTCGGCGCGGTTGAGTAGGAAGGTACCCTTGAGAGGTATCGGGCCAGATCGTCGAGGTTGTCTAAGGATGCGCTGCAGATCCTCTAGAGCTTCGCCTAGGGAGATTTCGCCCATCATCGGGGTAAGTTGGGTGAACTCATTGAGTGCGGCCTCCCAGGCGTTGAGCACCGCCGGGTTCCCAGTTGCTTCCTGCCAACCTAATTTCCGCAGTAACCTGCGCCACACGTTTACCCAAGCTGTTGGCGTTGTTCGGCGTGGTGTGGCCTCGAT
>CAYLKA010000135.1:0-3597 GCA_964384125.1 uncultured Gammaproteobacteria bacterium | reverse complement strand
CTCAACTGATGCGATCATCATCGGCGCCGACCAAACAGCCGCTCTTGACGGAGCGTAACTCAGAAAGCCTGGAGCTCCAACCACTGCCCTACACCAGCTCACAGCATGTCAGGGAAAAGTCGTTTCCTTCCACACCGCCTGCACGGTTATCGATCAACGCTCGGGACGTCGATTGCAAGGCATAGATCACACCCGGGTCAGCTTTCTTACACTCGATGAGCGCTGCCTCGAGCGTTACATCGAGCTCGAGCAACCGTTGGACTGCGCTGGCGGATTCAAGGCTGAAGGCCTCGGAATCGCACTATTCGACTCAATCGAATCGACGGATCCGACCGCACTACTCGGGCTACCACTTATCTGGCTTTCGCGCGCCCTCCGGGACCTGGCCGTTGACCCCTTCGAGCCACAGACTGACAGTTGAGTGCATCGGACACAGCTGATAACTCCTCGGGTAACGGTGCACTGACCGCAAAAACCTCTTCGCTGTCAGGCCACACGAACTCCACTGCATGCGCATGCAAAAACAAACGGTGCAAACCGAGCGAAGCCATGGTGACGTTAAAGGCTTCATCCCCGTAACGATCGTCTCCCGCGATCGGATGTCCGGAGTGAGCAGCATGGACCCTGATCTGATGCGTGCGGCCTGTAACGATCATGACATCCATAAGCGTCGCTTTAGAGCCGAATTGATCAACCGCACGAAACCGGGTGCGCGCCACTTTACCGGCAGGGTCTACCCGAACGTAACCCTCACCTCCACGCCGGTCGATGGTTAAGGGTAAGTTAATCTCGATCTCGCCCTTCTGCCATTGCCCCTTGAGCAGCGCGAGATAGTTTTTTTTCATGCCGCCCTCTCGCAGTAGTGTATGGAGTTGTCGAAGCGCGCTGCGCCGCTTTGCTACCAGCAGACAACCTGAGGTCCCGCGATCTAGCCGATGGACGAGGTCCGCCTTGCGCAGCGAGGGTGTCAGACTCCGTAGGGCCTCGATACAACCAACGGAGACACCGCTGCCACCGTGCACGGCCATCCCCGCCGGCTTGTCCAGCACCAGGATTCTCGAATCCTCGTAGAGAATGCGATCGGCAAGCCATTGAACGCGATCCATCGGGATCTGCGCCGGCGACGATGCATAGGTTGCAACCGGTGGGACTCTGACCCGATCACCTTCCTTCAACCGGTAACTCGCCCTAATACGACCGCTGTTAACACGCACCTGGCCAGAACGAATAAGTCGATAGACGTGACTACGGGGAACGCCCTTCAGCATGCCCAGCAGGAAGTTGTCCAAGCGCTGTCCCTGCGATTCAGCATCGACTTCCTCGTAGCGCACACTACTTCCGGAATCAGCCTGGGGTTTAAGCATAGGATCGAGCCCATCGGGTCATGACAACTGCGGGCTGTGATATAGTACGCGAGTAGGCCCAGCGGCGCTGGCGTTGATTTAGATCGTCGGCCGCGCGACGGGCTCCGACACGGGGCGAGGAAAATGTTCCTCGTCGGTGCAATTTTTAATAGTCGGCGGACCCTACTGAGGGAAGCCCGCGATTATGACCAGACGATAGCTCTCCGTCCGCAATTCAGAAAAGGATGAATTACAAAACGACGGATTGAGCGTTTGTTACCTCAAGCGAGATTTATGATACAGCCGTCCAAAAATTACGATCTTTGCTGTGCCGCCTCGCAGATCGCGGTGCTCGATCCCTTAGGGTACGCCGCCAATGGATCGAGGAATTATGAAACGAATGCTAGTGAATGCAACTCAACAAGAAGAGTTGCGAGTGGCCATGGTAGATGGCCAAAAACTTTACGACCTTGACATTGAGGTACCATCTAGAGAACAACGGAAAGCTAATATCTATAAAGGGCGCCTAACCCGAATCGAACCCAGTCTCGAAGCTGCGTTTGTCGAATACGGGGCAGAGCGTCACGGCTTTCTACCTCTCAAGGAAATCTCCAGCGAATACTTCGTCCGCAAACCGGAGGAAGGTAAGCGTGTCCAGATCAAAGACGTCCTGAAAGAAGGTCAGGAGATCGTCGTTCAGGTGGAGAAGGAGGAACGCGGTACCAAGGGCGCTGCACTGACGACGTTCGTCAGCCTCGCTGGAAGATTCCTTGTTCTCATGCCGAACAATCCCCGCGCAGGGGGTGTATCCCGACGCATCACCGGCGAGGACCGAGAGATCGTCCGCCAATCCCTGGAGGAGCTAGATCCGCCAGATGGGATGGGCTGCATCGTGCGAACCGCAGGTGTCGGCCGAAACACGGAGGAATTGCGCTGGGACCTCGACTATCTCCTCAACGTATGGGAAGCCCTCAAGCAGGCTCTCGTCAGCAAGCCTGGCCCCTTCCTGCTCTACCAGGAAGGCAGCCCCATTGTTCGTGCGGTCCGGGATCATCTCTCGAACGAGATCGGTGAGATCCTCATCGACCGCCAGGACGTCTACCAGGAGGCGCACGAGTTCATGGAACGCGTGATGCCACTCAACATCCGCAAGCTTAAGTTCTACGACGACGACACGGTGCCGCTATTTACGCGCTATCAAATCGAAGGCCAGATCGAGTCAGCTTTCTCTCATTCAGTAACCCTCCCCTCAGGGGGCAGCGTTGTGATCGATCATACGGAAGCTTTGACGGCCATCGACATTAACTCCGCTAGAGCTACCAAAGGCGATGACATCGAATCCACGGCATTGAACACGAACGTCGAGGCCGCCGAGGAGATCGCCCGCCAGCTCCGAATTCGTGATCTGGGTGGGTTAATCGTTATCGACTTCATTGATATGAGCCCACAACGAAACCAGCGAGAAGTAGAAAACAAGCTCCGAGAAGCGGTGCGACAGGATCGCGCTCGTATCCAGATCGGACGAATTTCCAGATTCGGCCTAATGGAGATGTCGCGACAACGATTGCGGCCCTCCCTAGGCGAATCAACTCAGTCGGTATGTGAGCGATGTAACGGTATCGGTCACGTCCGCAGCGTCGAATCGTTAGCTTTGGCCATTCTTCGCCTGGTTGGTGAAGAAGCACGGAAAGAGCGCACGGCAAAAATCATTGTTCAGCTCCCGATCGACGTCACCAACTACGTCCTCAACGAAAAACGCGATTGGGTCCAAGCCATCCAGGAGAGCAACAACGTCAGCGTGGTTCTCATTGGCAACCCGGATCTAGAAACCCCCAACTATTCGATCAAGCGGGTCCGTGATGATGAATTGGAGCTACCAGAGAACACCCCGACGAGCTACAACCTCGTAGAGCCCAAGGCGGACATAGGCAAAGCATTTGAGGAAACTCAAAAACGACCAAAACCTGAGGAAGCCGCAGTATCCAGGGTGGTACCCCAGACGCCAGCACCCAAGCCCACGGAGAAAAAAGCGCCGCCGAAACCTCAGCGCACGGGAACGCCGTGGTGGCGAAAACTTTTCGGTTGGGTACTGCCGAAACCCAAACAAGCACGTTCTTCGACTCAGCAGACCCGACGGCGTAGCTCCCGAGGAAGAGGCCGTCCAGACCGTCGCAAGCAAGACGGTCATCGATCCCGAGACCGTGACCGTGGCCAGAAGCAGGGAAGACAACGCTCCCGTGACGGCGGCGATAGC
>CAYLKA010000134.1:0-3641 GCA_964384125.1 uncultured Gammaproteobacteria bacterium | reverse complement strand
GCCATGAAAGAGGTGTATGCGCCGGACGGACATTTTGTGAATGGCCATATTATTCTGCGGGGACCGGATGCGTGGCATCTCTTCTACCAACCGAAGATGCGTGAGCCGTTTGTTTCCGATCGGCCGCCACCAAACGCGATGAATCACGCGACGTCGGACGATCTGCTGACGTGGGATCTTCACGGGGTTGCTCTTGCGAGTGGTGGGCCGGGGTCCTGTGATGAGTTGGAGATTGGTGATGCCTCGATCATTGAGCATGAGGGACGTTGGTACATGGTGTATGGATGTCGGCCTGCACCTCCAGGCAGTCGTTGGTTCGCGCTCGCGGTATCAGACGATTTGTGGACGTGGGAGAAGGTCCCTGGTGATGGATCGCCGATCTTTATTCCGGGTCGGGAATTGTCGGGTTGGCGTGAAGAGGGTGTGATGGAAATCAAGGATCCCTCGATTATTCGATATGAGGATCGTTTCTTGATGTATTACGTTGGCCAGCGGTTGGTTGAGCCGGTGCTGGATGCGAAAAACCAGGTCCACACCTCGATCAACCTGGCAACGTCTGTGGACTTGATGACCTGGGAGGACCAGGGGCCCTTGATTTCGGATCAATGGATTACCAATCCGTTGCACGGACCGTGGGGGTTTGAGACTCCGAAAATCTTTAAACGGGATGGCAAGTTTTACCTGTTTGTGATGTATCTGTCGGGTATGCAGTATGCGATCGGGACGGATCCCTACAACTTTGGTCCGTGGCGTACGCTTGGACCATGGCATTCATCCGTGGTTGTGAATGATCGGCATCGCTGGTACATCACGCATGCCTTTTTCCCCTTTGGGAAATCCTCCACTAATGGCAGACGGGCTGGCCCGTTCAAGGGGCTTTACCTTGGGGGCCTGGAGTGGAGTAATGACCTACCGGTCCCGGTCGATCTTGCTGATGTGATGGAAGATTGGCCACAGGATCGTGATCGAACGTTCCAGCTGCCATCAGAGAAAAAGAACACCGGCAAGTAAGGCCAGATGGTAACGATGCGGTTTGTTTGACTCAGGTCGATGATCAACCAGCTTGTTCTTCGCGAACGGTTCGTAGCGATACATACGACCGGAGTTGTTGGGTCAAACCTTCGGGTAAAGCTCAGACGATAACTATGCCTGTTGCGCTCGGGACCTTCTTCGAGACGCTATAGCGTTCATGCGGATCGGCCTTGGTGCGATCAGGGGAGCAACGACCAGGGCGACTCCCACATCCACCGGGTCTCCTAAGGGCAGCGGTCCTACGCAGGGAGCTGTAGCCGTAGACACTGGCCGGCATAGGTTCCCAGGCAGATCGTCCCGTCCACCAATGCCGGAGTCGCGGCACAGACGGATCCGAGGTCGTGGCGCAGCTTGAGCGCACCGGTCGCTCGGTCCAAGACGTACACGTGCCCGTCGAGCGCGGCGACAATCACGAGATCCATCCAAAGAAGCGGGCTCGTGAGGATTCCCGGGACACTGCGCCGAAAGATCGTCATGTCCAGCAAGGCTCGGTCGGTTTTCACGCTCCAGCGCTCCACTCCGGTGCCCGCCTCGAGCGCGCGGATTTGGCCATCGCTTGTTGTGACGAACAAGTTCTCCGCCGCCGCCAAACCGGAGACGTACTCCTGCCCCGCATGATCGATTCGCCACAGGTGCTCACCGGATGCCGCGGCCACAGCCACGAGACCGTCCGTTCGCTCGGCGACTATGAGCGCATCGCCAATGACAAACGGCCCAGGTTGATAGTAGTCACCGCTGATCGATCTTTCCCAGGCCGTCTCGCCAGTGGCCCAAGACACACCTAGGAGACCGCGCCTGGGGATCGTCAGCACACACACGTCGCCGACCAGCACCGGGCTGGCGTAGCTCCTGAAAGGTCCTTCGAATCCGGGATGGACGGTCCAGCGTGGGTCGCCAGACCGGAGGTCGAACGCCGTGTAACCCGACCAATCGCCGACCAGGACCGTGTCTCCACCAATGACGGGACTTCGAAGATCTCGGACGTGTGGGTAGCCGGGCAGATCGGCCTTCCAATGGACTTCACCTGTGGCGGTCTCGAACACACAGAGCCGGCCACAAGTCGAAAGCGCAGCGCCGATTGCGCCCGACTCATCCACGGCCACTGTATTCTTGATGCCGCTGTCGGTTGCCAGCCACCAGCTTCTCAAGCCTGTCGCAAGGTCCAGGGCCACCACGCCGTCCCGCTGCTCCCCCGTCTCGTCAGAGAGGCCGATCAGGAGCCGATCCGCCACCACCACGGGCGCGCTGCGATGCGCCGGAACCGGCAATGCAACCTCCCAGACGTTCTCCAGCCTTCCGCTGGTCGCAGACTGTTTCGGCGGAACCACCGCGGCAGGCTCAACCAACGAATGCAACTCGGTGCGCCATCGGTCGTGCGTACGCCGCACAAGACGGTAACCGCGTGGTTGACCGTCGATTGCGCCGTAGGAGAACGATGGCGTCGTTGCCACCAAAATCCCGTCGCGTTCGTAAACCTTACTGGAATGCCAATGGCCGTACAGGACTAGTCCAACGTTGTGGCGTCGCAGCAGATCCCAACGTTCTTCTTCCGGTGGGAAATGGTCAACGACCACGATTGGCCGGTCGCGCGACTGACGCGCCAGGTCGACCTCGAGCCAGCGATCGCGGCGGATTCGGTCCACGGCCGTGAAGAATTGGTCGTCGCCCACATAGAGGATGAAGTGGATTCCCTCCCAGTCGAAGCTGCGGTAGGTAGGACCAAAGATCCGTTCGAAGCCACGGGTCGGCCGGGTTTCGCAGGGCGATTCTGCGCGATTGGAGTCGCGGTCGTGGTTGCCGAACATCGGAATCAGCGGCACCGCCACGGATTGAACGGCCGCCTTCCAGTCGATGAACTGCGTCTCGAGGCCTCTCGACGTCAGGTCGCCGGTGGCCAGAATCAGTCCCGGATGCGATTCGTCCACGAGTTGACACACATCTGCCGCGATGAGTTCTGCGGTCATCTTGGCGCTGCGTTCGGTCCCGAGGTGAGTGTCGGAGAACTGCGCGAAGATCGGTTCATCCGTTTCGGACTCTGTGAGTCTCAGAAGCAGGAAGTCAACGTCTTCACGGTCCTCGTCCCACCCCGTGGTGGCGTGGAAGAATCCGAAGCTCGGGTCGTAGCCATCTGGCACGCTGGCGAACACGAATTGGTGCTTGTCCGGCACCGCGTCGATCGCATAGGCGCCGGATGCATCGGTCTCAACGATGCGGTCACCGTTGCTGACCGCAAGACCTGCCAGCGCGTGCCCGGTGTTCCGATCTAGAACTCGGCCGCGGATCAAGTCTCGTTGCTCCCTTTGTGATGATCAATTTCGCTTGCCGATGCAGACATAGTAGATGGTCGATCACCCTGTTTTCGCGAACGGTTCGTAGTGATACATATGACCGGAGTTGCTGGGTCAAACCTTCGCGAGTTTTGCAAACCACATTGCAAACGAACGGGTAGGGGTAGACCGGTACGCACCGTGACCTAACGGGACGAGCCTTCCGCACGCCTCAGAAGTGGCGGGGTTATACGGGACAGACTGGGACGGCCTGTGATGGGTGTCGACGAATTCGTAAAGCTCAGGTCGACAGTTCGAATCTGTCCGTCGGCTCCCAGGTAT
>CAYLKA010000133.1:0-3645 GCA_964384125.1 uncultured Gammaproteobacteria bacterium | reverse complement strand
CCGGACGATTTTTTAGATTCATGGAGGAATACCCCATGCTGCCTGAAATCAACCTCGACTGGTCAGCTCGCTAGGAGCCGTCGATTAGTCAGGCACATCTAGATCAACCTCAACCGGAATATTGTCTACAAGAACCCGATCCAGACCGAACAGCCAAACCTGAACTTCGACGAGAACACCCGTCTCAACCCAACCTTGAAACACCCATAACCCTGTCTGAGAAAACAGGGCCATCAATAACAATGCTGCCCCTTCACCAGGCGATCGATAATTGAGCGTTTTTCTTAGTGTCAACTCGAAGCAAACACAGTGCTCAGATCCAGCTTCTAGCCAGGGAGAGGATCACGGGTTTGAACCCCACCTTTCGTCCCCTTGCACATGGCAGTCCAACACACTCCGATATCTTCGGGCTTCACTACAATAGTTGCATGGAAGATCTGCGCATCGGCCTGGCCGGCTATGGCGATTGGGCGCGTAACGCCTATGTGCCGGCCTTGCGGGAAGACCGTCGGGCACGCGTCGTAGCTGCGGCGGCCCGCTCCCCAGAAACGCGCGAGCGTATCGCCGGGGACCTTGGCACCGGGGTGACGATCTTCGATCACTTTGAAGCACTCGTTGCGTCAAGCATGATTGATGCCGTGTTTGTTGCGCTGCCAGACGGCCTACACGAAGCAGCTCTTACAGCGGCTCTCGATGTCGGGTTGCCGACCCTTTATGAGCCACCAGTGGCCGACCGAATCGATCGGATTCGACCGATGCTGCGCCGATTATTGGCCACTGACCAGGTTACCCACGCGGACCTTGAACTTTCCTACCTCCCGATCGTGGCCCGCGTGGCCGAACTGATCGCGTGCGAAGCGCTCGGCAAATTGCGCACGGCAGCAATTAGACTTTGGGGCAGCTGGGACATCGCTCAGGGATCGAGTCTGAGCATAATCCACCAGCTGGGGCCATGGTATCTGGATGCACTTGATCGAGCCCTGAACCGACGCCCCAGACGAATTCTGGTGTTGAAACAGCAGGGCATGGAAAATCGCTCACAGGCCTTCGCGCTTGCCAACCTCGATTATGGCGATCTATGGGGCCAGTTCCAGGTCAACCTCGGGAGTTCCGGCGGACTGGAGACGACGCTTGAGGTAATCGGCGATGACGGGGACATTCGGGCTAATCTGATCACGGGCAATCTGCGCTGGCGCACACGGCAATGCCCGGATTGGCACCTCGAGCGCGTGGCCGCCCGCGAGCCACGCGCTTACTGGCCGGGAATGCACGAATGTGTTGGCGCATTCTTGGACGCACTCGAAGCAGGCGGTCCAAGCACGACCGGACCGGCAACGATCGCCCGCCAGCATCTGGCCGGACTAGCGGCCGAGGAATCAATCACCACGGGCGGGTGGGCCGAGATTGAGGACGTGGTTGAGTTGCAACGCCAGACACGTGATCCGGATGGCTAAGCTTTCTCGCTCCCGTGCTTAGATGTGATTCGCATCCCGTCTTCCGCTTCACGAAATGTTGCCGTTAGACACTATTTGGAAGATCAAGTCGCACCAACTCGGTATCGCCTCAACCCGCTACGGTGACTGTTGACAGATATCGCTATGTCGCTCAATCATCCCCATCGCATTTGAATCTTATGGAGGCAGCGGTGAGCGACGAACCCCGGATTACAAAGGTGGAAACCTTCAAGTTCACGGTAGAACTCCGGAACATGGGCACCGACCGCAATGGCTTCAATTTGGTTTACGTTCCTGGCAATACGGCACAAGTTACCCAATACGCAATCGTGGTTCAGACAAGCACGGGTATCAATGGGGAATTTCTGGGTGGGATACCCGAATCGTATGCACAGCTTGAGGTGTTCGCAGAATATCTGATAGGAAAGAATCCATTACACCGCGAGCAGATCTACAACGACGTCAAACGCGCACTGCGAAAGAACGATCGACTGGGCTTCGGACCGGTGGACATCGCGCTCTGGGATTTTGCGGGGAAGTACCGGGGTTCTCCGGTGTACGAGTTACTCGGCGGCGCACCGCATCCTCTACCCGCCTACGCCAGCACTTACCACGGCGACCGAAATGGCGGCCTAGACAGCCCACAGGCGTTCGCCGATTTCGCCGTGCAGTGTAAGGAGATGGGATACCCGGCCTTCAAGATCCACCCCTGGGGCGATCCAGACATCCCGCAGGAGATTGAGAACGTGCTGGCGGTGCGTGAGGCCGTTGGCGACACGATGGACCTGATGCTCGACCCGGCCTGCGAATACGAAACCTGGGCGGACACGCTGGCGGTGGGCAGAGCCCTCGATGAGGCGAGGTACTTCTGGTATGAGGATCCATTCAAGGATGGCGGCGTTTCAGCGTTCGCGCATCGGAAGTTGCGAGAGCTGCTAAGGACACCACTGCTACTGACCGAACACGTCCGAGGCTTAGAACAGCACGTGGACTTCATTGTGGCCGGGGGCACGGACTTCGTTCGAGTCGACGCCTACTACGACGGCGGACTCACGGGCGCGATAAAAATCTGCCACGCGGCGGAGGGTTTCGGACTTGACGCCGAGATTCACGCACCCGGTCCAGCGCACCGGCACCTGATGGCATCGATCCGCAACACTAATTTCTACGAGTTGGGTCTGCTGAATCCGAAAGCCACGGACAACTTCGACATCTGTTACCTCGACTACTCGGACGCCATCGACGCGGTGGACCAGAATGGATGCGTCCACGTTCCCGACGGCCCCGGGCTAGGCGTGCAGCTCAACTGGGACTACATCCTGAAGAACCGCACCGGTGGGCGAGTGTGGGAATGATAGGGACCGCATTAACAACCGCCCTACCCCCTCTCTATCCTCGTGAAACGTCGCTTCAAGCCTGTACAAGTCTCTCTTGTATTCGTGAACACAACGCGTCTTGATTCGTTGAACCAATCAAAACATTCGTCCCATCCTTCATAGTTAGGAAGACCCCCGTATTCCCACTAACGTTATAAGCCTTACCCTTTCGGCCATACCTAATTCCCCACCCCCCGTAGTCCGCAAGGGGACGGTAGGTAATAGCTTCTGCCTTCTGGATAGCTTCAAAGTCAAACACAACCCACCGTCGATGGAAGGGAGCGAAACGAATACGTACTCCGTATTCACTCACCTCCGTATCAAGCCTGATGACAAAGATAAACCCAGGAAGCCCGATCCCAAATATGAGTCCTAACGTGATCAGCACAAGATCGCTTGTCGGGTTGTTCCCAAACGGCGCGTCCATAACGACCTGCTGGAATATGGCCCAGATGAGAAACACCGGGCTTATTAGAACCAGCAACCACAACCACCACTGACGAAAACGCTGTTTCTCAGAAAAGCATGGGGCGTTCCACGGCATTCATCACTCCTTGCCAAGGAAACGTGACAGGTTTAAATCCATAACGGTCTCAGCGTACGGAAGGAATATCGAAAGCACCGGCCCGACATTACGAGGACTGTCTGGTTCTGACGAATTCCCGGATGATATCTATGCTTGGGTACCGATCGATCACAAGAATCTTCACGATGCCACACAACCCCAGTCTTCATCTTCTATGCCACCCCTGGGAGATCCAGACGGTGATTCATATGCGCCGGACATGGAATCGACCAGCCCGCGTTCAGATGCC
>CAYLKA010000132.1:0-3674 GCA_964384125.1 uncultured Gammaproteobacteria bacterium | reverse complement strand
TTGGCTACGCGCTCCTCGAATGCCGCGACCGTCGGATTCATGATGCGGGAGTAGGTGTTCCCGTATTCCTGCAGGTTGAAGTACGCCGCGGCCGATTCCGAATCCTCGAACACGAAGCTCGTCGTTTGGTAGATCGGAACGGCGCGGGCGCCGGTGTTGGGGTCCGGGCGCTGACCGGCGTGGACCTGCCGGGTCTCGAACCCTAACCGTCGAGATTCTTCTTCCATGAAGTGGGCCTCCTAGCGCTCAAGAAATCCTTGGATCATTGGGGTTTGTTGTGCCTCTTCCAGCAGAAAACAATCGTGTCCGTAGGGTGCGTCGATGACGTGTAGCTCTACTTCCTTGCCGGCGGCTTGTAACGCCATTGCCAGTTCCTCTGACCCTGTTACTGGGTAGAGCCAGTCCGAACTGAACGCGATGAGCAGGGTTCGTGCACTTACATTTTGGATCGCACGGTCGAGTTGGCCTCCACCGTACTGACGGGCAAGGTCGAAGTAGGAGAGCGCTCGCGACATGTAGAGATAGGTATTGGCGTCAAACCGCCGCACGAAGGTGTTGGCTTGGTGGTGCAGATAGCTTTCCACTTCGAACTCCGGCTTCGTCAGCTGGTATTGGATATCTGTCGAATCTTGTAAACGGCGCCCGAACTTGGTCTGCAGTGCGCCAGCGGACAAGTAGGTGATGTGACCAAGCATGCGGGCTACGCCCATACCTGCGCTCGGTGCACGCTCGGTGCCATAGTAGTGGCCGCCTTGCCAGTTCGGGTCTGCGGTGATGGCATTACGGGCGATGGCGTTCCACGCGAGTCCTTGCGCGTGAAGCGCATGGGTCGATGCGATCGGGATGATCGCGTCGACGGCGTCGGGATAAAGCACGGCCCATTCGAGGGCTAGCATACCGCCCAACGATCCGCCGGCTACCGCCGCAAGTCGCTTTATGCCGAGCTCTGCCAGCCACGCTCGTTGGGCACGGACCATGTCGGCTACTGTGATGACCGGGAAGTCTGAACCATAGGGTCGGTCGGTTGCCGGATTTGAGGACGAGGGACCTGTCGTTCCCCTGCAGCCCCCCAGTAGATTGGAGCTGACGACGAAGAATCGGTCTGTGTCGAACGCCTTACCAGGACCGATCATGCCGTCCCACCAGCCGAGCCCACCTCGCTTGGAGCCGTCTCGCTCCTCAGCCCGGAAGCCGTCTCGCGTGCTCTCGGAGGTAGGCGCGCGGGTATACCCGGCCGCGTGGGCGTCACCACTTAGCGCATGACAGACGAGAATCACGTTGTCGCACTTTGGCGACAATGTGCCGTAGGTTTCGTAGGCGATGTGAACGGATGGTAGTCGGCTACCGCAGTCGAGCACGAGCGGTTGGGGTAGATCGAGAAGTTGTGTCTCGACGACACCGGCCGAGCTCCCGCGGGGGTCCGGCTTCGGCCGAAGCATGAAAGATCATACCGTATCCAGCATAGATCAGGCAGTAGCGTTGGATACGATAGGGGTGACATTAATTGGGCACAACTTGCCACCCGCCGAAAAAGTGGGACCGGTAAGTCGTTGAAAAATGGTACGCCCGGCAGGATTCGAACCTGCGACCCTCGGCTTAGAAGGCCGATGCTCTATCCAGCTGAGCTACGGGCGCATATGACATTATTCTTGATGTTACAGGGATGAGACGGGTACCGCCATGAAGAACGTCAACTTCAGTTTCTTGTTTAGGGAGAAATTTGAAATGGTTGGTACTATTACCCGATTCACTGTGCCTAGGGCGACAAATCAGAGATTCGCTTCTGGTCGACATCACTCCAAGACCCGAAATGCCACGGAGGCGATCTGGTTCTCCCAGAAAATCGCTAGCCTACCCCCAGTCGGGACGATATCAAGAAACTGCCAGTGAAGTTGATCGTGGGAGTATGCCAGGGTTTCGGTCTGCATGGACATTCTGACAACGTCTCTTGATGGCGTATAGCCATACGCACCAAAAACCGAATCAGGATCATCCTCGTCGAAGCCATCCGTTTGACCCTGCAAGCTGGAAAGAATGAAAGTCCAATCGTCGCGAGCGAGCTCAATAAACACTGTGTATTCGCCTGGCGGGACTCGGGTGCCATTGAGTTCAATTGGCATGTCGTTAAAAAGTCGAGTCGATACATTTGCCCCGGCTCGCCAAACAGGAGCGCCGTCGTTTAGAAACTCGACGAAATCTTCTGGGCCGAACAGCTCGCGCCCACGAGTGATTGGTCGACCGTAGCTGATTTCGATCCATTCGCCGCCAACATATCCTTGTCGTCCATCAAAATGCTGTCCGCCGATTTGAGTCGCCGAGCGACCTTCTGGGCTTAAAGGACGTCGGTTCTCTTGGGCGTCGACAATCATGCAAGCAGTTACTACGAGTAGCACGCTTAGTCCACATCTTCCGTGCATCATTTCGGCTCCAATCGTTTTGGGTCTCAGTCTTGGATGAATAGTAATGCGTAGAGTGTCCTAGGTGTCTTACTGTATTGCATTGTTAGTGTCTGTTTTTGGACTAGGGAGTTCTAGGCCCACTTGACCTCAACCAGGTGCCATCGAATCTTGGGTGAATGGGACTGTCGTTACTGTGGGCAGCGATCGCTCTTGAGATAGAAGGATTAGTCTGTATCGTTGTAATGAACTTGCGGCGCACGCACCGCGAATAAAGCCTAACGAGAAGGAGTGTGTCATGCGGAAGACCGCCCGGACCTGTACAACTCGATGTGTCGTCACAGTGACCGCGATATTTTTGTTTGGTGCGATGTGTACTGAAGTGTTTCTTGAAGCGAGCCAGGATGCTGAGCAACAGCGGCAGCGTTTGAACAAGGTTATTGTCGCGCTTGAGGAAGACCGCCCGGCGATCGCAGGCGAGGACTGGCGTTTCATCGATATGGAACACTCACCGTTTTCCGCCGAACGATTGCAGATAATTTTGTCGGAAATGGACCAAGACCGAGATGCCACTGGGCGGTTACCACTGGCTCCACTGGTGCGGATCCCACAGGACGGCGACGAGGATTTTCGATGGGCCATTAAGCAGGTTCTCGACCTAGGAGCGTTCGGCGTTATCCTGCCGCACGTTGACACCAGGGAAGAAGCGGTTCGCTTGGTTCGTGCGATGCGCTATCCCCCGATGAAAGATGCGGTGTACCCAGAGCCACGAGGGGAGCGCGGTTGGGGACCAGGCCAGGCGATTCGGCTGTGGCGTTCCGGAAATGCGCGAGAGTACCATCGCCGGGCCGACGTATGGCCACTGAATCCTGACGGCGAACTTTTTGCCGTGGCAATAATCGAATCGGCTGAGGCAGTCAGAAATATTGCTGAAATTCTTCAAGCTCCACTAAGCGCAATCATGGTGGTGCCTGGAGATATGAGTATTGATCTTGGTCTTGGACCTCCTGGCGCCGAAATCTACCCAGAGGTTGACGCCGCTTTCCAAACGGTTCTGAAGGCGTGCATGGAACAGGACATCGTCGTGTGTGGTTGTGGAGATGCACGGAGTCGTATCCCAAGACGACTTGATGAAGGATGGCAGTTTGTTTTACCGCTCGGGGGGTAACGGCCAAGCGTCTGGGCAAATGCTGCAGTCAGACTTTAGGTTCACGGGTCGATGGCTGTCGGCCATATAATCCTTAACACCGTCGCATACTGCGGACTGGCTATCGGAGT
>CAYLKA010000131.1:0-3792 GCA_964384125.1 uncultured Gammaproteobacteria bacterium | reverse complement strand
GGTATCCAGGTGATGTCCGCAAGGGAGAACGAGTCGCCGACGATCCATTTGTGTTCATCGAGTTCCCGGTCGAGGCGCGCGAAGCATTTGAGCAATACTTCGGTCCCGTTGGTGATCCGCTCTTCCGAGAGACCATCTATGGAAGAGTTTTCTTCATGGAATTTGAGTAATTCTTCGTTGTCTTGAAGCTCGCGGTAGAGCGCCAATTCGGACTCCGTCTTCGCCATGTTCTTCCCGATCTGATGTGCAAACATGTAGGTCTTCACATGAATGTGGTTATGCGCAGCAAGCTGCATCCACTCCAGCATCTTTTCCTGACTAGCTTGGTCAGTTGGCCTGAGAGACGGTTCGTCGAAGGTTGTGTCGATATAGTCGATGATGTCAGTCGATTCAATGTGGACGACCCCGTCGTGTACCAGCGCCGGAACCAACCCCTTCGGATGAATCCCGAAGTACTCGGGCGTGATGTTTTCGGCTTTGCGCAAGTCGAGATGATGGCTTGTCCAGGGGAGTCCCTTCTCCTCCAGTGTCAAGCGCACGCGCATGGAGCAATTTGACATCCCTCCGTGATAGAGGTGAATACCCTCCAATGCGGTGACTTCCTTATTTTTCGGGGTGACAACGCCCATGCGGGTACCGAGGGTGAATTTAAGGGGCCGGGATTATATTCGATGAAATTCGTGCGGGTGCTAGAAAAAAATCAGTGCTTGCGCCCAGGGGAGTTCTCGCAGCAGGCTCATGACGTCTCCTAGACGTCCGACCTGGAGGCCTCATCATACCGGAGCGGGCATGCGGCAACTCGGTATCATTTCGGGTATGGTCTCGGCCTAAGAAGTCGCCAGAGAGCCATGTACATGACGATGCCGGTGGGAGAGATCCGTTATCCGAACTCGACCTTGGGCATGGTAGATAGGCGAATTGTTTACGAGGCGTTTTAATTACGAGGCAGGCTGTGTGGAAGTATCTTTTCCTCGGTGCGGCGGTGGTCATCGGTGCCACAACCGTAGGTGTCATCCAGGTACAGCGTCATAGGCTGCTCCAGGAAGGCGCGGAGCTCGCGACGCTCTATTGTGCGAGTTGCCACCTGGAACCCGAACCGGACATGCTCCCCAAACGCAGCTGGGAGGCGGTACTCGGTTACATGGGATATTGGTTGGGCATCGAGGACATTAGCTTTCTCGACGACGCACCAGAGTTCGCCCGGGAAAATGTGGCTAACCGACACGAAGCGCTCCTGCGTGAAGGGGTCTTTCCGGAAACGCCGCTCTTGAATGCGGAGGATTGGGCGAGTCTTCGAGACTACTACGTTACCAATGCGCCGGCCACGGCCCTGCCCCAGACCGGTAAGCCCACATTAAACTGGGAGCTGCCCCGGTTCGACATCTTCCGGACCAGCTACCAACCAGAACCAGCCGCCGTCACGACTCTGGTGCATATCAGAGAGGAGACGGGGGAGATCTATATCGGTGACACCCTGCAGCAGGCTTTGTCGGTATTGAACGAGGATGGTCAGTTGGTGGCCACTCGCCAGTTTCGGCCTGGCATCACACCTGTAGACGTTCATTTCGCGGGTGATACGGCCTATCTTGGGTCGATCGGGGATCTCATGTCCCAGCAGCCAGCCAACGCGCGCCCCGCCCACGTGTCGATACTGCGGCTGGCGGACCAAGGCATTTCCGATGCGGTCTCGGAGGTGGGCGTACCCAATCTTTTTCGCATGGCCGATATCGAGCTCGCGGATCTAAGCGGTGATGGGAGACTGGACCTAATCGTCAGCGGCTTCGGATCTGTTACTGGGAACGTTTCGTGGTTCCAGGGGCTGCCCGGCGGGGTGTTCGAACAGGAGGAGCGTGTGCTTCTTGCCCTGCCCGGGGCCGTCAAAGCCGAGACACACGATTTCAACGATGATGGACTAATGGACGTTATGGTGCTGATGTCCGATTCGCGGGAAGGTTTGCATCTCCTGATCAATCAGGGTGACGGTGAGTTTTCGCAGCAGCCGATTTTCGAGGCGCATGCGGGTTACGGACACACGTATCTCGAACTGCACGATTTCAACGACGATGGATTGATGGATGTGCTCGTCGTCAATGGCGATAACGTTGACTCAGATCCCTATAACACGCTGAAGAACTACCACGGCGTTCGGATCTATCTCAACCAGGGAGGCTTCCGATTCGAGGAGGCTTATTTCTATCCGATGCATGGTGCGTTCATCGCTAAGGCGGCCGACTTTGATGGGGACGACGACCTGGATATCGCTGCGATATCTTTTTACCCGGACTACACCTCAGACAGACCCGAGGTGTTTGCTTATCTGGAGAATCAGGGTTCACTCGATTTCGCCCCGTCAACGAATGAGGAGCTCACAGACGGGCGTTGGATGACGATGGATATCGGAGATGTGGACGGCGATGACGACTTCGATGTCGTTCTTGGCGGTGGTTACCTGTCGGTGGGCCTATTTGCCTATCCGGACCTGGCAGAGCAGCTGAGCGAGACCGGAGACCCGGTGTTGATTCTTAAGAACACGTTGAACTGACCGCTCTATCGGCTAATCCAAGCAAACGCTGTCGGTATGCTCCTCGAAAAGGAGATATGCCTCACCATATATTTAAGAGGCGTATGTTCTCGGACCTTGGTCATGGGGTTGTTTTTTGGCCATACTGATTCGTTTATTCCCCTCGCAAAGGGGCCCCCATAACAACCTAGGAGGGGATGAGATGTCCCAGAATGGAGGAGCAGGGATCAGCGCGCGTGCTTCGAGGATTTGTTGGACGGTAATGATGCTGGGGCTGCTCGGATCGAGCGCAATGGCATTGGATGGGACGCTGATCGTCTCTAATCGGACCGGGGGAAGCATCTCGTTTATCGACCTAACCACCGGTGTTGAACTCGCTCGAGTGCCGGTGGGTCCGATGATTCCGCATGAAGTGGCCGTCTCACCGGACGGTCGACTCGTCCTGACAAGTGAGTATGGCCCCAACGGTGAGCCCGGCCGACACGTCGTATTGATAGATGTTGCGAGCGCCACTGTCGTTGGGCGGATAGATCTCGGTCCCAATTCTCGTCCCCACACTGCACTTTTTCTACCAGACGGTCGCCGGGCAGTTGCCACGATGCAGGATTCGGATCTGCTGGCGCTCCTGGATCTTGAGACTATGAGCGTGACCCGCACCTATCCCACCGGTGGGCGAGAGGGTCACATGGTGAGGTTGAGCCCGGACGGTTCGCGTGCCTACGTGACCAGCCGGCTCGGCACAGGAACGCTATCTGTAATTTTTCTCAACGAGGACCGTGACCCCGTGGTTATTGAGACGGGACCCGGGGCAGAGGGACTGGACGTGTCAGCCGATGGCAGCGAGGTGTGGGTTGCGAATCGCCAGGAGCGCTCCATTTCTGTCATCGATGCCGAGTCGCTCGAGGTCGTCGCCGAACTTGACTCGCGACCTTACGCCGGCCGGATCGAGATGGGTTTGGACGGCTACGCTATTGTCCCAAACGGCGGTGGAGGCGGGGAACCCGTGCCGCAATATCTGCGGCTTTTCGATGTGGAGTCTAGGCGGATGATTACCGAGATGCCGCTTCGAGACGGCCAGCCTCAGGATGGGAACTTCGGGGTGCTCATACACGACGGCATGGCATTTGCCAGTGACCCGGGGGAGGGCACCATTCAGATGTTCGAGCTAGACGGGCTGAATAATCGGCAGGTCTACATGATGAATCACGATGGACCGGACGGCATGGCGTGGAGCCCGATTCGTCTGAATGCGATGACGGAGGATTGATGGA
>CAYLKA010000130.1:0-3833 GCA_964384125.1 uncultured Gammaproteobacteria bacterium | reverse complement strand
GGGGGCAACTATTCTAACTGCAAGAAACTAATCTATAATAATCAGTTAGTTACATATTCCATTCGGTAGACGCCGCCTCCACCATTTTGACTTCCCGTAAGGTCCTGTCCAGTAATGATGATGTTTGCATCATCCCTTTTTAGAGATGAGAACGACGATCTCAGGTCTGATCTTTACACATATTTACCAGAGCGCTACCGGATTGATAATCATCTGCGAGGCTCCTTTTAAACGGGCTTGTCCAAGCACGAACATAAATTCCTTTACGCCCTCTCTGGCTAGATGTCCTGTATTCATTGTCTCAAGCATATAGATACCATTCTCCTTGAGTAATGTAATGTGATCATAAAAAACCTTATCCCCCTCGATAGGCGGGATTGCTCCAACAGCCCAGGTATCAGCTCCCACAGCCATCGGATTCAGAGAGGCTAAATAAACTGCAGCGCCATTTGTAATTCCTGGTTCCGTGCTAACCCAAAGGTCTGGCTCGGTTTTCAACTTCGCATCCGTCCAACCCGTATGAAACAGAACGACATCCCCCTCACGAATTTCTATTTCCTGAAGTTTAGCTGCACTCTTGATATCCGCGGCACTAATCGGCTGCCCAGCTGACATGGAATCCACACCGTAAAACTGAGCCATATTCAGCAGGACACCTCGGCCAACCATCGGCGGGACCTTCTCTATACCGAGCTTGGTCAAACCACTGATATCTGAGAAATCCTTTCCCATATTGCAGTTATAGAACTCTCCTGCCTCCCCTATATGGCCCAAGCCATCTAACTTAGGACCGGTACCCAGCCACATCTGTAAGACATCATCGTTGTAAGTTGATTGCCATCCAAATTGCTCCGCGCCATCAAGGCCAAACTGCTGACCAGGCTGTACTATCTGTAGCCGAGTATACCGAGGCGGAAAAGCTGGCATTTCTGCCTCAATCACCACACCCAGAGGGTGAGTCTTTCCTTCCTTGACCAACTTGCTAGCCATAATCACCTGTTCGGGTGTTACGAGATTTGCAGAGCCTATTTCATCACCTGCTCCCCATTTAGAGGGCTTGCAGTCTTCTGCGGGCCAGATATTCGTCGATAATGCGATAATTGTTATCACCAATACATCAATGGCTTTCATCTCGTTTTCTCCTATGAATCAAATAATCTTATCTTTGTTTAAAAGATGATGTCGTTCATTATTGAACGGCTCCCATGCCATTCTGGGGGTACATTTGGGGGTATCAGTCGGAGTTATTTGGTATTAAATATATATAAAACAATATGTTAGAAAGCCTTATAGAGTCCCGCCGCCTCCACCATATAATCATCTAAAGATGTCCTAGGATGTCTTTCAAACCTTATAGACGCCTTTAAAAATGGGCGAAAAACCTCCAATAGCGTCAGGCTTCGTGCAGCCGAGCTGATGGGCAAGCATTACAGGCTCTTTACCGACCGTCTAGAAGCCACCGTGCCTCTCAGGAAAAAGAAATTGAATTAGAGACAAAACTACAACAGTACTTGTTGTTGAAATTGGACTAGAAGGCTCGTAACTAAGCAGTTTGCGTGCCTTTCTCAAAAGGTCTATAAAAAACCTTTGAAAGCGAGCCGTGTGGAAAGTCATCGATGAAAAATCTTCTACAGCGATTGTCTCCAATTAAAGAGCTGTCGAAACTACCATCTATACTGTCATGCCACTCGGATGGCGGGCCGCCGGGGAGGCGTACACGTGAACTTTGACAATCTGTTCGATGTCACCGGCAAGGTGGCTCTCGTGACCGGCGGCGGTGGAGGAATCGGGCGAGGGATTGCGGGCGCCTTCGTCGCGGGCGGGGCCAGGGTCTACATCGCGTCCCGAAGTGACCTTGCGTCGTCTGCCATCGAACTTGCTGAGTACGGACCCGGTGAGTGCACCGCTCTGCGGGCCGATCTCGCGAAAGACGACGACATTGCACGTCTGGCCGACGAACTTCGGGAGCGTGAGGGTCGTCTCGACATCCTGGTCAACAACGCGGCGCTGGGCAACCTGATCCACAAGTTCGAAGAGTTCGTCATGGCGGACTACGACACCATGGTTGCGGTCAATCTGCGGGCGCCGTTTGCGCTGACCAAAGCCTGTTTGCCGCTGCTGACGATTGCAGGTACGGCAGACGCCCACGCCAGTGTGATCAACATCGTTTCCGTCGACGGGATGCGCATCGCGGGAGACAATGACTGGGCGTACGGTTTGAGCAAGGCCGGCCTGATCCACCTGACACGCCAGCTTGCCGGTCGCGAAGGCGCAAAACACGGTCGCGACGGGGGCAGACACATCACCTACAACGCGATTGCGCCTGGCCCGTTTCCCGGCATGTTAGACCGGTATCTCGAAACCGAGGAGGGTCGCGCCGCCATCGGCGCCGTCACAGTGTCCGGTCGGGTTGGCAGACCTGAGGACATCGGCGCCGCATGCATCTACCTCGCCAGCCGCGCGGGGTCCTACGTGACCGGCGCAGTCCTCCCGGTGGACGGGGGCCTGCTGGTGGGCACGAAAGCGAATAGTTGACGAATGAGCGGGAGGACACGATGACCGAGTATATGCGCCGATTCGACAGGGACGCCACGGCTTCGGACATCGCCACAGAACTCGTAGCGCGCGGCGGCACGGTCATCGAGTCGCTCGTACGTCCTGAACTGATGGACCTGGTTCGCGAGGAGATCCGCAGCGACTTGGCGGCCGGGGCCGAGCGGGGCTCGAGCGCGCTGTGGCCCGAAGGTAACCAAACAGCCGGCGGCCTTGCCGCCGTCAGCCCGACGTTCGTCGAGGAACTGCTCACGCATCCCACGGTGCTCGAGGTCGTCGATCACGTTCTGCGTCCCGAGCGACCCATGGTCTTGCGGCGCGAAGAAGCGAAGGAGACCAACCGATCTCCGGCCACCGCCGAGCCAATCGCGGATGGTGGAACCCAACTCGTATGGCATTCCGGCAGGACCCGGTCACATTGTCACCACTACAACGTGGGCGCCGCCGTGATGCTGGAGATTGGCGCGGGGCGCGAGGACCATCAGTACCTGCACCGGGAAAACGCGATCTACCAGCCTTACATCGAACGGCTGGACATGCCCGAGTTCATCGTGTCGACCATGTGGGCAGGATCCGATTTCACCGAGCAGAACGGCGCGACCCGGGTTGTTCCGGGTAGCCACCGCTGGCCCGAGGAGCGCGTCGCGCACCCTTCCGAGATTGCCCGGGCGGTTATGAGCAAAGGATCCGTCGTCCTGTGGTTGTCCCGAACGCTGCACGGTGCGGCGAAAAGCACCAGCACCGCCAATCGAACCGGATTTTTCACTTCGTACATTGTCGACTGGATGCGTCAGGAGGAGAATCAGTACATCGTCGTCCCGGAGCGCGTGGCCCGCACGCTGTCGAAGCGGGCGCGACAGTTGATCGGCTATCGCAGCAGTCCGTCGCTCGGTTGGGCAAAAGGCCGCGATGCGGACAATCTGCTCGAACCCGGACAGTCGGGACAACTCTAGCCGCTAGAACCGTTTGCTTTTACCGCTACGGAGTGTGCTGCGGCAATTGGCGAGATGGCACGAGCTTTTCGATGGTAAAGGCGAGATTCAGCAGCTTCTGCTCTGCCCAGGGCTCAGCCAGTAGCTCGATCGCAACGGGCATTTTTGATTCGCCAAACCCGGCAGGGACTGAAATCGCTGGCAAGCCCGATGCTGCGGAAAGCATGCAATTGAAATGCGATTGCTCGGTGCCAACTGGCGCTGCTTCTTCCGTAGCGGTCGGGTATACGAGGAAGTCCACATTATGGTCATGTAAGAGACTCAGCAGTTGCGTGCGAACGAGCTTCC
>CAYLKA010000129.1:0-3870 GCA_964384125.1 uncultured Gammaproteobacteria bacterium | reverse complement strand
GGGCTCCATCGACTTTGTCGGTTGAGCCTTTTTCGTTTGTGTAACACATGGGTAATACCGTGACAAGTCCTCACGCTGGTCAGGAGTGACCAATAACGGCGTTGATGGTCTGGGTCTTGACGAGACGAACGCAGACACGCTACCTTCTTGTAACCGCACGCGAATGCGTGCGTCACGTAGCGACAGACGATGTCGTCGGGTGCCTCGGGGAGGCACATGAGTAGGCTCGACCTGGAACAATGACTCTGCCCCAACGTAGCGCGATAAAGCGAGGTCTATCGACACTTGTACTTGCTGGTGCCGCCTCGGTCTCCGCGGTGGGCTTGGTTCATGCGGCATTGAACGCCCGCGACTACTGGACTGGCTGGGTTGGGATTGTCGTTTGGTACGTAGTTCCATCGATTGTCTTGGTGTTGTTGTTGGTCGTGATGCGAGGAGAAGCGCGTCGTCGCGCACGAGTCTCACTGTGCCTGGTATCAGTAGCAGTGAGCCTGTTCGCAGTTGAGGTTTTTGAAGGCGTTCGTAGTCGTGGAGGCACGTACGTAGCCAAAGCCCGCTCGGCCGGCATCAGCTTCGACGAGCGTAGTCAGGTCGAAGTGGCCCTGGACCTGCGGTTGCAGGGGGTCGACGCCGTCCCGAACTTCCGAGCGTGGCCGGAGGACTTCACGACAGATCTCGGCCTATTCCCCTTGGGAGGACCAGCGGGTCGCCTCACCGTCCTACCGAATGAGAACGGAGAGCACCCTGTCTTTCATAGCGACGTTCACGGGTTCAACAATCCCGCGAGCGTCTGGCGAAACGGCGGCCCTTTCTCCGTCGCCGTTCTTGGAGACTCCTTCGTCCATGGAGCCGGTGTGCCCCCAAACTCCGATCTGACTTCTCGCATCCGTTCCGTGTACCCGAAGACCGTCAATCTCGGCCACAGCGGTAACGGGCCCATCCTCGAACTAGCCACGTTATTCGAGTATGTGGAGCCACTGAGACCGCAGATCGTACTCTGGTGCTTCTTCGAGGGTAACGATGTTCAGGATTTCAATGCGGAAAAGCAAAAAACGTATCTGCGCAACATGGACTTCGTCGATCCGCTTGGGCGACAGAATCTCATCGAGAGGCAGGATGACCTCGAAGAGTACTATCGGAAAGCGATCGCCGAGTGGTTCCTCAAAGCCCAGAGCACTCGTGAAGCTGTTGCGAGAGATAATGCGCCCGTGTCGAGAACGGAGTGGCTGTTTCGCCTCGTAAGAATGAGTCACCTCCGAACGCGCCTAAAACGACTCACGTCACACTATAGCGCTCCAACCCTGCGGTCCTTCAGCCTCGATGAAGAACTGCTCGCCGAGGTACTCGTGGCCGCCCGTGACGGCGTCTCATCGTGGCAGGGACAACTCTATTTCGTCTACCTACCAGAATGGAGTCGCTATACGCTGCTCGGACAGCCCAACAAGCATCGAGCCACTATCCTTCGGATTGTTCGTGATCTCGAGATCCCGGTCATCGACCTCCATCACGCGTTTCTGTCACATGGAGATCCTCTGGCCATGTTTCCGTTCCGACTCAGTGGACACTACAGCGCGACCGGTCACGAGGTCGCTGCCACAGCCATCCTCGGTCAACTGAGCAGGCTCGACCTGGAACAATGACGCTACGCGCCAAGGAACGCATCCTCGAGACCAGAGCCGACCATCTCGCGTTTGCCAAACTCCGCGCAAATACCAGGCGCCGACACTTAGAAAATCTCGGCGCCACGCTCGACTGATCGAACCGCCCCGACTTTCACCGGAGAGTTACATCACAGGAACTCGAGCGGCCGCCGCGCCGGGCGACGTCAGGGGTTTGCCGGCCGGAACGGGACTACCGCTGACTTCGTCCCCGTGAGGATGTGGTCGAGTCGCCGCTCCCAGGTCTGCAACTTCTCTGCATCGTATGTATGGCGGTCGTAGGCTTTCGTCGCTCGCGGAGAACCGTCGATGTGGTTCAGCACGCGGGCGATGGCACCGGCAGACCGCTCTCGGCCATACCGGTGGCAACGGTTCGTCAAAGATCGTGCCCTCTGAAATGAAAGCCCAGGCGTCGCGTCAGCTGGCCGGTCAAGAGTCTGATCTTGAAGACGCGGCACATGGTGGGGGGGAGGTCCTCAAGTGCCGCCCACAGGGCGCGGGTCTCAGCAGCATTCAACACGCGCTCCCTATATCAGCAACGTTTCGCGTAAGATTCTCGTCTGATGAACAGAGCATTGGCGAGACTTCGTAATTTCATGAAGACCCATCGTCGACGCACCACGATGGCCCCGAACGTCACTTCGAAGGAGCTACTGCAATCGCGTCAGGTCGGGGTGATACCCCATCCGTTCATTGCTCGCGAATTAAACCCCCAAGTGTTCTGCTTGGGCAGTTGTTTCGCGCTCGAAATCAAGAAGGCGCTGAGAGAGTCTGGATTCCGCGTTGCGCCATGGGACTATGACCTGAGCGTGCCTCTGCCAAACGGCGAGGTATACGCCTCAGATGGCGAACGCCTATTGCTCTACAACACGTTCACGATTCGCCAGGAGTTTGAGAAAGCATTCGGTCTCTGGACACAGTCAAGCGACGATTTCTGGGAGACGGAACCCGAGAGTGCCGAGACACTGTCCTTGTTCTGGGATCCATATCGGCGTTTCGTCAGACACCACGAGCACCAGGGGGTGCTCGAGATCACGAGAGTGTTTGACGGTCTTCTTCGATCGGGTATCCTGGATAGCGACGTTTACATTATCACTCTCGGACTGACTGAAGTCTGGCGAAAGAACAACAACGGCTTGTATGCCAACGCGATGGTCGGGGCCGTCCGGGAGCAGCTCACATTCCGTCAGAGCACCTACGAAGAGAACTACGACAACATGAAAGCGGTCGTTGACCTTGTGCTTACGACGTTTCCGAATCGGAAGTTTCTCCTCACCGTGTCTCCCATTCCGCTCAAGAAAACCTTCTCTGGTGAGGACATTTCCGTGGCCAATGCTGAAAGCAAGTCGATTCTGAGAGCTGTTGCCGGACGTCTGGCACGAGAATACCCGGCCGTGACTTACTTTCCCTCGTTCGAGATCTGTTCGCTAGCCGAGAAATTCGGAACGGAAAGCGTTTATATAGAGGATGGTAGGCACGTCAGACGGGAGATGGTGCAGCACATCATGAGGGTCTTCTTAGCCAACTACGTTATTCCTGGCCCTAGAGAGCCGCGGTAAAACACCAAAGGCTGTATGTTGGTAAATGAGTGGCAGGTAGCTATCGGAAAGCGGCTTCGGCGATCCATGACTTAAACACGTCATCCCACCGGCTGTTTAGGCACGATTCAAATCGTTCAGGCCGGCCAGCTTCGAACCCTATCCGAATAACACCTCGTTCTAGGCAGTCAGTCTCCCAAGCCCCGTGAAGGCCGAGCTTGATGTAACGGACACGGGAAGGTGAGATCGGTTCTGGCACGTTGAGATACTACTGCGTAAGTTGCAAGTTGGTAGAGCACCTGACTCGGGGTCATGGGGGCGCAGGTTCAAATTCAGTCATCCCGTCCAATAAATCTCAATCGACTTTGTCGGTTGGGCCTTTTCTTTTTGGGTAACACATGGGTAACATCGCGACGAGTCCTCAGGCTGGTCAGGACCGACCAATAACGGCTGTGATTATTTTGGGTCTTGACGAAACAACGCAGCCACGTTACAAAGTGAACATCACTTTGATCCTAGGAGCCCGATTGCAGGAAAATGTCCAGTTCGGTCGCAAGAACGGCATGACGCGGTCCGTTGGGGGCGATTGGGGTCCACAGATTCTTCGGAAGAGTCAGAAATCGTAGTAGCGCGTGCGATAGGAGGCAGCAATGACGAAAAGCCAATTCCGTGAG
>CAYLKA010000128.1:0-3900 GCA_964384125.1 uncultured Gammaproteobacteria bacterium | reverse complement strand
AGAAATGCCAGCGGCCCGTTTGGCAGGAACCGCTGCCAGGCCGTGTCGCCGTGAGCTCGCTCCGTGCTCACGTGAGTCACGAGTGCGCGCTGAGCATAGGACATGCTACTAATCGGAAGTTTCAAGAGTTTTCGAACCGTTGAACCACTGCCGTCGGCCGCAATCAACGCAACAGCCGAAAGCGTCTCGCCTTCACTCGTTGTTATCTCGACGCTACGATCACGCACCTCTACCGCCGTCAATTCAACACCGAAAGTCAATTCCACACCGGCCTGATGCGAAACATCCGTCAGACAGGTGCGTAGCAGACTGTCTTCCACAATGTTGCCTAGGTCTGGCTCCCCAACTTCCGCGCTATCGAATGTTAGAGACCCGAGGCGTGCCCCACACTCACCCTGCCAGACGTGCATTCGTCGATATGGCGCCGCGCGCGCCGCGTGGACAGATGCCCAAGCGCCCAGGTTTTCCAGAACAATCTGTGAAGCCCGAGAGAGAGCGTAAACCCGCAAGTCCACCCGATCGGTTTCCCAAACCGGGACCTCACGAGGCTCGAACAAGCGGATGTCCAGGTCATCTGCTCGAGAACTTAAAGCTAACAGCGAAGCTACGGAGAGTCCTACGGCCCCCCCGCCCGCGATGACAATCGTGCGACGCGCAATTCCGGTCCCGCTCACGGCGCCAGTGGCAACCCCCGAGCCAGTCGCGACAGACGCCCGGTGAGACCCATTGTCTGTCGCGCCAGCCGCTTTTTGGCGCCAGGAAGCAGGTCCAAAGCCATTAATCCCAAACCTCGCGTTACCGCCACCGGGCTACTCTCGTAGCCGAACAGGCGCACTAGGCCGTGTGTGAATGTCGCAACGCGCCGCTGGTCTCTAACCCGCCACGCCTCATACCCATCCAAAAGGCGCGAGTTACCCAGATCCGCCGTCTTACCACCTCGATGGACATCGATCAGGATCTCCGCAAGAGCAGCAATGTCTCTCAACGCGAGGTTGAAACCCTGTCCTGCTACGGGGTGCAGACTCACGGCAGCGTTTCCCACTAGGACGGCGCGACATGCCGTGACCGCCGTGCTGCGTACCCGAGTGAGGGGGAAAGCGGCCCTAGACCCAGCGCGTTCTATCCGGCCAAGCCTGTAGCCGAACGCTGTTTGTAACTCGTCGAGAAACTCAATGTCTTTAAGACTAATGACGCGATCCGCCTCCGCCGGGTCCAGTGTCCATACGACCGCCACTCGTGAATCCCTGAGCGGTAAGAAGGCCAGCGGACCGTTAGGCGTGAAACGCTCGAACGCCCGGCCTGCGTGAGCCACCTCGACCTCACAGTTGACGATAACCGCCTTCTGGTCGTAAGCGTCCTCAAGCGCAACGATTCCCAGCGCCTTTCGGACCTGAGACCGAGCGCCATCCGCGGCGACCAAAAGCTTGGCTCTCACAGCCCTCGTGCCCTCGTCACTCTTGATGGTAGCGGTGACTTCGTCTTCCTCTATAGATAAGGCATCTAGCGTGGCCGGAGCCTGACAGGCGACTGAGTCGAACGTCAGGAGCTTGGGCCAAATCGCACTGCCGAGCACTCTGTTCTGGATGGTGTACCCCAGCGCTGGAACTCCTTCTTCCTCGGCCAGAATCCGCGTCATCCCAAAATGACCGCGTTCCGATATGTGGATCGACTCGATGGGCTCTGCGAAAGCAGACACCTCCGGCCAGATACCGAGTCCCTGAAGGATTCGTTGACTGCCGTTCGCCAGCGCCGTCACCCGGTCATCGAAACTGGGCTGGGCTAAGCACCCAGGATCACGCTCCTCCAAAAGGACCGTAGAAATCGATGCCTGTGCTAGCGCATGGGCCAACGTGGACCCGACCAGCCCGCCTCCAACGATGAGGACGTCGCATCGAAGAACATCCTGGTTCATCGGGCACTCTCCATGAACGCCTCGATCTCCTCCGCACTGGAAGGTAACTGATCCGATAGGACCTCGGGCCCGGTCTTGGTCAGATGGACGTCGTCCTCCAACCGAATCCCGATACCTTTCCAGCGCTTGGGAATACCTCGGGCGTTCGGAGCAATATAGATCCCTGGCTCTACCGTCATCACCATCCCGGGTTCAAGCAAACGCGGCTGATCGGCAACCTTATAGTCCCCAACGTCATGCACGTCGATTCCCAACCAGTGGCCGGTCTTGTGCATGAAGTAGGGACGGTAGGCTTGGCTCTTGATGAGAGTAGGCAACCTACCCTTCAGAATGCCTAGATCTCTGAGGCCGCGGGTAATTTCCTTCACCGCTGCATCATGGGGATCATTCCAGAGGTTACCGGGTCGCACCTGTTGCACGGCAGCGATGTTGGCCGCGTATACGATCTCATATAGCGCTCTTTGCGGCTCGCTGAACCGGCCATTGACCGGAAAGGTTCTTGTGACATCGGAGGCGTACAACTCGTACTCGCAGCCCGCATCGATGAGGATCAGGTCCCCATCATTCAAGACATCTTGGTTGTCCGTATAGTGCAAGATGCAGGCGTTTTGTCCCCCGGCAACGATCGGCGTGTAGGAACACTCGACACCGTGACGGGTAAACTCGTGGCGAAACTCGGCCTCGAGTTCATACTCCTTCATCCCCGGTCTACATGCACCCATTGCACGCCGGTGTGCACCTACGGCAATGCGCGCGGAGCGCTTCATTGCTTGGATCTCACGTCGACTCTTGAACAGACGCATTTCGTGCAGGAGGTGATCCAGCGCAATCAGCTCATCGGGCGCGTGCCCGCTTTGGCGCCTCGAGTGAAGCCGATTCATCCAGCCCAGTAGACGCTGATCGAAGTCGGTGAACACGCCCATCGAGTAGTAAACGCGCTCGCTCCCCTCTAGGAGCCCCGGCAATATTTCCTCTATATCGTCAATAGGGAAAGCGTCATCCGCCGCGTAATTCGAGACTACCCCGCCGGGCCCTGCGCGCACCCCATCCCACATCTCGCGCTCTTTGTCCCGCTCCCTGCAGAACATGAGGAATTCCCCCTGACGGCGCCCCGGTACCAGCACGGCCACCGCCTCAGGCTCTCGAAAACCGGTGAGGTAAAAGAAGTCGCTGTCCTGCCGGTATCGGTACGTCGTGTCACGGTTGCGAAGGCGCTCCGGAGCCGCCGGTAGCACGGCGATACCGCCAGGGCCCATGAGCTCCATCAGATGGCGGCGGCGTCTTGCAAACTCCTGCGGATGCACGGGGATATTGTCTCAGTGGATGGTTGCTTCGCCGGGACCCGTTGCTCTTTTCGGTTCCAGCTCCTCGAAAACAATCTGTACGCTGACACGCACATGTTCGATCAATTTGGCGAGTGCGAAGTCCGCTTCATCCTGGTTATCGAATTCGTCCTCGTCAACCGTGGCGCGAGTGATTTCGGAGAAATCGCTGAGGATTTCCTCCAGCTCAGTTGTAGTCGCGCCCATCTCTCCTTCGTCCAGAGAAAATCCCGCAAGACCGAGACCAAGCAGAAACCCATTACACCAGAGCGCGAGCGCGCCGACTCGCTCGACGAGCATGACATCATCATCGGGAAGGAGCGGATAAAACTCTAGCCCGGAAGCGCTCAAACTTCGCCACGAATAGAGCTCCAACTCCCTGAGTTGCTGACGAGCGGCCTCCAAAGCCTCCTCCATAGGGTCACCGTCCCCGAGACATTCCTCCACCCAGGCTGGCACCGCTGCCACGCCGCCGACGCACAGCGACCCGCAGATGCCGCCATGCAACTCGGAAACCGCAACGGGCACGCGCGCACCCTCCATGGCCGAATGGACGGTCATATATTCCGCTAGTCTCTCAGTCAATGGAATCGGTTCAAAAAAAAGAGCGCCCAATGCTACCACTGTGCGGAGATTTATTGACCCCTGAAGCCCCCCGGTTCTATA
>CAYLKA010000127.1:2722-4063 GCA_964384125.1 uncultured Gammaproteobacteria bacterium | reverse complement strand
ACTGGCCTGAACGCAGGTCCTTCTCGTAGGCATAGACCAGGAAGTCCCAGAGGCCACCCAACAGCAGTATCGTCCCCGGCAGTACCAGAATGGCAAATCCGACCAGGTCGATCATAGACTGCTTCTTCAGGCTGATGGAATCGTAGAGGAAATCGACCCGGATGTGCCGGCGTAGCTGTAACGCAAAGGCGAGAGCGAATATGAAACTGGTACCCATCAGCATATACGATAATTCGTAGGCCCACATGGTCGGTGCGTCGAAGAATCTTCGCGAGATCACCTCCCAAACCATGGAAACGATCAGGGGCGCGATGATGAAGCCGCCGATATACCCAAAGACCTTGGTAAGCCACTCAATGGGCCGAATGACCGTCCACATCAGCCTACAGTACTCTCGTAGTTGTTCATTTTTTCTTTCCTCAAAAACATACCGGCACCCTTATTACTATTACCATCGATATGGACGGATTTAAATTCGTTATCAGAGAAGCCAAATACGACGGTAGTCGTAGAGCTTTCTAAAAGAATCCACCATGCTTAGCGCCGTGGTAGAAATTGTAATATATTACGGCGAGTCGTGATATCACGTATTTTGTGTGGTCAATCAGAGCTTTCTTGTCGCGGTGGTGCTTAACTTTAACTAAGGTGTTAGCGACAAGGCCCGACTGCAACCACAGAGCCCCACAACAGGAGCCCCAACAAATGACGCACTTGCCGACTTGTCTCTTGATCGTGACTGTGGAGATCGATCCGGCAGTTGAGCTGGACTGGAACCAATGGTACGACGAGGTCCATCTTCCTGAAGCACTGACCTGTCCGGGGATACTTCGCGGGACACGCTACCTAGCGGCCCGCGACGCGTCGCTGACCGATCACGGCGAGAAAACGAAGGACGGTGCTAAGGTCTATGCCGCGGTCTACGAGCTAGAGAGTCCGGAAGCCCTCGATACCGATGCGTACCGGGACATGGCCGTGCGCGGCTGGGGTCGGTTCACTGACCGGATCCGGGTCCGCTCCCAAGTTTTCCAGAGTCTGTGAGCGATGGCACCGTGCCCGCCTTCCACGCTAACCTAACTACAAGATCAAAACCTGCGATGGAGAATAGATACCCATGAAGGCTGCTGTCTTATATGAAGCCCACCAGCCGCTCGTCATAGAGGAGATCAGTGTCCGTAAGCCGGCGGCGCACGAGGTCCTGTTGCGCACTGCGGTGGCCGGTCTCTGCCACTCCGACCTGCACTTTATTGAAGGGATATTTCCGCACCCCCTGCCGGTCGTGCTGGGCCACGAGTCGGCCGGCATCGTCGAGCAAGTAGGCTCGGAGGTGAGCTACGTCAAGCC
>CAYLKA010000127.1:0-2622 GCA_964384125.1 uncultured Gammaproteobacteria bacterium | reverse complement strand
GCCTATGTCGCCGGCGCGGGCCGCATAATCGCCGTCGACACCAACCCTGTGAAACTGCAGCTTGCGACTAAGATGGGTGCCACCGACCTGGTCAACCCCAACGATGGCGATCCGGTCGAGAATGTCCTGGAGATGACCGGGGGCGGCGTGCACCACGCAATCGAATGCCTGGGGCTTAAGCTCACCGCCGAACAGTCCTTCCGCATGCTTGCGATCGGCGGCACCGCGACGATCGTCGGCATGGTGCCACTTGGCGAGAAAATCGAGCTGGACGCTCGCCATATGGCGCGCGAGCGCAGAATCCAGGGTTGCTCCATGGGCTCGAATCGTTTCCGCGTCGACATGCCCCGTCTAGTAGAGCTCTACATGCAGGGTCGGCTCCACCTCGACGACTTGATCTCGGACCGGATCAAACTCGAGGAGATCAACGAGGGCTTCCGAAACATGAAGGAGGGCAAGGTCGTCCGCTCAGTCATCGACTTCGGTGCCCCGGCTTGAGTGACAGCTCCGACTTCGCGCCCCGGTTTCGTCAGCCTGGTTCGCTTCGAGGGTGGCACCGCCGCGGACGTCGAAGTGGCTGAAGTTCCCAAGGTGCTGCCGCGCTAGGAATTCTTTGCACAAGATGCCAGCCGGGCTCCAGGCAGTCGGTTCGTAGCGGACTTTGCGGTTGCCCGGCGCTAGTGAGTTTCAGCACGTCGAGATCCGTTTCGAGCAAATACTTGCCGATATTCGGCTAATAAGCGATGTCTTGCCAGGTTATGTTGTTGTGATATATGTGTATTAGTCATTGTGATATATTTCGAGCGCTGTTTTTTTTTTAAGATTAAACCTAAGGAGATAGAAATCAATGAAAAGATTTATTACAACTTTGCTGGGTGCTGCGGTGGCGCTTGGACTATTCGCCGGCTCGGCTTCGGCGGAGCAAATAAAGTTGAAGATGGCCACATCGTGGGGCGGCGGGTTGGTGATGGACAAGCAAGCCAAGTACTTCGCCGAGATGGTTGAATTCCTGACCAACAACGAGATCCAGATTGAGGTCTTCCCGGGGGGCACCTTGGGTACTTGGAATACAGTTACTGAGACGGTGCGTAATGGGGTCGCGGATATGGGCCACACCTATGACGGCTACAATTGGGGCGAAAACAAGGCAGTGGCGCTATTGTCTGGCTATGCCGGCGGCCTCAACGCCGAGCAGCTGATCCACTGGCTATACCACGGTGGCGGCCAGGAGATGATCCAGGAGTTTCAGCTGGAGGAATTCGGAGTCATCGCGCTTCCGTGCGGCATATCGCCTCGAGAGATGGGCTTGCACAGCACTAAGAGAGTGCAGACGCTTGAGGACTTCAAGGGCTTGAAGGTTCGTACCTCCGGCATCTGGGCCGAGATCTCAAAAGACATGGGCGTTTCGGCGGTGATCCTTCCGGGCTCGGAAATCTATGCGGCGTTGGAGCGCGGTGTCGTCGATGCCGTTGAGTGGGCACAGCTGTCGGTCAACAAGGCGGCTGGCTTCCACAAGGTCGCCAAGTATCTGATCATGCCGGGCATCCATCAGCCTGCAGCCGTAGGCACTTGCAACTTCAACGTGGATGTGTGGAACAAGCTGTCGGATCGTCAGAAGAAGATAATCGAAATCTCTGCCCGCAAGATGAGCATAGACTTTTATCACTTCGTCGGGCATGAAGACGCGCCCGCCTATGAGTTCTACCTCAGCTCCGGTAACGAAATCGTCGTTCTCGACGATGAGGTGATCAAGCGTGCTAGGGAGCTTTCCTACGCCTGGGCCGACAGGGTAGCGGCCGAGGAAGGTGGCTGGTTCCAGAAGATTCTCGACTCCCAGCGGGCCTATGAGAAGGCTTGGGCCAACGCCTACAAGTACCGCGACTCGGTCAAGCCTGCGGCAGTTCCCGACTAGTCGCTTTCCGCGGACGGTGCGCTTTCGATCGGAGGCGCCCAAGTCCCGCATCCTGACCCATGTCGTCCGGCACGTAGATGCTGGACGACATGGGTATTTGTAACGGCTTGTAGGACCGATAGGTGGCCGTGGGCTACCGTGAGGAAGGCATCGCTGACGGCAGTTAACAGGGCCACCGTGATGTCGTTTTCCCTGCTCTCGCATCTCTCGCTGACGTTCATCGCCGATACTTCCCGCGGGTTCACGAGAACATCAATTCTAGCCCTCCGGGTAGGCGATCCAAACTGGAATCGCGACCACTTTCCGCGTACGCGACACTACACCGGAAGCGTTGTGCCGAAGACGGTCTTGCATTGAGATGGGCACTGCCATACGGTGTTTTAGTATTTAAAATTTAGCACGAGGAACGAAACGATGACTGTATTCGACCTGTCCGTCACCGACGCGCTGCTTTCTACCACGCGTGCGGTGCGCAAGCGCCTCGATCTCGAGCGACCGGTCCCGCTCGAAATTATCCGCGACTGTCTGGAGCTTGCCCTGCAGGCACCGACTGGCTCGAACCGTCAGGACTGGTGCTGGATCGTAGTCACGAATGCTGATCGGCGCCGAGCACTAGCCGAACTCTATCGCAAAAACGCTACCGTCCGTCTCGAGACGGCGCATCAGAAAGCGTTGGCGGCGGGTGAGACACAGGACAGCCGGGTCTTCGA
>CAYLKA010000126.1:0-4460 GCA_964384125.1 uncultured Gammaproteobacteria bacterium | reverse complement strand
GGATACTACGCTCAATCTAGCCGACCTTCGGGCCGCAACCCAGGCGCTTTTCCCCGATCATCAGCACGAGCTCCACATGGAATTTAGCGAGGTGATCCTCTCCGAACTTCACGCGCTCAACGTAAACTGGGAAGGGAACTATTTGCGTCCCATAATGCGAGGCCTCTTGAGACCGCTTTGTAAACAGACTTACCTGACCCAGCTCGATGCGGCGATCGAGGGTGCCGATGAGCTTCATCCGACACTGAGGCGAGGCCTCCTGGAGGATCGCTTTGCCGTGAGGCGCTGCCTTGCTTTGGGCGAGTACCTTGCTACGAACAACTGATATTCTTCAAACCACAATAGATACAAATAACTCTGGTAACGAGAGGTAGTGATGAAACGAATTACAGCAATGATGGCCGTCCTGCTCAGTCTTGCCGCTTCGGTGACGTATGCGCAGGAGGGTGAGTTTCGGCCCATTACCGAGGAGATTATGGAGAATCCGGATGCGGCGGATTGGCTGATGATCAATCGCACTTATGATCAGCAGCGATTTAGCCCACTGGAGCAGATCGATCGAGGCAACGTTGCTCAGCTTGGACTCGCGTGGTCCAGAGGGTTGCCCGTCGGCACGCAGGAGACCACTCCCATCGTTTACGACGGGGTTATGTACCTCGCTCAACCCGGCGCGAGCATTCTGGCCGTGGACGCGACCAACGGCGATGAGATTTGGTCCTACCGACGGCAAATCCCCGCCGAAGCGGTTGAGTTCGTCGGTCGGCCCGAGAGCGCCCGTACTAAGAGCATCGCAATGTTTGATGACCTTATCTTCTATCCGGCGCCGGACGGCTTCCTCGTGGCGCTTGACGCCAGAACGGGAGACGTGCGTTGGGAAACAGAGATTTTTGAGCCTGAGACGAGGACTCAACACACCGGTGGTGTCCTCGTCGCTGACGGGAAGGTGCTCACGAACCGAAGTTGTCAGCAACGGGTGGGGTGTTTCATCTCCGCCCACGATGCGCTGACCGGGGAGGAACTCTGGAAGTTTTATAACACGGCCGGACCCGAGACGCGGGACGGGGACAGCTGGGGTAACCGTCCCGTGGAGCAGCGGGTTGCGAGTTCGTGGGGATTGCCGGGATCGTACGATCCGGAGCGCCGGCTTACGTATTGGGGCATAGCTAACCCGACCCCCTATACGCGGCTCACTCGACACGGCAGTCCAGACGGCACAGCAATCACAGCGCCGGCGGATCTCTATAGCAATTCGACGGTTGCGCTCGACATCGATACGGGCGAGCTCTCTTGGTACTACCAGCACCTGCCCGGGGACGATTGGGATCTGGATCATCCTCACGAGCGTACTGTCCTTTCGACGCGTCTAGAGCCAGACCCCGACCTCGTCAAGTGGATCAACCCGAGCATTGAGCCAGGCGAGCAGCGTGAGGTTGTCGTAAGCGTGGGGGAGGGTGGCGGCATCTGGGTGTTAGACCGAACGACAGGAGAGTTTTTGTGGGCGATGCCTTTTCCCTACGATGTCCCGGAGTTTCACATCGGTGATATCAACGTAGAGACTGGGCGTACGACGCTCAATTACGATCGCGTCTTTCAGCAGGATGGTGACAGGACCCTTGTCTGCTATCACAACACCCGCAGCTTCTGGTCGACCGCATACGACCCGACCCGAAACGCCTTGTATATCCCCTTCCACGATGCTTGCCTCGACATGACGGCGAATTCGTCCACTCCTTCAGGTTTCGGGCCACGGAATGGCGTTCTGCGTCCCGGCGTTGATCCAGACGAATATGCGGCGATTGCGAAAGTGGACCTGGCCACTGGGCGGATGGAGCGAATCCATGCACAGGCTGCGCCCGGTAACGGTTCGGCACTCGTGACGGCGGGTGATCTGCTTTTCTGGGGTGATTTGAATCGTCGATTCAACGCATTCGATGCGGACACCGGTGAGATTCTCTGGACTACGGTGGTCGGGGGTATCGTGCAGACGAGTACCATCAGCTATGCCGTAGACGGCCGACAGTATGTTGCGGTAATGACCGGAAACGCCGTGTCAGGTACGGCAACACCGAGTGCCATCAGTCGCATTCGGACTGTCCAGGGCCATAACGAGATCTACGCGTTCGCGCTTCCGGAGCGTTAGTAAACGTCAGGTAGCGGTGTAACAACGGACGTGCCCACCTCGTGCTCGTTTATATCGAGCACGAGGTGGACGTGTGCAAGCTCTAGAAGCGAGACAGAAAAGATCAGGCCGAGTTCGACATTAGCGGCCGGAGTTCGCGAACGTTCTCCACGTCCTCGATCGCGTTCACACTTTCGATGAGCCTTTCCGTCCGTTCATCCCCTAGGATGGGGGCCATCAAAGTACGAACTTTCGCGTTGACTCCCTCGGTATCTAGAGGGTTTTCAGGTGTGCCAGGGGCATGGCTAACAAATAGTTCAGCTTGTTGGCCATCAGTTAAGGTGACCTGAACAAATCCACTACGAGGGGCTTCGACTACTGCGAGCTCTGGGTCCGCAATGTATTCAATGCGTTCTTTGACAGCAAGTACCTCGGGGTCAGACATGCGCTCGAAGGAATGACTGTTCTCGAAATCTATATAGCCATCAACCACAGCTACAGACATAAGATGCTGGGCATTAATATCCGGCATAGTGCGGTTGTCAACGATTCTAGCGCCATCCTCTGGTAATCGAATAAGCATGTGTTCTAAGTTATCAGCCGTAATTCCATACTGTTCACGTAAGGTAAAAAACGCGGCTAACGGTGATTGAGTGGGATATCCGGTAGGGAAAGTTTTAATAGCTGTTTCTTCGACATAAAAACGACTGCCTAGGTCGGCGACCATTTCTTCGGGACTTGGTTCCACGGAAAGAGCATCGATGATGTTACGTTGCCCTTCTAGCGCATCCAGTACGCCTGTGAAGCCTGCTTGGATCATAGTCGCTGCTGCAATACCGTTGCGAGCACCCATTCCGCCGAAATCAAATGCTTTTTCAATATGCTCGACATCTCTGACCCAGCTCCAGACTCCTGATACCTGCTGCACAGCATAGGAGATGGCATAACGCATTTCGGTTTCCTCAAACCGAGCAAGAGAAGCTGCAGTTGCGGTCGCACCAAAGGTTGAACTATATCCTTCTGCTGCTCGGCCTCTTGCGCGCACCAGTGCTGGTTGAAGCGCGACCAGAAAACGACAGCACAGGTCATAACCCAATACACATGCACGCAGAAATTCTGTTCCTGAGCTACCTTCTTTTTCTCCCATTGCAAGAGCTGTTGGGATAACTACGCAGCCGGGATGGGCCTTTGTGAAAGGATGAAAGTCATCGGTTTCATCAGCATGGCCAAACATTCCGTTTGCGAAAGCCGCATTTGTTGCTGTTGTCATTATGTCTGTCGTTGCGACGGATGCTTCTGCTACGCCTCCTTGCCCGCGGATGTAGTCGATTGCCACCTCGCCAGGCAGAAGTTGTGAGCCTGAGACAACTGCTCCAATAGAATCCAATATTCGATGTTTTGCTGCTAAGACTACGTTCGGTGGCAGCGGTGTATTACGAGCTTCCGCCATATAGCGAGCCAGTCGACCCGTCAGGTCTGGGTCTCGAGGCGCTGGTAGCGCACTAATGCCAGCAGTAGTCGGTGTCACCTGTGCTTGTGCAACCGAACCTGAGTCGCATGCAGCCAAGGTGGCGAGTGCTAATGAGCCACTTGCACCTTGTAATATCTTCCGTCTCGATAGCTTTACACTTTCGTCGGTCGGCTCTGTTCGGTCGACGGCTTCTTCAATTCGGGGTTTGTCATCGCTCACTGGGGTTCCCTCTTTTCTGTTTTTGTAGGACGGCTTATTTGTCGCCAAACAAGCAAACTCTTCGTCGAATAGTTCAGTACACCTCTACCATGCAGCGCGGGGTGATTTTGACACCGCGGCGGACCTGTTTGAGATCCCAGTCCGCCGGTGCGATAGCGGCAAGTTGGTCTTTTAAGGTGAAGTAGCCGTCGCCCAGGTTGTGTTTAGCCATCGCCTTAAATAACCCGCTTTGCATGCCGGCTAGGCCGCAGATGTAGATTAACGTCTCTGGGTTTTCCAGTAGCGGACCGAAAAGATCCATCCTTTCTTCGAGAAAGTGATGGACGTATTGACCGGGCCGGCCATCGGGTTGCCTCTCGCGGCTGATGGCAGTGTGGTAGTGAAAATTTTCGTGCTCCTCGGCGAGCCGAGTGAATAAATCGTCGTATATCAGGTCCGTCGTATAGGGTGCGCCCATCAGGAGATGAATCTGGCCCGTTGCGGATCCACGTTCGAGTAACTCCATGGCCATGCCGCGGAAGGGTGCGATTCCGGTTCCGGTTGCCACGAAGAGATAATCATGATTGTTGGGTGATTCCGGTAGCAGAAATCTCTTGCCGTTCGGTCCCGTGCCCTTGACTTCGTCCCCAGGGCCTAGAGCACAGATGTAAT
>CAYLKA010000125.1:0-4639 GCA_964384125.1 uncultured Gammaproteobacteria bacterium | reverse complement strand
CTTGTGAGATTGGAGTTGGTCGTGGCGATTGAGTCCTCTGGAGAGAGCCCGGGAAACCCACGGCTCTACGAGCTGATAAAGGATTCGCCAAAGACCGGGGCAAGCCCGACGGTATGGGCTTGGCCCCAGATCATCGACCATCTCAAGGTGGCTGGACAACCGGTACAGGGGCCCTGGCCACCACACCAGGAGCGTCGTCCCGACCCGGATGCAGAGTCGTTGCCAGTAGCGGTCCCCGATCCCCAGTCATCGAATGACGACTCGTAGGTAGCGGGAAGGACTTCCAGCGACATGTATCCCTCGAGATTCTCCTACGAGGCACCGACGACCGTTGCGGAGGCCATAGACCTCCTTCGTCAGGGCGGAGGAGAGGCAAAGGTGCTCGCCGGCGGCCAAAGCTTGGTCCCAATGATGAAGCTTCGCTTCGCATCGCCGGAGATGCTGGTCGACATCAACAACATCCCGGGCTTGGCATACCACTCCGCCGACCCCGACGGGACCTACCGAATCGGAGCATTGTGCCGGCATGAGGATCTCGAAAAAGACGCTGAACTGGTAACTCAGCAGCCCACAATTGCTGCGGCCGCTCCCGTGATCGCCGATCCCATCGTGCGTACTCGTGGCACCGTGGTCGGATCACTCTGCCACGCTGACCCCCAGGGAGATTGGGCTTCGGTAATGAGTGCGCTCGGAGGGTCGATAGTCGCTGAGGGTCCCAGCGGGCGTCGCTCGATCCAGTGTGTCGACTTTGTCAACGGCCCCTTTCAGAATCTCTTGCAGCCCGACGAGTTGGCGATTGAGGCGTTTGTTCCACCCCCAGTCGGCGCGCGATCCGGCGGCTATCTCAAGCTCGAGCGACGGATTGGTGACTTCGCCACCGTGGGTGTTGCCGTGTCAGTCGAGTCATCAGGTGACCAGGTAACCCGCGCTGGAATTGGGCTCACAGGCGTCGGTCCTTCGACGATCTGTGCCGAGGCGGCGGCGGAACTACTTGTCGGCCAAGATCTGAACCCAGAGACCATTCATCGTGCTGCAGAACTTGCTAGTGAAATATCGCAGCCGAGGTCCGATCATCGAGGCAGTGCGGCATATAAGCGTCATGTCGTTGCCACGTTTGTAACCCGAATCCTCTCGAGCCTTGAGCTCGCGACCCGAGAGGCGGCTTGATATGACCAGCCTGTTTGAAGTGGTGTCGGAGGAAGCGTCGGCTGACACCCCAGTACGACGACTGACCGTCACAGTTAATGGCAAGCAACACACCCTGGACGTCGAGCCCAGGCTGCTGCTTGCCCATTTGGTGCGACAGGCCCTTGGCCTAACGGGGACCCACGTGGGCTGCGATACAACGAACTGTGGAGCGTGCACGGTTTTGTTCGATGGCAGTCCAGTGAAGAGTTGCACGATGTTCGCCGTCCAAGCTGACGGGCACGAGGTCACAACGGTTGAAGGCCTGGCCTCTGCCAGCGAGCTGGATCCCATTCAGGAAGGATTCAAAGACGAGCATGGCCTCCAGTGCGGATTCTGTACCCCAGGGATGATGCTCACCGCAAAGGCCTTACTCGCCGAGAACCCTGACCCCACCGAGGACGAGATTCGGTGGGCTTTGTCCGGCAACCTCTGTCGATGCACCGGCTATCAGAACATTGTCAAGGCCGTACTTCTTGCTGCAGCTGGACTCCGTAGTGAAGAAGACGCCGGGGAAGACGAAACATCATGACCATCGACGAAGTAAAGATCGGCGGTCTAGGGGCTAGTCGTCCTCGCGTCGAAGACAACCGCTTTATCCGCGGTATGGGCAACTACGTAGATGACATCTCTTTGCCCGGCATGCTGCACATGGAGGTTCTCCGCAGCCCGCTCGCTCACGCGCGAATCAGATCTATCGATGTCGCTGCAGCCTGGGCAATCCCCGGAGTTCGACTCGTACTAACCGGTGAGATGCTGGCTAGCCGGAACCTGGCGTGGATGCCCACGCTCTCCTATGACACCCAGGCAGTCCTCGCAACCGACAAAGTGCGATTCCAAGGTCAGGAGATTGCCTGTGTCGTTGCCGACGATCCATACATAGCGAAGGATGCTTGCGAGGCGATTGTCGTTGACTATGAGCCCCTACCGGCCATTGTCAACCCGACACAGGCGATGGCCGACGGTGCGCCGATAATCCGCGACGACAAGGAAAACCAACACGACAACCTGGTATTCGACTGGGAGGTTGGCGACAAGGAAGGCACTGACAGCGCCTTTGCTGGGGCGGACGTCGTCTCAGAGATCGAGTTGCACTACCCACGGTCACATCCGTCACCCATTGAGACCTGTGGATCGATTGCTGATTTTGATCGGGCGACTTCAAAACTCACCGTTTACATGACGACTCAGGCGCCACACATCATCAGGGCGGCTGTCGCCATGGTTGCTGAACTACCCGAACACATGATCCGGATCGTCTCTCCAGATCTGGGCGGTGGATTTGGGAACAAGGTTCCCGTCTACCCGGGATATGTGGTGTCCATTCTGGCTTCGATCCTGCTTGAGCGCCCCGTCAAATGGATAGAGGACAAGACCGGCAATCTCATCTCTACCGGCTTCGGACGTGACGTCTATCTGCGGGGCCAGATGGCGCTTCGAAAGGACGGAAAGATTCTTGGTGTGCGTATGCACACCGACTCCGATCATGGAGCCTTCTTCTCTGATGCTCAGCCGAGCAAGTTCAAGATCGGCCTGATGCACTCAGCCTTTGCCTGTTACGACATCCCAACTGCCCACCTCACCGCACGGGGTGTCTATACGAACAAGGCGCCCGGCGGTGTTGCCTACCGCTGCTCGTTCCGGGTAACTGAAGCCATGTTCTTCCAGGAACGGATGGTGCAGGGAGCAGCCGACGACCTCGGTATCGACCAGGCAGAGTTTCGAAGGCTCAACTTCGTTCGTGATGACGATTTCCCCCACCGCACGCCCTTCGGATTCCTCACTGATTCCGGCCAGTACGGCAAATGCCTAGACATCGGACTGGAAGCGATCGGATACGAGGACTTCCTCAAGCAGAAGGAGGAGGCAAAAAATAGGGGCCGGCTTCTGGGAATAGGCATCTCCACAATGACCGAACCGCTTGGGGCGGGAAACAGTCGTGAATACGACATTCTCGGTATCAAGATGTTCGATTCTGCCGAGCTTCGTGTTCACATGTCGGGTAAAGCGATCCTGCGCACAGGGGCCAAGACCCAGGGTCAGGGCCACGAAACAACTTGGGCCCAGATCGTGGCCCACGAGTTGGGCATCCCAGCCGAAGACGTAGTTGTCGAAGAAGGCGATACGGACACTGCTCCGTTTGGGATGGGCACTTACGCCTCGCGTAGCACACCCGTTGCGGGAGCCGCCGTCTCAATGGTCTCGCGCAAGATCAGAGCAAAGGCAAGAAAGATCGCTGCCCACCTTCTCGAGGTTTCTGAAGAGGACATTGATTGGGAACTCGGTCGCTTCTACCTGAGAAGTTCGCCGGATCGAGGAGTCACGATTCAGGAATGCGCAATGGCGGCCTACAGCAACGTTCCTGATGGGATGGAGCCAGGCTTGGAGAACAACGCCTACTACGACCCTCCCAACCTGACCTGGCCTTTCGCCTGCTACATCGCAACAGTGGAAGTCGACCCACTCACCGGGGTCTGGGATGTTCTCAACGTGGTTGCAGTAGACGACTGCGGAGTGCGAATTAACCCGATGATCGTTGAAGGTCAGATCATGGGAGGCCTGACCGAGGCCTACGCCATGGCAAGCATGCAGTTCATAACCTTTGACAACGAAGGAAACTGTGTCGGCTCTAACTACATGGACTATCTACTGCCGACCGCGTGGGAGACCCCCGGGTTTGAATTGCACGAGGTGGTAACCCCGTGCCCCCACCATCCAATTGGGGCAAAGGGCATTGGTGAGTGTGCCACCGTGGGCGGCCCCGCTGCCTTCGTCAATGCAGTTATGGACGCGCTGAAGGAAACCGGCGTTCGCAATGTCGATATGCCGCTCCTTCCTGACCGGGTCTACGAAGCACTCACCACCTCTCGCGACGTGTCGGGTGCGCCCCCGATCAAGACCGACTAATGAGCAACGAACTTTTAGCCGACGGCTGGGGTGTGCTTGAGCGTGCTGTCGAACTGCGGCGGCAAGGCAAAGAGTTCGTTCTAGCCACCGTGGTGTGGCGGGAAGGCCCGTCATCCGGACAGCACGGTTCCCGGGCCATCGTTACACCGTCCGGAGAGACATTCGGCTGGATTGGTGGTGCGTGCGCAGAACCAGTGCTTATCCGAGAGGCACTGCAGGCCCTTGAAGAACGCGAGCCACATCTGTTGGCTATTGGTTCTGCGGAACATTTCGGCGACCTCCCCAACGGCACGACTGCAATCGCTATCGCCTGTCAGAGCGACGGGGCCATGCAGATCTTCATAGAGCCGATCATCCCTGTTCCTGAGCTCGTGGTTGTTGGTCGCTCACCGATGGCGAGAACCCTGTGCCGGCTGGCAAGTGATCTTGACTGGAACACCCAACTCATCGATGGACCAGAGTTCTCAACTGAGGCCATCTCGTCTCGCTCTCTCGTAGTGATCGCTACCCAGGGCCACGGTGATGAGGACGTGATTGAAAGTGCCCT
>CAYLKA010000124.1:0-4644 GCA_964384125.1 uncultured Gammaproteobacteria bacterium | reverse complement strand
AGCACCTGCGTGAGCACCGCGTCGACTCGCCCTGGGCCGTCAAGCTGGCGCTGCCACGGGGCACGCATGATGCGACGGGCGCGATGACGGCGGCACCCGCCACCGGCTACTTCGACGCCTGGATCGAACGGTGGCCGAACGCCGCCCAGTACATGGTGTTCGCGAAAGTGGGCACCAAGTTCGAGTCATTCCCCATGGGCACCCCGGAATTCGATACCGCTGTGAAGGCATGGGTGACCTTCTGGGCCGGCTACATCAAATCAATAGGGATATTGCCGGAACAGTTCGCGCTGCTGCTGGTTGATGAACCTGACGAGCCGCATCTTGACGAGCGGATCCTGCTGTGGGCGAGGCCGATCCGCGCCGCCGACACAGGCATGCGCATCTGGGAAGACGTAACCCACATGGACATGCTCGAAGCGAATCAGGAGATGATCGACGCCTGCCATGTGTTGAGCCCGAACTATGTGTCCTTCCTGAGACAGGGCGAGGAGTATCGCAACTACTTCTTGAACAAGCGCGATCAGGGGATTGCCCTCGAGTTCTACGCGGCGTGGACGGGTCGGGTTTTCGATCCGTACTCCGGCAGGCTCATGGCCTGGTCGAGCTGGCGTTACGGGGCGGAGGCCATCTACATGTGGTCGTTCAGCGACACAGGCGGCGCCTCATCGTGGAACGAGTATCTGGCTCACAAGAGTTCCTACGCGCCCCTGTTCATCGACAGGAAATCGATAACGGCGGGCAAGCACCTCGAGGCCGCCCGCGAAGGGATCCAGGACTACGAGTACTTCGTGATGTTGGACCGGGCGATCCAGGAAGCCTCTGCTCAGGGGATTACCGGTCCGGAATTGGAGGAAGCGCGTCGATTGCTGGATGATCTGCCGGCCAGCGTCTGCGAAGCGGCCGGGCACCGGGATGGGCTCGATGACGACAAGCCATTGGGCGGCATGCACTGGCTGAACGACCTGGACCGAACGCTGGCGGACGATGCGCGCATTCAGGTATTGGCGGCTTTGACGAAGCTGGCACAGCGTTGACTTAAGGAGATGGTTGTTTCTCAATGACACTGGACGAACATCTAACCGAGTACAAACGCGACGGTTACACCGCTTTTCCCAGCTACCTGTCACCGGAGTAAGTCAGGAGCCCGCTCGAACTCATGGACCCGGAGTTCGAGCGGGCTCTGATCTGCCCCCAGCTATGTGTCCACATCCAGAGTTCGGACATGGCTACGATGAGCGGTGCTGGCGCCGCTTCTTCTTACCAGGATTCTATGGGGTCAGATGTGAAACATGGCCGCCCCTTTCCCCACAACCTACAGTTCGGGTCAGCCCATACGCCTTCGGCGCCGCCGTCCGAGTTTCCCCCACGCGGAAACGATGTCGCCCAGCGCTCTGGATCGAAGTAACGATCCTCCTCTTGATTCTTCCTACTCACCCTCACCCTTGAGACACCTCGCGTTGGTTAAAAAATTGGTGCCGTCGGTGATAGCACCGACGGCACCTTTCAGGTCGCTTATTTGAGGAAGGTAACCTTCTTCTTCATCTTTAGATTGGGACCTTCGATCTTGTAGAGATACATACCGGAGGATACCTGGTCACCATTGTCTTTGGTGCCATCCCAGCTCACGGCGAATTCACCAGGGCCTATGTTCTGATTAACCAGGGTACGCACTAACTGACCCTGATCGTTGTATACCGTGACTTTGATCAGCGCCTCCCAGGGCAGGGAAAAGTTAATCGTGGTCTTGGGATTGAATGGGTTGGGATAAGCATTCCCCAATTCGGCCGACTGCGGCAACACATTGGAAACCAGTTCAGTCACGCTAGTGATAGCGTCGGTGGCTACCGTATCCAGCTGTGAGGTACCTGTCCCGCCTACGTAACGCTTGACATCATCGTCCTTGAACTGGTTTGTGTTCACATTTAAAAACCCGGGAATGTCATTGATTTGGCCTTTAAAAGCACCACGCTGAAGAAAATTTTGCTGAAACGTATACGTGTCCGGCCCGCTTTGCTGCTCGGCCGTGGCAGAGAAGGCGTGGTAGTGGTAGCCGTAGTCATCATGGTCATGTCCGCCGTACTCGTCTAGATTCTCAGTGGCACCATCTATGCCATCAGACCCGTCCTCGTATTTTCCGAAGAGTGCGATCCCGTCAAACACGAAGCCAATGATCGGGGGATGGCTGTGGCCCTCGTAGTCATTGCCATTATACAGATTAACTCCGTTAGAGTTGAACCCGTGGCCATCGGAGTGATAGTGAAATCCCATGCCCCTGCCAACGTGTATCCCCGTAGAGGTTATTTCGGCAGCAAGGGTCGCATAGATCAGCACATTGTTTGACGCAGGATAGATGATCACACCGTCAATCGCCACCCCAGTGGATGAGGTGCTGGTGTGGTTGTCAACGTCCCACTCTGACTCCTCAATATTCTCATCGATCGCAAGACTGCCATACTCGGTCAAATCATTATCAGTGACGCTGGTAACAAGCCCGTAGTCTTTGATCGGGATCTTAATCAGTTTCTGCTCGAGTACCGCATTGCGGGTCACGTTCTGCTCCGCGTATCCGCCCTCGCAGCAGTTATCTCCAGGAGGCCTGGACACATCGATCAAGAACTGCGGCCCCGATGGAGCGTTATGGGTAGCGATCACCATAAACGGGTGATAGGCCCCGGCATCATCATAGGAGCTGGTAAAGTAAACGTGTTCGACCGTCCGCTCTCCTAAAACCGAATTATATAGGTCTATGCTGCCAAAATTATTGTCCAGAAGTCCTTCTCTAAATGTGATGTAGGTCTCTCTGCTGTAGCGCATGGACTGGTCTAGGTCTGCAAGGCTCTGCTCAATAATATCTAAAACGGCAGAGGCCGCTGCACTGGCACTCTCAGAGTGTCCGAGCTGGTTCTGATAGTCGTCATCAATGCTATTGTAAAACTGGTCTGTTTTTAATCCGCTATCATCATAATCCCAAACATTAAGCTCTCCGGTTTTGGCATCTGTCGGATAAGCCGCGAAAGAATTTGGCTGCCAGGAGGTCGCCGCGGGATTAAAATCACTTTCCGTGTCAACACCGATATCGATCAAATCTCTTGCATTAGCTAGTTTCCATTCGGTAGCCTCAGACTCTGTGCCTGTCAGCACAATGGTCTGGTCGGAGTTTAGCTTCACCCACTGGCTCTGGCTCCAGCTATCATCAGGTTCATAGGATGAACTGCTTGAGCTATACACATACCTGGATGAGGCCTGAAGTGTCGCCGCGCCGGTGGTTCCTCCAACGGTAAACACCAGATAGGCCGATGTTGTCTGTTCTGTGTGATAGAAAGACGACTTATCGCGTACGGTTAGGGCATCACCGTCCACGTCTACGGCATAGTAGGAAGCAAGTTCGGGGTGAATCGTATAGGTCCCGAACAGATCATCTATGGCAAGGCTGGCCGTGTTCAGATCCAGAATCTGAAACATTGAACGCAGCGCGTCAGAGTAGGTGCCGGTCCCATCTTTCAGTTCGGCCACGTCTCCTGCGAGAAGCGCACCGCTAATATCAGCGCCAACTCTCAAACAGTAGGATCCAGTGTTGTCGATAAATACCACATGGGCCCTGTTCTCAACCGCGTTGATCGAGCTCGGGGTCCACTCTTTTTTTGTGGCATCTTCCAGGATCCTTTTAAATGGTCTGGGCGCGTGCACGTCTGCCGCAAGGCTAACGCACAGGGCCGCTATAAATATGATGGATGTTACTATGAGTTTTAGGATACTCATTGTACTGTCCCTTTCTATCATCAAATAAAAATTTAAGCCTAGCTGACCTGCCCCCATCTATGGGGCCACATCCAGAGTTAAGGTGTGGTTGCTGCTAACGGTCCGCCGCTTCGGGCCCCGGTGGTTTATCGCCGAGCGTACTATGTGGCCGGACCTGATTGTATTCCCGGCGCCAGCCCTCCGTCAACACCTTTGCCTCCTCCAACGTCGTAAAAGTATCCCTGCTGAGGAGTTCATCTCTGAGCTTGCCGTTGAAGCTTTCGATGTAGCCGTCCTCCCAAGGACTGCCCGGTTCGATAAATAGCGTTCCGACATTGATCTTCGAGAGCCAGTACCGCACGGCTTGGGCCACGAATTCAGGTCCGTTGTCCGAGCGGATGTGTTTCGGGATAGCGTGGTTTAACATCAGCCCGGCCAACGTCCGTAAAACGGCGCTTGCGCTTTACTTGCGAGCCATCTCGATCGCCAGACACTGACGCGTGAACTCATCGACGACATTCAGCAACTTCAGAAGCCGCCCCTGACACGTTCGGTCGAACACGAAATCATAGGCCCAAACGTGGTTGCGGTGCTCAAGCCGCAGCCTGATACAAGTCCCGTCGTTGAGCCACAGTCGACCGCACTTTGGATGTCTGGCGGGCACCTTCAGCCCCTCCCGTCGCCAGATCCGCTCCACGCGCCAGCCCTCAGCGCTGAGCAGGGCCATGATCCTGCGGTAGCCATAGCGGCCGTATGCGCTGGCCAGAGAGATAATTTTAGCGGTCAGAACCGCCTCCTCGTCTGCCACCCTGGGTGTGTATCGCTGGGTGCGTTTGACCTGTCCCAGGACACGGCAGGCCCGACGCTCGGAAACGGTCAGCACCTAGCAGACGTGCTCGACCG
>CAYLKA010000123.1:0-4654 GCA_964384125.1 uncultured Gammaproteobacteria bacterium | reverse complement strand
CCGTCCTTGCCGGGAAGGATGGCTACGAACGCGCCGAAGTCCATCAACCGGACAACTTTACCCTCATAGATTCTACCAACCTCAACATCAGCAGTTATCAGCTCGATTCGCTCCTGCGCCTCTCGTCCAGACGAGCCATCGACGGATGCAATACGCACCGTCCCATCATTTTCAATGTCGATAGTGGCACCGGTCTCCTCGGTCATGGCGCGGATAACGGCTCCACCCTTACCGATAACGTCACGAATTTTCTCCGGATCAATTTTTAGCGTAATGATGCTGGGAGCCCAGTCGGACATCTCTTCGCGGGAGCTGCTCAATACCTTGTTCATTTCCTCTAAAATGTGCAAGCGCCCGTCGCGGGCCTGAGCCAGGGCATCCGACATTATCTCCTTCGTGATCCCGTCTATCTTGATATCCATTTGCAACGCCGTAATCCCTTCCGAGGTACCAGCCACCTTGAAATCCATATCGCCAAGATGATCCTCGTCCCCGAGAATATCAGTCAGAACGACGTGTTTACCCTCTCCCTTTATCAACCCCATCGCAACGCCTGCAACGGGCGCCGCAATAGGCACACCGGCATCCATCAATGACAAGCTCGTTCCGCAGACACTAGCCATAGAGCTGGATCCGTTGGATTCGGTGATTTCAGATACCACTCGTATCACGTACGGGAAACTCTCCATATCGGGCATGATGGCTTCCACACCACGGCGAGCCAAACGGCCATGTCCGATCTCCCGTCGCTTCGGCCCGCTCATGAACCCGGTCTCACCAACACAGTAGGGTGGAAAGTTGTAGTGCAGCATGAAGGGGTCTTTCCGTTCCCCTTCAAGCGCATCGATGATCTGTGCGTCGCGTCCCGTCCCCAGGGTTGTGACCACCACGGCCTGGGTCTCCCCCCGTGTGAATATTGCCGATCCATGGGTTCTTGGTAACACGCCGACTTGCACCTCGATCGGTCTTACCGTACGTGTATCTCGACCGTCAATTCGGGCTTCGCCATCCAAGACCCGACCCCGCACGATGCTCTTCTCCAAGCGACCAAACTCAGACTCGACCTGCGCGGCTGTCCACTGCGAGGACTCCTCCTCCGTCAGTGCGGAAACTAGCTCCTGTTTAACCTCGGCAAGCTGGCCGGTGCGACTTTGTTTTTCCGCGACGCTGTAAGCCTCCGAAATGCCTTTACTAGCGGCCGTTTCCACAGACTTCACCAGAGCCTCATCCAAGTCAGGGGGTGTCCACTCGATACTTGGCTTACCAATCTCGGCAGCCAAGCCCTTGATCTCCCCAATGGCGACCTGCATCTGTTCGTGGCCGAATACGACCGCGCCGAGCATCACCTCTTCGGAGAGAATGTTCGCCTCGGACTCGACCATCAGCACCGCGTTCTCGGTTCCCGCAACGACCAGATCAAGGTCTGAATCCTCAAGCGCCACATTGTCTGGATTGAGGAGATATTCACCGTTCTTGTACCCAACTCGCACAGCGGCGATAGGACCACGAAACGGGAGCCCGGATATCGCCAATGAGGCCGATGCGCCGATCAATGCCGGAATGTCTGGGTTGACGTCAGGATTGAGGGACAACACAGTGGCTATCACCTGCACGTCGTTACGGTAACCCTGCGGAAACAGCGGGCGGATAGGTCGATCTATGAGCCGAGACGTCAAAGTCTCCTTCTCGCTGGGCCTGCCCTCTCGCTTGAAGAACCCCCCGGGAATCTTTCCCGCGGCGTATGTTTTCTCCTGGTAATTTACCGTGAGCGGGAAAAAAGCCCGCCCCTCGGCCTGGCCCTTCTGGCCTACTGCTGTGACAAGTACCACCGTCTCGGCCATGGTAACGATAACAGCGCCATCAGCCTGACGAGCGACTGCACCCGTTTCAATTGTGACGTCATGGTCACCGTAAGAAAAAGTTCTGCTCAGTTTCACTATATCTTTCCCTACCTATGCATTCTGTTTTCAATACCCAGAGGAGGACTTACTGGTGCCTAATACGACACGGAGCCGGCGAAGCGGCTCTGCGTTCCAAAAAATTTGAGATCAACGTCTTAATCCAAGACGACTAATCAGTTCCTGATAGCGTCCTAGGTCGTTGTCTTTTAGGTAATCTAAGAGTTTGCGGCGTCGGTTGACCATTCTGAGTAGTCCCCGCCGTGAGTGGTGGTCCTTCTTGTGCCCGGCGAAGTGTTCGGAAAGCTGATTGATCTGCGCTGATAGGAGAGCAACCTGAACCTCGGTCGAACCTGTGTCGGTCCCACTACGACGGTATTCAGCGATTATGCTGGTCTTGTCTTCGGCGTTGAGAGCCATTCTACCTACTCCAGACCATCCCTACGATGGCCTCTATCCCATATTTGCCGGTTCTGGAAAGCCGGGTATTGTACTCGCGCAGTACGTTTGAATCCAAGGAATTAAACGGGATTTTCGTCTTGTGGAAAAATCCGCCTAGGCACAAGCTTACCTTGCACCTGAACCTCCCCGATCCCAATGAACGTGTTTTCTGGTGAGTAGACTCGAACCCAGGCGTGTGGCCACTCCGGTGCAGCTGGTACCGCCTGACCCTGCGTCAGAGGCTTACAAAGCGCCTCCTCAACGACCACACTCGGCCATTGCTGAAGCGCCCGGTCTACAGCTAACAGCCAGCAGTCGAGTGCCGAAAAACCGTCTTTTGCGCTACCCTCAAGCTTCTCTAGGGTGACTAACTGGCCTTCCTCAAATGGTCCCACTGCTAACCGACGAAGCTTGACCACGTGGCCCACCGTGCCAAGCGCTTTGGCTACGTCCTCGACCAACGTACGTACATAGGTCCCCTTGGAACAGCTAACCTCGAACGTTATTTCCGGCCACTTAAATGCCATAAACTCAATGGAGTGAATTGTCACTCGGCGAGCTTCACGCCGTACTTCAATGCCCTCCCGTGCCAACTGATAAAGTCGGCGCCCCTTATGCTTTAGGGCGGACCGCATAGGGGGGACCTGCTTAATCTCCCCAACAAAAGTCTCAAACGTCGCCCGTAATGCCTCGCTCCTCAGCTCAATCCGTGGGCTTTTTGTAACCACGCTACCATCTGCATCCCCGGAATCGGTTGAAACCCCGAGGCTACCGGTAACCAGATAACGTTTGGGAGCGTCCAGCAAAAATGAGGAAACCTTGGTACCCGCACCGAAACAGATGGGCAACATCCCAGTGGCGAGAGGGTCGAGACTGCCCGTGTGCCCGGCCTTGGCCGCGTTGAAGAGCCTTTTGACGCGCTGCAGAACGGCGTTTGAGGTCACGCCGGAGGGCTTGTCGAGAAGCAAGATCCCGTGCAGGTTCCGCCCTCGCCGTCTTCTACTCCCTTCGCTCATTGTGGACACTCGTCCGCGGGTGGGCTAGCGGGGCCAGACTCTTCACTGGCATCTTCACGAGTATGAGCGCCAGCATCAATGAGGCGCGTCAGCTCAATCCCGCGTTTCGTCGACTGGTCCTGAGAAAATCGAAGCTCGGGTACATGGCGAATCTTTAGCGCCTTCGCCACTCGCGACCGCAGATAGCCCTTCGCCTTATCGAGCCCCTCAGCTACTGGTTCAGGATCGGCGTCCGGCAAGAGTGTGCTGAAGAAAACCTTCGCCACGCTCACATCCCCACTGATCTCCACCGCGCTTATGCTGACGCCGTCGAGGCGGGGGTCTTTGATATCGTTAAAGAGCAGATCGTTAAGGACACGCTGAAGCTCAGCTGCCACCCGCAACTTTCTCGGATACCCTCGCGGCATCAAACTAGAGCGAACGGGCGATTTCGGTTCGTTCGTAGCACTCGATCTGATCGTTAATTTTCACGTCGTTGTAGTTTCGCACTCCAATGCCGCACTCCGTCCCGGCCCGGACCTCATTTACATCATCCTTGAACCGACGCAAGGACTCGAGCTCGCCTTCGTATATGACGACGCTTTCACGCAACACCCGAATCGGGTTACTTCGACGCACGTACCCATCAACGACCATGCAGCCGGCGACTTGACCGAATTTGGGTGAGCGAAAGACCTCCCGGACCTCTGCAAGACCGACAATCTGCTCCCTTATCTCAGGCGCAAGAAGTCCACTAACTGCGGCCTTTACGTCATCTATGACCTCATAGATGATGCTGTAATAACGTACGTCCACACCAGTCTCTTTCAGTGCATCCCGTGCGGATGCATCGGCTCGAACATTGAAGCCGATAACCATCGCTTTGGAAGCAGCTGCAAGCTGAACGTCTGATTCGGTGATCGCACCAACACCGCTAGAGACAATACCAACCTTCACTTCGTCACCGGAGATATTTCCCAACGCGTCTTTAATAGCCTCAGCGCTGCCATGCACGTCGGTCTTGACGAGGAGTTGAACACTCGCAAGCTCTCCTTCGGCCATTTGCCCGAAGGCATCTTCCAGTTTCGCAGACTGCTGTTTCGCGAACTTAACGTCTCGTACCTGGCCTTGACGCAGCTCTGCGACACCACGGGCCTTCCGTTCGTCCGCTACGACCAGAACATCGTCTCCAGCAAAAGGGGTTCCTGACAAACCCTGAACGACAGCAGGCATAGAGGGGCCTGCCTGTTCGATGGGGTCGCCGGCTTCATTGAACATTGCGCGTATTCGGCCAAACTCCTGTCCCGCTAATAGTGCGTC
>CAYLKA010000122.1:0-4862 GCA_964384125.1 uncultured Gammaproteobacteria bacterium | reverse complement strand
CAGTCACCGCGTTGTTGCCCCATCGGGGCGTTGTGCCGTTCGAGCATTGCTTGAACGTTTTTGCAGTCTACGATAATCTGTATAGAATATACTAAATCCTATCAAGGAGGGTGCACATGTGTAGGCAACCCCACAGGACAGGACGCTGGTACTGGCCGTTCTTCTGCTCATCGTCCCGATGGCGGGCTTCGCGAGTTGATTGAAAAGCTGGCGTGCCCGGGCGCAAACGGACGAAGCACACGCCCAAATGGCTTGACCCGATGACCTAAAAGGGCCTTTATAATTCCTATAAACTTATCTCCTCACTCAGGGTGTCACGATCGAAACGAATCGAATATAGATCAGCGTCACGCAGAGAGAACCTCAGTCGCACCGGCCTACCCGCAAGGCGGCTGACATCAGCGCCGTCCGTCCAGCTTACCACATGAGCGATCTCGTCGCCGTATATAATCGGGCATTGGTCCATTTGGAAGCCCTCGATCGCTTTCCCGGCTTCGTCTTGAATTTCCACCTGGACGGCGCCGAACGCCGATGTGGCATAGTTGATCACCAAACGCGTCCCGGTGAAGGTGAGCGGCCGTGTCACCATCGCGCCACCGTCCGCTCCGGCATGCACCGCGGCGAATCCGTCTACTCGTACCGTTCCACGCCGCAGCCGAGACGGCTCCTCCTGATGGTAGTGCTCGATCCAGTAGAGCGAGATCTCGTCGTCGGCGAGTTGCAGCATACCGATGGCGGGGTTGTTGTTGCGCTGCACCCAGTTCTTGATGTCGCGCCCTGGTCGCAGGAAGGCCTCGGGCCAGCGCTTGAAGCGGTGGCCATCGCGGCTCGCGATAAATGCGGCGTCAGAAAGCCCGGTTTCCGGTTGTTCGAAGTTGGCCTGTCGCCTCGGCATGTACCGCTTGGGAGTGCCGACGAGGATGTGCGGCGCGCGGGGATGCGGTTGGATGGCGCTGGTGTAGAACTGCTCTTCATAAGAGAGCGGTACATCCAGATCAATGAGCTTGGGCGTGGTCCAGGTGATGAAATCCGTCGATGTGGTGACCCGCACGTGGCGTATTCGCTTGCGCGGCGGTGTCAACTTTAGATTGATTACCTCGCCGCCACTAACCCGTTGCCAGCCGCGCAGGTAGGCGGTGTAGCGGCCGCGTGCCTCGTCCCACAAGAGCGTTTGTGTCCAGTCGTAGCCCCGGTCGTCGGCGAGTAATGGATCCGGGTCGATCCTCCTCCAGCGCAGTCCGTCGCTCGAGACCAGCGCAAAAAAGCCGTGGTCCATTATGCCCGTTCCGGCTTTGTAGCGATCCGCGGGGGTGGCGTTCGGGCTTTCGTCCCGGATCACCGAGAAGGTGTCGCCTCCCTCGGTCGCGGGCATGATGATGTTGTTGGCGGTCGACCCGTGGTATTCAACCAAACCCAGATCAGGCCGATCCCACTGTATACCGTCACGGCTTTCAGCAAAGCAGAGCATTTCCTGCGTGTATTCGTAGTCGGCTTTGGCCGTTCCACCGACGGTGTGCGAGCCGCGGTAGTAGAGACGGAATCGGCCCTCGTCCTCGAATATAACCGGATACCCTGACGTGTTGCCCTCCCAGGGGCGGTCGAAGACCATCACCACTTCCTGCCGAACCGGATGCTTAAGCCGTAGCTCGGTACCGTCGAGCCGGGCTATCAACCACTCGTCGACGAATGGCTCGACCCGCTCGCCGATCTCTCGTACGTCCTCTGTCGCCATTCACTCACCTCCTTTGGGCGCTGCTACGCAGCTCGTTGACGCTCGGATACATCGGAGCGCAGTCCCCCTTCGGGTCCATCGCTACGATCTGATTTCCTTCAAAGACGATTCGGTAGGGTAGGTGATTGACCCACTCGGTCTGCTCACGTCGGGGGACGGGGAAGGTCAACCGAATCGTCGTACCCGGTTCGACTCGGGGAACGATGACCCAGTCGTCAGTGAAGGGCACTGGCATCGGTTTATCGTTGGACGTCACCCTCAGGTGCTCTGTCGCCATCCAACCGTGGCGGTGTACCCACAGATTCTCGCGCCGCGTCGTTCGGATGCTGATTCGACCCTCCTGGGGCAGACGGCTGGTCAGCTCGATCCTGCCGCCATTACCCTCGTCGCCCTGCTCGTTCGTGAATAGCACGTTGATGCGATGACCGTGCGGCTCCTGAGAGATGCCTTTCCGCAGCGCCGCCCACAGGCACTGGATTCCGCCTTGAGTGATGTCGAGAATGCCAAATCGGGAGCCACCGTATCGGTCGTTTACCGCTGGGCATCCCCAGCCACCGTCGACGTCATCCGGGAGCGCAGCAGGAGGGTTCCGAGGGTCGTCTTTTGGCTGGTGATACTCCTGGCCGGTCAGCCACTGTGTCGGTAGGACGTGGCTGCGAATCATCCGCTCGGCGATCTCGAAGTACTGGGGCCACCCGGCGTGTCCCAGGGTGAGGGCTGTCTGCACCATGTCGCCGGTATTGTTGACCTCCCCACGCCCGACAATCTTCTCGCGCCAAGCGCCCTCGACCGACCAGCCGAAGCTGCTACTGACGCCTGATAGCCCGGCATCGAAGATGCGCCGGGCGTGCTCAAGCGTGTCGAGGTCACCCGCCAACGCGCCCCAATCCGCCAACCCGTGCACGGTGCCGGTTATCGAGTGGGTATGGCTCCCGGCGAAGTGGGTCAGATGTCCGTCCGCAGTGAAAGTACGGGAACGAATGAGACGAACGAAACGCTGAGCCAGCTCCATCGCTCTCGTATCACCAAGCGCGCGGTACACCTGGGTGAGCGCCATGATCAGTCGGCCCCGGTCTTGGACCGGTCCTCGGTACATGGCGCCGTGCATCTTGTCGTCGTAGAACGACATGCCACTCTTCAAAAGCGCATGTTTCTCGACCTCCTCTGAAACATAGCGCCCGTTGGCATCGGTGATCCTCAGAAGCGATTCAAGCAACCGGTCCAGCCGTCGCTTGGCCTCCGGATCACCGTCCCGCATGTGGAGCTCCAAGAACGCTTGAACCGCCTCCCGAACGTTGTGGGAGCCACAAAACATTCCCGCGGGAGAACCATCGTAGTAGTAGCCCACGGTGCGGCAGTATGCAGCCGGAAATCCGACGTCGTTATCTGTGGAAGCAAACAGCATGGAGCGCAGGGATTGGAGGAGGTTCACATTGACCGGCCGCCCAGTAGCGGCCCCGCCCTTTACGAGCCCGTCGACGGACCTCCCGATGTTGTGCGCCAGGTCCTCTGAGGAATAGGCGTCAGTCCCGCCGGCGATAGCCCGTACGGGGTCCACGCCCGCGAGTGGTGCTGCCCAGCGCTCGATAAAGCCGATCGCACGCTCTACATGCCAGCGTAGATCGGGTGGGTGTGGTTCGCGCTCGCTCACGATCACCTCTCAGCTACTGTTCTCGGCCTGAGTCATGGCGGTCTCGATCCACTCGGCATGCTTGCCAATCCAGGTGAGGAGCGACTCGAGCGCCTCGCGAGCCTCGTCTGTTTCGGTCAAATCGACGAGTGATCGCACTGTGGCTGTGTCCTTCCGAAGCTGATCGAGGGCCTCGCTCAGAATTGAGTCAAGAGGCGCTAGGTCATCTGCCCCCGCAAGTCGCGTTTCGATCCGATCGGCGTTCGCTCGAAACGACTCGGTGACGACGGTCAGCCTCGCAATCTGCTCAGAATCGCTCAGACCGGCCATCTCCGCCCACTCGAAAAGGCTGGCAGAGTCCGCCCGCAGATTACGTTGTAAGTGCTCGCCAGCTACACGCAGCGCGGTGGTCATCTCCTGTGTCGATCGTGCCATGTACTCCTCCCTCAATCGTTGTACACCTCGTGGCGAGCGAAGAACGCCCGCGCAGAGGCAAGGTGGTCGGCACGAGTCGGATCGACGGTGCCGTCGAGCACTAGGTTGTGCAGTGATTGCGAAATCCGAGCCTCAGGATCGTGTGCGGCCTCTTCGTCGTCCTCGGCAAAGGCGGCGGCAAAATGGTCCGAGGCGAGGACCTCGGTGACGCTCCCCCAGGCAAGCACAGCACCGCGCGGCGACCGCACAAAAAGCCGATTGAACGCATTACACAGCTCAGATGTCTCAGCACAGGTCGGGCCGCCTTCGACGAGCGCATCTTCTCCTCGTGTGCGGAGCGATGTGAGCGCCGGCGCCTGCTGCACACGCCACTGTTCGGATTGCTCAGCCGCCAGCCCCGGCAAACAGTAGTACAGAAGCCAGGCGACGGCGTCGGAGGCATCGCCAAAGAAGCCCGGACGTACCGAGAAGATCTGACCATGGTCGTCGAAGTAGACGAGACAATACGATTCGGCGGCGAGGCGGTCGAGGTCGAACGGTGCGAGTTCCTCGTCGCGGGTGGCCGCGCTCCATCGGTCATGTGGCATACGCGACGTCACTCACTCACATCGGATCGCAGCTCGGTGCCGGTGCTGTGGGGTGCTGCATCGCGGGCGAGCTCCCGCTGGTCGACGCGGTGCGGGTACATACTGTAAAGATGTGCGTCGTGCACGAGCCGTCACTCGGTCGTATTGGTTCGCGGAGCCACCGACGGCGGTTGGGAGGGAGTGGCCAGCCCAAACGTGCTGAGTCGAGCCCCGGATGCGGCCCGCCGACGTGATGCGCGAATCCGACCTGTTCACCCTGCGCTGTTTACTGTTCATTGATCATGAAATTTCCCGCACGAATTCGTTTAACTCCGATCGATCGCGCGCGCTATATCGCGCTATATTAGGAGAAATGGACATTGAGCGAAAGAGCCGAGCTAGATTATCCGGTGCACCAGCAGGAAGCACCGGCAGCAACCAGCTTATAGGAACTATAAAAGCCCTTTTAGGTTTTCGGGTCAAGCGATTTGGTCGTGTG
>CAYLKA010000121.1:0-4865 GCA_964384125.1 uncultured Gammaproteobacteria bacterium | reverse complement strand
CGCGTCTCCGATCACCCCCGTGTCGGTGATCCGTGACCAGTGATCCATCATCTTCAAGGGCGCGCTGCCTTTGCCTCGTGCCCAGCCCCGCCAGTAGAACCGTGACACCCCGACCTTGACCTCGGACGCCGCCTTGTCCATCTGAACCGCCTCTTCGTTCAGGTAGAGGTAGGCCGACGTCTCGACTTCGTCCGCGTGAGACATCACGTCGGATTCGGTATAGTCCTCGAACCCTCCACCCGCCCCCGGACCGACGCTCGCACAATGGACATCCGTCTCCGTCACCGTTCGTCGGGCGGCGAGTTCCAGGATGGGCGCGTTCGAACCGTGTCCATTCACGATCATTATCTTCTGAAAGCCGTGGTGAGCGACGCTCTTCGTGATGTCCAGAACAAAGTGGAGCAGGTGCTCGTCGCTGACCGTGATGGTACCCGGAAAGTCCATATGGTGATCCTCGAATCCATAGGCGACTTCGGGCAGCACGAGCACTTCTTCGGGAATCAGCTGTGCCGCAGCATCGACCACGCTCGCCACGACGAATGTATCCACATCGAGTGGCAGGTGGTGGCCGTGATCTTCCGTCGATCCTACGGGAAGCACAACGACGGGCTGTTTGGGAATGAGACTCTTCAGCTCGGGCCACGTGTAGTGGTCGTATCGGTATGGCAATCGGGCGCCCCTCACTGGGTATCCTTTCGTTAAGCGTTGCGGGAAATTTCCATCTGCTCGAAATAGTATCCGTAGAAAGGCTCTTTCCGAGTTATCTTCCTCGTTCGTTTCTCATCCGTATACGAAAGCTCGGGTCGGGCCACCCTGGCAAGTAAGATCGCCGTAAGAATCGGGACCGAAGAAACTACCGAACCCACGCAGACCGTCGGCCAGGTTCGCGAGAAACTGGTAAACGGCGTTCTGCTCATCCTGGCCGTCGTGATGATCCCCGCTACAATTCTGTCCTGGTTGCGCGTCCACACGGTCGGTTTCCAGCCGATTATGGTAATGGAAACCGGAATCGCAGTAGGGTTGTGTCTCTTCGCGTCAATTCGGCACAAGCTATCTCTACAGACCAAGTCGTGGATGGTCCTCGGTGTACTCTTCTTGCTTGCCATCGCGGGCCTCCTGACTTTCGGCCTCGTGAGTCTTGGAACCGATGGGCTGATCCTTATGACGGTCCTCACTGACCTGCACGCCGACTGGGCTACGGCGACTACGTCCGCTTCCACGTGTGCAATTCGATAGGGAATCCATAGCAATGCACAACCTAGACCATTTGACCGCCGACCCAGGGGACGTGGGCCTGTCGAAGGAAGGGTTGGCGCGGATTGCCCGGATCGCACAGACGTTCGTTGACGAGGGGCAACTCGCTGGGGCCTTTACGACCGTTGCGCGGCGCGGCAAGGTGGTGCATTTCGCGCCGTGCGGGCTGATGGATATCGCCGCGGAGCGGCCGATGGCGGACAACGCGATCTTCCGCATCTATTCGATGACCAAGCCGGTCGCGGCGGTGGGCGTGATGATCCTGCTGGAAGAGGGGAAGGTCGATCTCGACGCCCCGGTAGCGGAGTATATGCCCGAGTTCGGTGGGATGAAGGCGGTGGCCTCGCCCGACGACGACGAGGTTGCGCTGGTCGAGCCAGAGCGAGAGATGACCGTCCGCGACCTGATGCGGCACACCGCGGGTCTGCCCGGTGCCAATCGCTACCTCGCCGGTCAGGCCGCGGTCGACAGACTCTACCGGGAAAAGGGCTTGGATCGCTTCGAGGACGGCGATCTGGCGGATATGGTCGCCAAGCTGGGACAGATCCCGCTATTGTACCCGCCGGGCTGCAAGTGGCACTACAGCGTCGCTGCCGATGTGTTGGGCCGCTTGATCGAGGTGATTTCCGGACGGGGCTTTGACGCGTTTTTGCAAGAGCGGATCTTCCAGCCGCTGGGCATGGCCGACACGGATTTCTACGTGCCGGCGGAGAAGCTCGACCGGCTGGTGGGGATGCACGGTCCCGACGAAGACGGTAAACTCCGAGTCATCGATGCGCCGCAGGGCGGGACCGGCGCTATTCGCTCGGATGCTTTCACTATCAAGCCCTCTTTACTTTCGGCCGGTGGCGGGTTGGTGTCGACGGCGGCGGATTTTACGCGCTTTTGCCTGATGCTATCGAACAAAGGAGAGCTTTTGGGTACGCGGTTGTGGCAGCCGGAGGCGGGCGAGGAGATGACGCGGAATCAGTTGCCCGATGAATTGGTGCCCTTGGACAAGAAGCCGGTCGAGCGCTACGAGGGCTTGGGTTTCGGGCTGGGAGTGTCGGTGCGGGTCGCGCGGACCGATTGGGTGCCTTCGTCGCAAGTCGGCGAATACGGTTGGATCGGGGGTACCAGCACCGAATTCTGGATTTCGCCTCAAGACGAGCTGGTGTCGGTTGTGTTGGCCCAACACATGCCGTTCTCGCCGTTGAGCGAGGCGGTCAAGCCGCTGGTCTACGCGGCGCTCAATCCGGAGTAGGCAATGATCATCAAGAACAATCCCGAAAATGTCAGCGGCGATCGCGTGGTGCTCTTTCCCTTCGACGACTACAGCATGCCATTCCAGCACGGGGTCCGCCTACACCTGGTGCGCTACAAGGCGAGCGTGGACCGCACGCGGATCGTGATCAAACCGGGGCCGCCGGGATCGCCGGATTGTGGCGGGGTGATCTACTACGGCTCGGTGCAACGTGTCGGTGACGAGTTGTGGATGTGGTATTTGGGCCAGGGCGACGACGACCGCTGGTTGGAGCGGGTATGTTTGGCCAAAAGTCGCGACGGCTACCATTGGGAAAAGCCCGAGCTGAGCTTGATCGAATACAATGGGACCAGAGCGAATAATCTGGTCGATATGCTCGGCGGCGAATACCACATCAAGGCGTGCGTGGTATTCTACGAGCCGGACGATCCCGATCCGACCAAGCGCTTTAAAGCGATTGTCGAGACGACGAAATATTCTGATCAATTTACGATTGTGTTCAGCGCCGATGGGTTGACGTGGCGCGAGACCGAGAGGCAGCCCAATCTGCCCTCGTGCGAGATGTCGGGGGGGACGCGGTTCAATGGCTGTTACTATCTGAGCGGTCATGGCGGCAGGCACTTCGGGTCGCTCAGGCAACTGGTGTTGTTCGCGTCGTACGATTTTGAGCACTGGATCGAAGCCTCGTGTTTGGGCTTCAGGCGCGAGAATATTCCGCCGCGACCTGTCGTCTACGGCGACCATCAGGGCGAGCAGGTGCATTTGGGCACGGCGTTGTGGAATCGCGGTAATGTGATCGTCGGTTTCTACGGGCAGTGGCACGGACCGGACAACAACGACCGGCGGCACGTGGAGATGGATCTGGGGTTGGTGGTCAGCAACGACGCACTGCACTATCGCGAGCCGATCCCGGATTTCAGGATCGTCGAGGCGGGAGAGGACGATTTCGAGCACTTGCCGACACCGTTTAATTTCAAGCACGCGGGATTGGTGCAGGGGCAGGGCTTTGAGAATGTGGGCGACGAGACGCTCTTTTGGTACGCGCCGTGGCCGGAGCAGTTGAGCAATGGGGTGAGGCTGGCGCGGTGGCAGCGCGACCGGCTGGGATACTTTCAGGCTTCGGATTTAAAGATGAAAGAGGGGCAGGTGCGGCACGTGATATCGGCGCCGATTGACCTGGAGGGGCAGGCGGCGCGAGTGGCGCTGAATGTCGACGGGTTGTCGGAGCACGCGCAGGTGAGTGTGGAGATTCTGGACGAGCAGTTTCGGTCGGTGGCGGGATATGCGGCCGATGCCTGTGCGCCGCTACAATCGGGGTTAGAGCAGATAGTGACCTGGAAAGGGCGCGAGACAGTCGCGACGGACGGTTCGATTCGGGTGCGGATAAACTTCGCTGGAATCCGGCCGGAAGATCCGCAGGTGTACGCGACTTACGTCGATCGCGCCTAACTGCCGACGGAGGACACCGGCAGTGACTCGCCGGGCTCGTAGAATTCGCTGCAGGCCGACGGCGGCTCAGGCGAGTAGCCTGGCCGCAGCTTGCGAAGGCCGGAGTACGCGAACTCGAGTGCGGCTTCGGGTGTATAGCCCCTGGGAGAACGGATATGCTTGGGGACGCCGTGCTTTAGCATCAACTGCGCGAGTGTTCGTAGCACGTCCCGTGAGGTCTGTTTACGAGCGACCTCAATCACCAGACACTCGCGGGTGTATTCATCCACGACAGTCAGGCACTTGAGCGGCCGGCCTTCACGTGTCCTGTCGAACACGAAGTCGTAGGCCCAGACGTGGTTGCGATGCTCAGGTCGTAATCGGATGCAGGAGCCATCATTGAACCACAGCCGACTCCGCTTGGGCTGGCGAGACGGCACCTTCAGTCCTTCCTGCCGCCAGATGCGCTCGACCCGCTTGTGGTTCACGCGCCAGCCATCTCTCCTGAGGAGAGCTGTGATGCGGCGGTAGCCATACCGACCATACTCGGTGGCCAGAGATACGATGTTCTCCGTCAGAATGGCCTCGTCGTCGGCCACCTTGAGCGTGTATCGTTGGGTACGGCGCACCTGCCCCAGCACACGACACGCCCGACGCTCTGAGACGGCCAGTGTCTCACGCACGTGAGCAACCGCCTCCCGTCGCCGCGTCGGGCTTAGAAGTTTCCCCGGGACACCTCCTTCAGGATCGCGTTGTCCAGAGCCTGGTCAGCCACAAGACGTTTCAGACGAGTGTTCTCCTGCTCCAGCTCCTTGAGCCGTCGCAGCTGCTCGACCTCCATACCGCCGTATTCCTTCCGCCAACGATAGTAAGTCTGCTCACTGACACCGAGCTCACGCACGACTTCTGCGACTGTCTTGCCCTCGGAAATGCGTATCTC
>CAYLKA010000120.1:0-4908 GCA_964384125.1 uncultured Gammaproteobacteria bacterium | reverse complement strand
GGTGAGAAGCCGAATGTAGGAAAGGATGCCCCGTCTCTTAACGTTAATAAATTGTTAAAACATTCAACTAGTTAAAAGATAGCATTGCAGTGTTAGGAACAAATACCTATCATCCTTACCCGCTGGAATCTCGATTCCAGAGATTACGTATGAGACTACGAAGATTCTGTAAACGCCGAGGCTTTGGAGTACTGCTAACCGTTGCGGTATCTCTCTTGGTGGCACAAGGGATCGCCTTCGAGCACGACCTTGATCTGGAAGCTCACGCACCAGACCAGATTTGCGAGCTTTGCATCACGGCCGCCGCTCTGGACACGGCCAACGTCGGACAGACTCTGGTTGATTTTCAACCCGCTGACTCACCCAAACTCCAAGTCACCAAATCTATACTCCCCCTAGAGGGACTTCAGAAAGACCACCCTGCCAGAGGGCCACCCACCGCTTCCTAAACCCGTTGATCTCTTTTTAACGCCGAGGCCGAGAGGTCTTGGTTGTTTGGGCTAATTAGGAAGCTATTCGTGAAATCTAAATCAATTTATTCTCTACGTTCGTTGTGCATGGCTTCATGTGCAACGGGCGCTCTTTCCCTATCCGCCGGTGCGAACGCACAGACCGTTCTCGAAGAAATTCAGGTGACTGGTGTGCCTCGTAACAGAGCACCTGGCGAGCTAGCGCAATCCGTAACCGTCATCCGAGATGAAACGCTTGATCGCATTAGAAGCACAAATCTGGGTGAGACGCTTGCCAACGAACTCGGCATGAGCTCTACATATTTCGGAACTGGCGCGTCACGCCCGATCATTCGCGGGCTAGCGGGACCACGTGTCCGCACCATGGAAGACGGCATCGATTCTATGGATGTTTCCGGCGTCAGCGCAGACCATGCCGTGGGGATAGAACCTCTGGTGGCACAGCAGCTCGAAATTTTTCGGGGCCCCACATCACTGCTCTACGGCGGCGGAGCGGTCGGCGGTATCGTAAACACAGTTACGAACCGTATCCCGACGATGGCGCCTGAGGGTGGCTTCGACGCTGAGTTCGAGCTTCGTAACGATACCGTATCAGACGGCCGCACCGGTGCGGTCACGTTGGACGGTGGTGGAGATTCTTGGGCGTGGCACGTAGACGCCGCCCGACGGAAAACCGATCCCTACGCGATTCCTGGTTTCGCCGAGTTGGAACCGGACGATGACGAAGTTCCCGGCTTGCTAGAGAACAGCGACATGGAGAGCGACAGTTTTGCAGCCGGCGCGAGTTGGCTAGGAGACAACAGCTTTTTCGGCGTCTCTATCAGTACGTTTGACACGAACTATGGGATCCCAGGCCATCATGGCCATCATGAGGAGGACGATCATGATGACGACCATGACGACGATCATGATGACGACCATGATGACGACCATGACGACGATCACGACGACGATCACGACGACGACCACGACGACGATCACGACGATCATGATGAGGAAGGTCACGCGGTCCGCATCGACCTGAAACAGACCCGGGTAGATTTTAAGGGTGGCTGGTCGGAGGTCTCCAACGGTATAGAGGAGATTAACTTCAGGATGGGGATCAACGACTACGAGCACGTCGAAATCGAGGGCGATGAAATTGCTACTCGGTTCGAGAACGATGCCTATGAGGGTCGACTAGAATTTCTACATAGGCCTGTGGAAGGATGGGAGGGCGCTTTCGGGACGCAATTCGCCCATAGGGAATTCTCGGCCGTCGGAGCGGAAGCCTATATCCCAGCTGTGAACACCACGAGTTACGGTGCGTTCCTCGTGGAGCAGAAGGATTTCGGGCTTTGGGAGCTCTCGACCGGAGCGCGCATCGAGTTCCAAGATATAGAGCAGGTTTCCACTGGACTAGGCATGGACGGCTCCGCCAAGAATCTTTCGCTCGCGGCACTGCGAGAGTTAGGAGAGGGATACTCTTTCATCCTCAACTTAGCGATTGCGGAAAGATTGCCCGTGGCGGAGGAGCTTTATGCCAACGGCCCCCATCTGGCAACTAGCTCCTTCGAAATCGGCAACTCGTCGCTGGATAAAGAAACGTCGAACCACTTTGACATAGGAATAAGAAAGACCTCAGGGACAGTGACATGGAGCGTCACAGGGTTCAGAACCAGCTACGATAACTTCATCTATCTAAAGAACTCAGGAAAAGAGCATTCGGAGCACGAGCTCGCTATCTTCAATTTTACTCAGGGAGGCGCTGATCTCTTCGGATACGAGGCCGAAATTTTCACGCCAATCGCAACCCTAGGTGTTGGCGAAGTCGACATGCGGCTTTTCGCCGACTATGTCGAGGGTGATCTGGCTGCTGGTGGATACCTGCCACGCCTACCACCGTTACGTATAGGTGGACGCATGCAGTATCACGATGACAGCGTCACTATCGGGCTGGAAGCGACCTCATACTCCGACCAGGAGAAAAGCGCAGCTTACGAAACAAACACTCAAGGCTACACAATGATCAACGCAGATTTTAGTCGGTCGTTCGTTCTAGCAGGGGGCACTGAGTTTGATGTTTTCTTCAGGGGCACAAATCTCACTGACGAGGAAGCACGAAAACACACGTCTTTCGTCAAAGCTGATACACCGCTACCGGGCCGGAACTACACCTTCGGCCTACGCACGCGGTTTTAGTTAGCGGCTAGATTTTACAGGCCCATTCTCTGTTTCGCCGAACGCTAACCCTAACGGGTTAGCGTTCGGATACCCGCTCACTCCCTGGAGAGCCTTAAATCATGAGACGGGCTCTCGAAACTGCTTCTAGTGTGAGGCCTTGCTCAAACCACTTAGAGAGCGTTCTCGGCCCACCGCACTTTCCAAAGAAAGCTCGTAGTAATGTTGGGCCTTCTCGGTCTCGCCAAGCACGAGGTAAGTGTCAGCCAGTAGCTCCGCCATGGGCTGCACGGGCACCGCAGGACCATACTCAGCCGGTAATTGACCCTCAAGTTCCGCAGCCTTTCCGATCAGCTCGAGCGCCTCTTTAACCTGACCGGCGGCAAGCGCCATCTGACCCTCGAGCGCAAGCCGAAGTAGGAGAGGCGCCATCGTCTCGCGATCTGTACTGTTGATTTCTGTCTCACCCCCCATGGCCGCGAGCGCTGCCTGGGCCTTGGAGGTATCGCCTCGCTTCAATGCCACCACACCCTGAACATAGTGATCGGTCGCAATGGAAAACGGAGGCAATCCATCATGATCAATCTCAACACCAGCGTAATGGTTGTCCCACTGTAGTGTATCGATGATGTATGAAGCTCGTGCGCCGACGAAGTGCCGACGGACAACCGCGCTCTCATCGCCGTATTGCTCGACCTGTCTCTCAATCAACGCCAATCGCTCTTGCGCGCCTTCATGATCACCCTGCTGGGAAAGGCTGTATATCAGCCATGTGAGAGCGTGATAAGCCTGACCACCATAAAGGTCGTTGGGATTCGCCTGCCGACCCACAGCCTCTTCGAAGGACCGGATATTACGATCCGTACCCTCCTCCCACATACCTAGAGCGAAATAGATATGGGAGCCCATGTGCAGCGCATGAATCGCCGAGGGTGCAACCTTGAAGTAATCTTCAGCAGCCCGAAGACCGAGCGGCGCGTGAATAGGATCATCGTAGCTATGTATGCTGTAGTGCAGCGCGCCTGGATGGAGCGGATTCTTGTCCAGTATTTCCTCCGCGATCGCGGCCGCCTGCATGTAACGCGTGTAGTCACGCCCACCATACGTCGTGAAGAGGATCGACAACGCGTAGAACGCAGCCGCATCTAAGTCGTCAGGGTATTTCTCGTGGAGCTCACGGAGTGCGTCAGAGTAACGAAGCTCGCGTTCCTCCTGCGTACCTTCACTGAAAAGCACCTCAAGAGTATGGAGGTAGTCCTTCTCACGTTGTGTCTGAGCCTTAGCCGCACGTGCTTCAGGAGTCGCCCCCAGCCGAGCCATCACCGCTCTGGACTCCTCGATGTTAAATCGACCCCAGAATGAATGCTCATAGCTCAACGCTTCGCCCCAGTACGCCATCGTGAAATCCGAATCGATGGACGAAGCCTCCTGAAAAGAGGCTCGAGCATCTTCATATTCGAAGTTATGCAGCTGCAGAAGACCCCTCAAAAACACCTGGTGCGCCTCCGGCGAACCCGAAGCCTCAAATTCTGTATAGCCGTAATCCTCTTGGGTCTGTGCCTGGACCGTCAGCGCAAGACCGATCAGAATTGTTACAGCGACGGTACGAAAACCATAAGTCTGAATCATCACATTCTCCCGTGTGCTCTTCAGGGGACGAGACGTCTTCTTGTTAGCGTCGATAGCCGTAGCCCACGATACTATCATGGCATATGAACGCACAACGGTACGTCTTAGTATTTCTGATTCAAGAGGTTAGCTTCGCCCACTCGCCCATCAGAAACCCAATATCATCGACCCTTCTCAACGGTGGTAAATCCAGACACGCCTAGATGTACGTAAACGTTTGATCCGTCACAATATCCCCAGCAAGGTAAATCAGTGAATTGACAATACTGCGCCCGAGATCCACCGATGAGCCGGTAGAAGCAGGAATGAGCGGTATAGTTACAGGTCGTACTAGACGAGAGGCCGTATCAGGTCATGAAACAGTGGACATCACGTTTCGCGCGGTCAGGACTCAGCGACCTGTGGATTAGCCTGCTCGAGGCTGCAGATAAAGTCACTGTACCCGTGATCCGCTCGCGCCGCACAGACTCGTGATCGTTTCAACGGAGACAGGGGGCCTCGGGAACCGCATCAAGTCCTGGGTTTCAGCAATGCGGTTAGCTGAAGACTCTCGGGTTCACTGGAAAGTAACGCCGAACATGCCAGCCACCTTCGAGGAACTTTTCACCAACCAATGCCACGTCGATTCGATCCCAACTGACGCCGAGAC
>CAYLKA010000119.1:0-4927 GCA_964384125.1 uncultured Gammaproteobacteria bacterium | reverse complement strand
GCTAGCGGGAGCTCCAACACCCTCGACGACAGCCCGCGCACCGCTGTTGCGAACACAGAACCGCTCCGCCGCTCGACCCCGAAAGAAGGCCCTTCCACCGGTGGCACCATAGAGCGCAACGTTACCGATTATGACGTTTTCCTCTGCGACAAAGGTACTCTCATGCGGCGGGTATATGATCACGCGTCCACCCGAGAGGCCCTTACCGACGTAGTCGTTACTGTCACCCTCCAACTCCAGTGTGATCCCTCTCGCCAGAAACGCCCCGAAGCTCTGCCCCGCCGATCCCAGAAACTTGAAATGTATCGTGTCGATCGGTAGCGCACGCTCACCCCAGACCTTAACCACTTCGTGGCTAAGCATCGTACCCACAGTGCGATTGGTGTTGCCTATAGGGAGTTCCAGGTTGATTTTCTTCCCGTGGTGAATCGCATCGAGAGAAAGCTCTATCAGCCTTCGATCGAGGGCCTGGTCGAGACCGTGATCCTGCTCCCTCGTGCAACGGACTTCGACGTCTTCGTGGGGCTTCACCGCGGGTGTGAGAACGGGGGTGAGATCCAGTCCCTCAGCCTTCCAGTGATTTATAGCATCTCGAGTCTCGAGGATATCCGCTCGCCCGATCATATCGTCCATTCGGCGAAAACCGAGCTGAGCCATTAGCCTACGTGCTTCCTCTGCCACCATGAACAGATAGTTGACGACATGGTCCGGCGTGCCGGCGAATTTCTTACGCAGGACCGGATCCTGGGTCGCGATACCTACCGGGCATGTATTCAGATGGCACTTACGCATCATTATGCAACCCAACGCGATCAAGGGTCCGGTTGAAAACCCCATCTCCTCGGCACCAAGCAAAGCGGCGATCACGACATCTCGGCCCGTCTTCAACCCGCCGTCCGTCTGCAGCACAACGCGACTTCTAAGATCATTTAAAACCAGAGTCTGATGAGTCTCCGCAATCCCAAGCTCCCAAGGTAGCCCAGCATGCTTGATGCTGGTCAACGGCGAGGCTCCCGTTCCACCGCCATCACCCGAAATTAAAATATGTTCCGCGTGAGCTTTCGCCACGCCTGCCGCGATCGTGCCTACGCCGACTTCCGAAACCAACTTCACACTTATACGTGCAGTGGGGTTGGAGTTTTTCAAGTCGTGTATAAGCTGCGCAAGATCCTCGATCGAGTAGATGTCGTGATGGGGTGGTGGGCTAATCAAGCCCACGCCAGGAGTCGAATACCGTATGCGCGCGATGATCTCATCGACTTTGCGGCCCGGAAGCTCACCACCTTCTCCGGGTTTTGCGCCCTGGGCCATCTTTATCTGTAATTCGTCGGCGTTCGCCAGGTACCAAATCGTGACGCCGAAACGCCCGGAGGCCACTTGCTTAATCGACGAGCGCCTGGAGTCTCCAGACGGTAATGTTTTGAATCGCTCAGGATCCTCGCCGCCTTCGCCCGTATTGCTCCTGCCCCCTGCTCGATTGAGAGCAACGGCGAGCGCTTCATGCGCTTCCGCCGAAATGGAGCCAAAGCTCATGGCGCCCGTGCAGAAACGTTTCATGATCTCACTTGCCGGGTCGACCTCCTCCAGCGGCACGGCTTCCTCGATACCGGTCTTCAAGCGCAACAACCCGCGCAGTGCGCAGTTCGCTTGGGCTTCTTCGTTAGCCTGCTCGGCGAATCGCTCATATGAACTTTGGTCACCGGAACGCGCTGCTGCCTGCAGCGAGGAAATGACGACGGGATCCCAACCATGGCGCTCGCCCGCACTGCGCCAATGAAACTCGCCGGGATTCGGTAGCGCTGCTAGATGGGTCTGCCCCCTTTCTGGGTACCCCAGCGCATGTCTCCTAAGCGCCTCTTGCTCGAGCACGTCAAGCCCGACGCCTTGCAGCCTGCTTGCAGTCCCTACGAAGCAGCGCTCAATCACCTCATCGGCAAGACCCACAGCCTCAAAAATCTGCGCGCCCTTGTACGACTGGAGAGTCGAAATCCCCATTTTCGCCATCACCTTCAAGATGCCCTTGGCTACACCTTTCCTATAAGCGGACACGACCGCGCTCTCGCTAGTGTGTACGGTTTCATCGAGGAGACCATCCAGTCTGGCCTGCCATAGGGACTCAAAGGCCAGATACGGATTAATCGCGTCCGCACCGTAGCCAACCAAAAGGCAATGATGGTGAACCTCGCGTGCCTCTCCGGTCTCGACTACAAGACCGATACGAGTTCTTTTTGTTTGTTTAACAAGGTGGTGATGGACAGCCCCACAGACCGCGAGAGCGCTGATGGGCACACGGTTCTCATCGATCTTCCGGTCCGAGAGGACAACAATGCTGTAGCCCTGATCTATTGCTTCTTCAGCTTCCTGACAAACTCGATCTAGAGCTCGGGCCATCTCTCCGGAATTGGCCCAGCGATCGAACGTAGTGTCAATGGTTCGCGATCGCCACCCGCGGTGGTCCATGTGCTTAACTGCCGCCAGCTCTTCATTCGTGAGAATGGGATGCCGGATCCGAAGTCTATGGGCGTGCTTTTTCGTGATATCGAGCAAATTCGGCTCCGGCCCGATATAGCACTCCAACGACATAATGATCTCTTCACGGATCGAGTCTATTGGGGGATTAGTGACTTGCGCGAAAAGTTGTTTGAAATAGTCATAAAGCATTCGCGGTTGGTCGCTAAGACACGCGAGAGCGGAGTCATTACCCATTGAACCAACGGGATCCCGTAACTGATCAATCAGCGGTTGCAGCATGAACTGCATCGTTTCGACGGTGTAGCCGAACGCCTGCATACGGTGCAGTAACGTCTGCGGATCCAGGCCGATCGCTCTAGGCTCAGGTAGAAGCTCCCTCAGCATGAGCCTCTCGCTATCGAGCCAGTCTCCGTAAGGTTCTCGATTCGCGAATTCCTGCTTCAGCTCTTCATCCGGAACCAGCCTCCCTGCGACAAAGTCGACCAGGAACATACGCCCCGGCTCCAGGCGTCCCTTGGCCTTCACCATCGCTGGCTCCACAGGTAACACACCGACTTCACTGGCCATGATGACGCGGTCATCGTGAGTGAGGTAATAACGACTCGGTCGCAAGCCGTTTCGATCCAACACCGCCCCGATGTAGTGCCCGTCCGTGAAAGCGATAGAGGCGGGGCCGTCCCACGGCTCCATCACGCATGAATGGAACTCGTAGAAGGCCCGTTTGTCCTTTGGCATCAGTTCGTTTTTCTGCCACGCCTCCGGAATCATCATCATGACCGACTCCTGGAGCGTCCGACCGGTCATAAGGAGAAATTCTAATGCGTTGTCGAACACACCAGAGTCGGAGCAGTCGGGCTCGACGACCGGGAAAAGCCCCTCGATTGATTCCCCGAAAAGATCGCTCTGCACAACACCTTGGCGCGTTGTCATCCAATTAACGTTACCGCGCTACGTGTTGATCTCGCCATTATGGGACTTGAAGCGATTAGGCTGTGCCCGATCCCAGCTCGGGAACGTGTTGGTCGAGAACCGTGAGTGGACCATCGCCAGATGCGTCTCGTAATCTCCATCCTTTAGATCCGGGAAATACGTCGTCAACTGGCTCGGCGTCAACATGCCTTTATAGATAAGTACCTTGGTCGACAGACTACACACATAGAAGGCCTTCGCCTGAGTCATCTCGGGGTCTGAGCGCAATAGGTGGCTCGCCCTCTTGCGAATCAAATAGAGTCGGCGCTCGAAAGCGTCGCCCTCGAAACCGTCTCCCGCCGCGACGATAATCTGTTCGATCCGCGGGGCCGCCGCTAAGGCGCCCGGACCCAGGTCAGCCTCGTCGGGCCGAGTGGGGACCACACGCCAACCGACCAGGATCTGACCCTCTTCACTACAGATCTCCTCAACAGCCCGTTTGCATTTCTCGCGCTCCAGATCGACCGTTGGGAGAAAAACAACCCCCGCCGCGAATCTGCCAGGCTCCGGGAGCTCGGTGCCTAAATCATTCTGTGCAATTCGAGTGAGGAAAGCGTGGGGCAGCGCCGTCAGGATGCCAGCGCCATCGCCAGAATTCGGTTCCGCTCCACTGGCGCCTCTGTGGTCCATTTGGCACAGGAGATGCTCCGCGTCACGAATGATTTGGTGGCTGGCTTCGCCCTTCACATGGGCGACGAACCCAACGCCACAGCTATCATGCTCCCGCTCAGGGGAGTACAACCCATGTGCCGGAGGAAATGCAGCCCCCGGCTTGATGTCGTGACTCAGAGTCATGCCATACCTTGGCGGAGCCGGCGCTCCGCGATGTGCAGGGCTTCTTGGCGGCCCGGCGCCGGTGATTCTGGCCAGGCCCTGAGTTCTTCGGGCGACCTCGTACTGCTGGAAGCGTACGACCGCTGTTAGGGTCTCGATGGGCCAGTGCCGGCGCCGATTATAACACCGCCGGCTATCCGGCTATGGCGCCGACAAAACACGGGGAGCCACAACGATCTATAATACTGTTATTTTTCAGTTAGTTACTGGATGTTAACCCTGACGGCCAGCCGCTCCTGACCGCGTGACGCCCCGATAACGCTCCTACCGAAGAAACCAGGATAAAATCCGCGCTGGCAGGCGCGAGTCTTTCGATGGGAGTGGGCTGTATGACGCTAGTCACAGGCAAGGAGGAAGGCTGTGCGTAATCAACCTGCGAGGCCCGTCGCAATCGTCGGAAGCCTGAGAATTCCCTTCGCTCGGGCGCACACGGCTTATCGAAACTGCTCAAACCAACAGATGATGAGCAGAGTACTCGCTTCTCTTGTTGAGAAGTTCGAGCTCAACGGTGAACGTCTTGGCGATGTTTCACTCGGGGCCGTCATAAAGCACTCCCAGGACTGGAATCTTGCACGAGAGTCAACGCTCTCCTCCGGGCTAGCGCCCGAAACACCTGCCTTCGACGTTCAGCGTGCCTGCGGGACGAGTCTGT
>CAYLKA010000118.1:0-5068 GCA_964384125.1 uncultured Gammaproteobacteria bacterium | reverse complement strand
TCGAGGGGCGGCGTGTGGTTCTGCACATTACGTTTACCCGCGCTTATTTGCGCCCCTTGGAGAATTATCGTCATCTGGATGACGCCTGGTTACACGATCGGCCCCCTGAAATACGGGTAATGCTGGGGCGCTGAAGAGCCTCGCTGCTGAGCTAGTAACCGTCCTGGCGAAGCGATATTCGAGATGCCCGCAGCGCGATTATGTGGGGTAATCGCTCAGGACTAAGGCCGATTTGACAACCCCCATAGTTGGGGGAGAAACCCTATGAAGATCAATCGGCAGCTCCGTATTCTCTTTGCACTGACCGTTTCCGGCTTCTCGAGATCAACTTTAATTCAGGGCGCGGTCTCTACAAACGCTACTCGATCGACAGCCACGGATATCGAGGCATACCTCTATCGATTCGACGCGACCTGTCGTATCTTTCAAAAGGTTATGCGGAACGAGAGATTTATGACACAGAGGTTACAACCCACTCGATAACAAAGGATCAACGCATGAAATTCGGTGCGCAATTCGTCAACTATGTCTGTACCTGGGATGACACGCTGGCCTGTATTCAGTCCATTCAGGACGGGCGATGGGACAGCCTCTGGTGGTCCGATCACTTCCTGGTTCCGGCAGGACGACCGATCTGGAACAGGGAGTCACTGGAGGGCTGGTCTGTGGTGACAGCGGCTGCAGCAATAACCAGGGATCTGGAACTCGGATTGCTGGTGACCGGCAACATCTACCGGAATCCGGCGTTGCTGGCAAAGATGGCGGTTACCGTGGATCAGATCAGCCACGGACGATATGTTCTGGGCATTGGTGCCGGGTGGTTCGCTGCCGAGCATGAGGCCTATGGCATCGAGTTCCCGTCTCTGAAGGAACGTTGTGATCGCCTCGAGGAAGCGCTCGATGTAATCACGGCGCTGTTCGCACTGGAGCCGGAGCAGACCGCGAGTTACGAGGGCAAGTACTACACGCTGAAGGATTCGCCGATGAACCCGCCAAGTGTGCGCAGGCCCCGTGTACCAATTCTCGTGGGTGGCAACGGCGAGAAGCGCACACTGAAGACCTGCGCCAAATATGCCGATATCTGCAACATCGACTTCAACAACCCGGGTGGAGTCGATGTGTTCAAGCACAAGATGCAGGTGTTGAATAAGCACTGCGAGGATCTGGGTCGTGACCCCGCTGAGATTAAACGCACTATGCTGATCCCCATGCGAATTACTGACGACGAAGCAGCGGCGAGCGCTGAGCTGGAACGTCGCCCTTGGATTCTTTGCGGCAAACCTTCCTATATCGTCGACCTGATTGGTCAGTACTTCGATGCTGGCCTTGAAGAAATTATGTTTTCTGGTGTGCCGACGAAAAAGGAGAACTTCGATCGGATCAACACAGATGTGCTGTCGGCTTTCGACTAATGCGGCTTACCGAGAGCACTTGGTATCAGCGTCGAGACGCAGTCATAGGACTGTGTAGGAAGTGTAATTCGCAGGAGGACACATTATGGCTGCTCGCATGAGGCCCGAAGCCCCCGATCTGCCAGAACTGGAGGCAGAGATCGAAAGACTGTCGCTGGGCGAATACACTCGTGAACTGGATGATCAGGGCTTGTGTGTGATTCCGCCCGAGCGCACGGGGGCTGCCCCCGACTTTGTCGAGCGCGCACGAAAATCGCTGCTGGCCATCGCGGCCAAGCGGACCGGTGCTCGCTTCGACCTGGCGCTTGGTTGCCTTGACGAAATGGATGGACCGGCCGGTCGGGTCGGTCAGTTCCTGCTCTCTCACCTGATATACACGGGCCAGCAGCATGGCGCCGAGGCGGGGCGCGTGTTCGAAGAGATTCAGGTGAACCCGGTCAAGAAGGCTATGTTTCGCCACCTGCTGGGCGACATTCATTACATGTCCACCAGCAACGGCTGGATCAAATTCAGAACCCCGGACGGTCATCCCGGTGATTTCACCACGCCGTTACACGCCGACACCAATGCACCAACCCCGTGGCCGGTGGCCACGCCCCATGTGTCGAACATGAACTGGCTGCTGACGGATTACCGAAGGAAAGACGGCGCCTTCTGCTTCGTGCCGGAGAGCCACAAGCTGGGTGTGCCAGTACAACCGGGCGCGAACGAGCGGGCGGTGGCGGTGGAAGCACCCGCGGGTTCACTGGTGATGTTCCATGGCGCGACCTGGCATGGGGCGTTCCGTAAGCAGACCGACGGATTGCGGTTGAGTATTCACGGGCTCAGTTGCCGACCGCACTACATTCCCCAGCACGACTACCGGGGTAACATTGCCGAAGAGACGTTTGCCCGCAGTAGCGATCCGGACTATCTACGCATGCTGACCCGGCAAAACGACATCTGGTTGCAGAAGGAGCCTGGCATTTTCCCGCCTGCGCCCCGCGTCAAACAGACGCCCTGAATCCATCCACTGAGGCTGACCAACATCCTAGCGCTCCAAAAAAGTTAGGCGTCCCGCCTCACAACCATTCTCCTTGGGCGTTACCGTACGGTAACTTGGCGGGCCCACCAACCAGCGCAGTCATGATCTAACCCACTGTTTTTAAGAGATTAAACGGGTTCTATGGTAGCGGGCTAACTCCAGATCTACCCCCTGGTTCGTTGCGTGGGTGTTCGCTTTAAGCTTCGGAGAGGGCCACCGTTAAGGTTCGTTTTGTTCCTCGTTGTGCCGGCAGTGAGCTGGGTTCAGTCGGCGCCTCTTCGCCTCTCGGACATCCGGAGAAAATGCTCCATGGCGTTGGGCTCAAGGACCGCGCCTTTTTTGCTTCGGAGGGCGACCGGGGGCGATTCCGCCAGGGGCAGTTCGACCTCGAAACGCTGGCCCGTCGGGATGTCGCAGACCTCGCTGTCACAGGACTGCCAACGGACCTCGCCGGAGACGGCAATTTCGGGTGTGCCACCCCCACCTACAGCGCCGTTGATGGTGAGTGGCAGACGCAGCTCGAAGACGCCGTGATGCACCCGGAATGACTCGCCCGTGCCCGCCAGAGTGTGCGGCGTGCTGGTCGGTCGAACCAGAGGGCGCTGAACGAGGCGCTTATTTTCATCCAGGACCACATCGACGGCCACAGAACCTTGAGGCGCAGGTTCGGCGTATACGTGTCGGCCTCGCGGAACGCTGAAGCTGACGACCAGATCCTTCTGGACTGTGGGCGCGAGGGCGTTCCCATCTAGCGCTACGCTCACTCGTACCGCGTCTGTTGCTGTCTCGATGGCTTTTGTTTCGAGCATGGGTTGGCCCAGCGCCGCTCGGAGCAACTGCTCGGAGCCCGCCCGCACAGCCAGGTTGTTGTCGAAGAACTTGTGCGTGATCGTGCCTGCCGGGTTCACAACGTAGGTGCCAGGGTAGGGGATGCCGAACCAGGGATGGTCCGACGGATCGATCAGAGTGTTGAGGATGCCGAAGGATCGGATGACGTTCGAATCAGGATCGGAGAGAAGGGTGTAAGTAATGCCGTGGGCTTCGCCAAAGTCCCTAAGGGCGTCTGCCTCGTCGTAGCTCAACGCGTACACAGCGATGCCTGCTGCATCGAAGTCCTTCATTCCTTTCTGCAGCTCGACCAGCTGCGAACGGCAGGGAGGTCACCAGACGGCGGAACGGAAGAAAACGAATACCGCGGGTCTGTCGCCACGATGTTCCTGGAGACTGAACGACGTCCCGTCTACATTTCTGCACCGTACGTTGGGTATCTGTTCGCCAACGGCGGGCCCAGAGGGAAAGTCGCCTCGGGGGTCGCTCCGTGGCCCCGTGCCCGGCCTAATTGGCCCAACGAAACCGTCGTGATCCTGCCAGCCTTTTCCTGCCTGAGTCGCTCGTGTTTCCAACTCTGGCCGCATGCCGTCCTCCGAGTCCTGATCTTGCCAGTCTACACATAAACTCTGAAGTTGTTGGAGGGGTACACCCCTATAAACGCCCTCAGGTACCCCTCTTTAATATGAGTGACTAGCCCCTCACGCGAAGTGGCTGGAAAGCGTTTTGACGTCTTCGCGAACCAGGCGTAGTTTGAGATCCCCACTCAGTGAATCACCAGGTTGGGTAAAGCGGTGGTAGTCAGAGGAAATGAGGAGTCGATAATGCAGACAAGCAAACAGATAAATTTGAAATCACGACCACAGGGTATGCCTACCGGAGATAACTTTGAGCTTGTGGAGGTTGAAGTTGCAGGCCCTGGCGATGGTGAAGTCCTCGTGCAGAATATTTACATGTCCGTTGACCCATACATGCGGGGTCGAATGCGACTTGATTTCCCTGTTGGTGAAACGTTAGCTGGCGGAGCGTTGGGCAAAGTGATCGCTTCTAACAATCCTGACTTTTCAGAGGGAGACTACGTTAATAACGGTTCGGGCTGGCGCGAGTATTTTCTCTCAAATGGAACTGACCTTGGCAAGGTGGACGAAACACTTTCGCCACTCAGCACCTACCTTGGAGTCATGGGAATGCCAGGGCTTACCGCTTATGGCGGGCTTCTTGTCACAGGTGAGTACAAAGATGGAGAAGCGGTATTTGTTTCCGCCGCATCCGGTGCCGTTGGTAGCGTTGTCGGCCAAATTGCAAAGATCAAAGGTGGAACGGTTATCGGCAGTGCGGGTTCTGATGAAAAGGTGGATCAACTGGTCAATGAGTTTGGGTTTGACCATGCGTTCAACTACAAAACTGCAGATCCGTTAACCGAACTTAAAAGAGGAGCACCAGAAGGTATCGATGTGTACTTTGAGAATGTAGGAGGCGCGCAACTTGAAGCTGCACTCACGCACATACGCCCATACGGACGAATCCCTATTTGCGGGATGATTGCGCACTACAATGACGACGGAGAACTTACGCCTGGCCCAAGGAACCTGACGGAAACGATATACAAGTTTGTTCAGCTGCGTGGTTTTGTTGTGTCTGCTTTTGGCCCACAGCGCGGACAGTTTCTGCAGGACATGTCGTCATGGATTAAATCCGGGCAGATGAAGTATCACGAAACTATATACGAAGGCATTGAAACAGCAGCGGATGCCTTTATAGGGCTCTTTACCGGGTCCAACAACGGCAAGATGCTGGTGAAGCT
>CAYLKA010000117.1:0-5422 GCA_964384125.1 uncultured Gammaproteobacteria bacterium | reverse complement strand
GGCACGACTGTGGATATCGCGTGTTTGTAGACCATCTGACTCACGCTATTGCGGAGCAAAACAACGAACTGGTCAAAAGAGTCAACCTGTCCCTGCAGCTTGATTCCATTTACAAGGTAGATGGACACGGGCACCTTCTCTTTACGCAATGCGTTCAAGAACGGGTCCTGCAGTGACTGACCTTTGGCCATGACTCTCTCCTGAGTTATTGTTGATTTTGGTAAGGACAGGATCGAGTCCGTCGTCCCGACCACGGATCCTGAAGCGCAACTACGCTATTTCATTACATCATTGATCCCACTACCCGGAATAGTAGCACAGGCCCTGGATTTCAAAGCCTTTCGCCGATTCAATCCACGATAGCGTGAAGTGCGTTCCTGACCTCCTCAAGCAACTTGTCTCCCTGAGCAGAGAGGGTTTTGATTTGTGACTCCGAGCGTAACCAGGTCATCTGTCGTTTCGCGAGCTGACGGGTCGCAACAATGGCTTTCATCCGGGCTTCTTCCCAGCCATAAGTACCCTCGAGGAACGACCAGACCTGCCGATAACCCACAGCGCGCATGGCGGGCGTAGTGAGCCGCAAATCACCTCTTGCTCTCAGGGCCTCAACCTCCCCCACAAGCCCCATAGTAACCATTGAATCGAAACGCCTCTCGACTTTGTCCGCAAGGTCAACGCGGTCCGCTGGGACCAACGCGAGCGGGAGAATCGGCATCCCGGCTTGAGGGTTTTGTGCCTTGTGAAAAGAAGTTAGCGACTGACCGGTGAGCTCGTAGACCTCGAGCGCGCGTTGAATCCGTTGTCGATCAGTCGGCGAAATTCGCTCAGCGGCATCCGGATCGACCCCCCTCAGCCGCTTATGCAAAGCTGCCCAGCCGACAGCTTCGGCCTCCTCGTCCAACCGCTGCCGCACTTTCGAATCTGCCTCCGGAAGCTCCGCCAGGCCATCACGGATCGAACGCAGATACAACAACGTCCCCCCCACTAGAAGCGGGATGCGTCCCCGTCGGTAGACACCTGCCAACGCGTTCCTTGCGTCGCTCGCAAATCTCCCTGCCGAGTAAGTCTCGGTCGGCTCGACTATATCGATCAGATGGTGCGGTACCCGCTTGCGGACTGTTTGAGAAGGCTTCGCCGTACCAATATCCATTCCCCGATAAACCATCGCGGAATCCATGCTAATGATCTCGATCGGGAATTCTTCCGCTAACTCTATGGCAAGCTTGGTTTTGCCGCACGCCGTCGGCCCGGTGATACAAACGCAGGGCCGGTCTTTATCCACTCGTCCCAAAGGTCCTCACTGTCCGCGAAAAAACAGACGGTCGAGCTCCGCAACAGTAATACGGGTCCACGTTGGGCGGCCGTGATTGCATTGATCACTACGCTCGGTCCTTTCCATCTCCCGCAGCAAGGCGTTCATCTCTTCGACCTCGAGCCGTCGGTTCGCACGAACCGCCCCATGACAGGCCATGGTAGCGAGCAACTCGTTTACGGCCAATTCCACACGATGCAGGCCACCCTTCTGCCCAAGATCAGCCAAAACGTCGCGCAGTAGTGGTTCGACTTCGGCACCTTGTAGCAGGAGCGGCACTCCGCTGATCTGCACCTCCCCCGGCCCGCGCCTTATGAGGTTAAACCCGAGACGCGTTAGATCTTCTGCTGCGGTTTCGGCAAGTTGCGCCTCGTGCTCGGCCAGCTTCAGTGAAAAGGGAACCAGCAGCGACTGTGTTTTGAGTCTGTCTTCGGCCAGGTCATGCTTAAGACGTTCGTATGTGATGCGCTCATGGGCCGCGTGCATGTCGACGATGATCAGTCCATCCTTGTTCTCGGCGAGAATATATATGCCCAACAACTGACCGAGCGCAAAGCCGAGAGGCGGTATGTCCTGCGTGTCCCCAGGGGGCTCAACTCTTGCGTGTAGCGTTCGGTACATGGGGACTGCGTCACGTGCCTGGGCAGCCTGCGCCCCAAGATAAAGCGAACTCTGAGACAGCGGAGCACGTTGGGTACCAGTTCCGTCGTTTGTTTCAGGCAATTTTCCTGGAAGGCGCGCTGGCGGTTGCATGCCATCCCGTTCCTCCGAGTTCAAAGTGCTAGACAGCGCGGCCTCGACCGTCCGAAAAACGAAGTCATGAACAAGCCTAGAGTCCCTGAAACGAATCTCCAGCTTCGCGGGATGTGCGTTCACGTCCACTCTTCGCGTATCCAATTCAAGAAATATGACGTAGGCGGGATGCCTGCCGTGAAATAAGACATCCTCATAACCTAAACGAACAGCATGACGAAGCACCTTATCTCTTACGTAACGGCCGTTGACAAAGGTGTACTGCCTATCCGATTGGCTACGCGAGAACGTGGGCTCGGCCAACCAACCGCTCAGTCGAAAACCCTCGATTTCCCGTTCGAAATAACGCGCGTGCGCGACAAAATCCTCCCCGCAGACCTGAGCTAGGCGAGCTTCCTGGCACTCTCGATCACGCGCCGCGGGCAAAGAGAGTGTGGGCCTCTGATTGTGTTTCAGATGCCATTCAATATCGAAGCGTCCCAGCGCCATACAGCGAAAAGCTGTGTCTATATGCGAGAACTCCGTGCGCTCGGTCTTCAGGAATTTTCGCCTTGCTGGTGTATTGAAGAAGAGGTCCCTGACTTCGATGGTCGTACCCGTGGGATGCGCTGCTGGCCGAGGATTACTAACGGCTAGCCCGTCAGACTCAACACTCCAACCCGACTCCTCACCTTTCGCATGCGAGGTAAGAGTGAGTTGGGCCACGGATGCGATGCTAGGTAGGGCCTCCCCCCGAAACCCCAACGTGGAAACGTTCTCCAAGTCTTCGAGGCTCGAGATCTTACTGGTGGCGTGGCGCAGCAGCGCAAGCTCTAGATCAGCCGGCGGGATGCCAGCTCCGTCATCGCGCACCCGAATGACTCGGGTCCCTCCCGCCTGAACCTCAAGGTCGATCCGCTTCGCGCCCGCGTCGAGACTGTTCTCTATAAGCTCTTTGACCGCCGATGCTGGACGCTCGACGACCTCGCCCGCCGCAATCTGGTCGATTAGCTGTGAAGGAAGCACACGGATAGTCATAACCGTATTGTAAAAAGAAAAAGGGGCCTGTCGCCCTTTTCGCGATAGGTTAAGAAGACGAAAGACTAGAAAAGGGAACTATCCCGCTTCAAGTGTTGGGGATAGTCAGGATCTGGCCGATGCGGATGGTATCGCCCGCGCGGGGGTTGAAGCGCTTCAGGGCCGAGAGAGTGACGTTGTAATGCTGCGCTATCTCGGACAACGTCTCGCCGCGGGAGATGACGTGATGGATGGGGTTAGGCAGCGCCGGCGGCGGATGTGCGGCTAAGTAGCTGTCCGGGGGTGGATTGTCCCTGAAGTAGTCCACGAGACCGTCGCGTATCGCCCTGGCGAGTGAACGCTGATAACCCGGCGTCCTTAAAGCGGACTCTTCCTTCGGATTGGATATGTAGGCCGTCTCGATCAGGATGGAGGGTATGTCTGGAGATTTTAAAACCAAAAACGGCGCCCTCTGAACTTGAGACTTACGAATTGTGGCCACCGAATCAAGTCTCTCAATCACCCGCCCCCCCACGGTGGAACTCGCGCTGATCGCGGCATTCTGAGAGAGATCCAGTAGAACGCTGGCCAGAAGCTGGTCCCTGCCGGCCAACGATACGCCGCCTACCAAGTCCGACGCGTTCTCCCGATCAGCGAGGCGCAGCGCAGCCTCGTCCGCAGCCCCTCTATCAGACAAGACATAGACAGTCGCTCCTTTCGCGCTCGCATTTCGATATGCGTCCGCATGTATGGAGACGAATAAATCGGCCTGGGCCTCTCGGGCCCGATCCATTCGCTCCCGAAGCGGAAGATAATAATCGCCGTCACGCGTAAGCACCGACCGCATGCCATCCTGCAACTCCACTTCTTCGGCGAGTTTGCGTGCAATACCGAGAACCACATCCTTTTCCCGCACCCCCCGAGAACCAGTCGCGCCAGGGTCATCGCCCCCGTGGCCTGCATCGATGGCGATGACGACTGGCCGACGGCTCCCCCGATCAACCACCGGGGCGCGCTTGACGGTAGGCGCACCGCCCGCGGGGGAAAGGTCAATCACCAGTCGATGGCCATAAATGTCGTTTGGCTCTAACAGAAAGCTCTGCGGGTCGACCGGCTGATTGACGTCGAGCACCACCCGAAGTAGCCCACGCGGCTGAGCCCCTGTGCGCACCCTCGCAACCAAACCCCGTCCTTCCGGTAGATCGGCTCCCTGAGGAAACGTCATGTCTGTCAGGTCGATGACCACCCGAAAGGGGTTATCCAGTTTAAAAATGCGGTGTGACGTTGGAGAGGACAGATCAACCACGACCCGTGTCGACTCAGGACCGGGCCACAGCCGGAGCCCTTCGACTTCGTGCGCGCCGACGAATTCGAAATGCAGCCCCAGAAAAATCAAGGGGATAACAACGCGGTCGAATCCAGAAATCACTCTGATTCTCTCCCTGGACAAGCCGCGTTATGTTTACAGGATCGCTACAGAATTTCAATATTTTTCTTAAAAAATATGAAATTACCTCTTATAGCTCGAATCAAAAGGAGATGCGCCGCGTAACCTTTCTACCATGACTTGACCGGCCGGCAGGCGCGGTGCCAGCGTGACCCTGCGCTGGCGGTCCCCGAGAAACTCAAGCTCGACCCACACGTCACACCCCGCCACCAGCTGCGGCGAGCGCGTTGGCCACTCGGCGAACACCCAAGTGGCGCTCTGTTCGAGCCAGTCTCTCAGCCCCAGCGCCTCGAACTCAGCCCCTCCTTCTCCGCCGTCCGGGCCCTCTCCCGAAAGTCGGTACAGGTCAAGATGAACAAAGGTGAGTTCGTTCAACTCGTAATACTCCAGCATGGTGTAGGTAGGCGAAGGAACACGGCCGTCGTGACCCAGTCCCTCGAGCATGCCGCGCACCCAGGTTGTCTTGCCTGCACCGAGCGGCCCGTCGAGCCCGACCACTAACCGGGTCGGCGCCTGAGCCCGCCAAGCAACCGCAACCTCACCGGCGACTCGTTTGAACTCGGTTTCGTTCGCGGCGGCAAAAACGAGGGGCGAGTAATCTAGCTCGTTCCTCATAGTTTCTTGATAGTAAGAAGTTGAACTTAATTTAAAAACTAGTGCAAATTGACCCACTTACGGATGTGTGCCATGAGATCTCCTGCGAGCAGTCCTCGTTCCCCAGACGCGGCAGCAGCATCCCCGCACGCAGCATGAATCAGAACCCCGGCTTGAGCCACACTTTCTAGATCGCCGCCCTGAACCGCCAACCCACCGAGGAGACCGGCTAGCACATCACCCATGCCCGCAGTGGCCATGCCAGGATTGCCCCGATCGCACAGGGAGACGCTGTCCACCCCCGTCGTTACAAGGGTCCC
>CAYLKA010000116.1:0-5427 GCA_964384125.1 uncultured Gammaproteobacteria bacterium | reverse complement strand
TGAGGTACCCGGCATAGAGGCGGAAGCGGGTGATGCCGAGCCGGGCTAAGAAGTCATGTTCGTCATAGCCTGGTGCGAATTGCCAATGACCGCCGTGGTGGTATGTGCGCAGACCAAACAGGGCTTCCTCGTCCCAGTCACTGCCGGCCCAGGCGCCGAACACACGGTTGTTGCTGTCAACGGCCAGGTCACAGGCATAGGCGCCCTGCAGCGTGGTGGGGGTGTCGGGTCGGATGATGGTTGGCATGGCAGTAATGCACCGGGTTCAGCGGTCGTAATCATCGACGTTCGATCCCGCATGGTAACTCGGTGCGTCACGGGTGCCCATAGATCGAGATGACGATCTCCGGGCGACAGTGCGGTCGAAGGTGGCGACCGTGGGGACAATCGGTTTACAGCGTAAGGCGTCGTGCCGTCTACTATGCACAGGGAAGAGGATGATTTCGTGCAAGGAAGAGGCTGATGACGGTTGGATCTGGAGCCCATCGCTACGAGTGTGTCGACGGATGGCCGAATCTCCCCGGGGGACTCGCACTTGGATGGATCGGCAGTGTGGCAGTCGATCAGCAGGGTCACGTGTACTGCTTCTGTCGTGGGACGCATCCTATGGTGGTATTTGATCGACATGGTGAGGTCGTCGACACGTGGGGCGATACCTTCCTTAACCACGCCCATGGCGTGTTCATGGATCACGCGGAGCAACTGTGGTTGACCGATCGTTTCGCGCATACGGTGTGGGTGTGTACGACCAAGGGTGAGGTCGTGCGTCGTATCGGGCATCCGGGTGTTTCAAGTCCTGACGGTGGGTTATTCAACCATCCCACGAATATGCATCTCGCACCCGACGGCTCGATCTATGTGACGGATGGCTATGGTGACAACCGATGTCACCATTTTTCTTCCGATGGAAAACTGCTTCGATCCTGGGGCGAGCCTGGACGTGGTCCAGGTCAATTCGACCTGCCCCACGGGATATGGGTGATGCGTGATGAACGTGTGCTTGTGGCCGATCGTGAGAACAATAGAATCCAAATTTTCGATCTCGACGGTGTCTTTGTGCATGAGTGGACGGGGTTTCGCCAACCGTCCGACTTCTATGTCGATGAGACCGCAGGCATCATCTATCTCGCGGAGGTTGGTGGACGTGTCTCGATCCTTGATTTTGAAGGTGCCATTGTCACTTCGTGGGAGGCCGCGAAGCCCGAGGCATCCGAGTCATTTAAGGCGGTGCATGGGATTTGGGTTGATCGTGAAGGCTCGATATACGTTGGTGAGGTCCAGCGCGACGATGCGCTCTACAAATTTGAGCCCGTGGGCTGATTGACGCCTGCCCTCCGGCGCTGCTGGGGTGTGCAACAGGGCCTGGAATCGTCTGGACCGTTGTCGTGCACGTGTCGAGGCCAATCCTGACGGCGGTGTTAATAGCCCCGCTGCGTGTCGCAGACGAAGGCGAGCGGACGTCCTTCGACGAAACGCCGTACTTGATCTTCAAGAATCTGCCGACGTTGCGTCCACAGGTCTGGACTGTCGCTCGAACTGTGTGGGGAGATGTAGACATTGTCCATGTCCCATAACGGGCTATCGGTCGGTAGAGGCTCGGTTGCAGTCGCGTCCAGACCCGCTCCAGCCACGTGTCCCGATCGAAGCGCTGTGATCAGGGCGTCTTCATCGACGATCCCACCCCGTGAGATAACAATCACAAAGGCTCCCGGTTTGAGTAAGCCGATCCGTCTTGCGTCGATGAGGTTTTGGCTGGCCGGCGTTAATGGAGGCGTAACGATCAGCCAGTCAGCCGTCGGCAACACCGCGTCCAGTTGCTCGAGTCCGCCCATTTGCTGTAGGCCGGACGGGACATCGGTGGGGCTGGGATCGATGGCCGAGACTTGAATTCCAAAGCCCGTTGCACGCTGGTGCACCGCGCGGCCGATCCCACCGATTCCGAGTAACACCATGGTGGTGTTGTTCAGGTCTAGCATCCGCGCGCGGTAGGCGAGTGTGTTCCACCGCTTGTGTCGCTGATCGTCCAGCAGCTCCCGGGCGCGGTGGGCGAGGGCCAAAACGAAGAACATCACATGATCGGCGATTGGCTTCGTGTGAGTACCCGGGGAATTCGTGATAACGAGGTCGGGCGCGGCGCTCTCGGGGTTGTCGAGCACATGGTCGATTCCCATGCCTGGCACATGCACCCAGCGTAATCGTTTCGCTGCTCGCAATGCGTCAGCATCCGGCGAGCCGAGGAAACCGTCGGCGTCGGTGATCTCTTGCTGCTGGGTTGTTGGCTCGAATGCCGTGGCAAAGGTCACGCTAGGGTGGTCGGTGCGCAGCTTGTCTGTGAGTTCGTCGCCGAACATGTCGATACCGATGACGATCTTGAGTGGGTTCATGCAGTCATCTCTCCACCGGGTCTTGTGGCTCCGTCGCTAGTCTAGAGTTCGACGAGGGTGTGATCGACATTCGCCGATGCCGAGTTGGTACTAGGGTGATCCGGAACCTGGATCCCACTCCGTCCGTGGGAGCGCGCCCGAGGGCAAGTAGCCCAGCACGCGCTTGTCGAAAGCGGCCCAGCCGCTTTCGGCCACAGGTTGAGGCCACTCAAGTTCAAATCCTTGTGCGAGACACAGATCTTGGAATTCACGTAGAACCCGACGGTCCTCGCGCACACCCTGGGGTCGAGTGTTTGTGTTGAGACAAAAGGAGGCGAGCAATCCAGCAGCTTCGCCGATATTCCACTCAACCGGGTGTAGCCGAAATGAACCGTTTGTGAGGTGTGTGACCCCGAGGTTCTTACAGGCGGGAAGCAGATTTTCGACGCGGATTGGAATGAGTGCACCGAGTGGGATTTGGAACGGGAGGCAGTCCATATGAATGGGGTGGTTGCCGCCCGTGCTGAAGTGCAGGTCGATGTGATACAGCCCAACACCGACGGTGTCGAAGAAGGATTCGGCCTCCGACGTGCCACGGGCGGTGGCCCCGATGTGATTTTCGGTGACGGTGAAGATTGCCTTGATCCGGCGTGATTCGCGGATGTATGGAGCCATCGCGAGTCCAGTCTCAGTCCCTACCATATCTGGTGCGGGGAAGAGTCCAGGGTACCCGAGGCCGCCGTCGGGCCTCGGAGCCTCTGTTTGCATCCAGTACAAGAAGCTCAGTGACTGTTGTCTAGATTCTTCGAGGTATTGCTGCACCTGATCTTCTGGCTTGTCGATGATGTTTCCGCTCATGTAATCGTTCTGGGTCCATATGACGAGGCTGACCTCGTGCGGCACGGTCCCGGTCGGGTAGTGGCCGGGATACACGATGCGGCGCCATGGAAACCAGGCCTGCCGGGGTTCGCTGGTCTCGTCGGCGAACAGCACACGATCCTCCCAACGCATGGTTCCGTGCGCCTGTCCTTCCGCCTCCAAAAATGAACTCGCGGTTAGGACTGGTCGACCCCATTGAAAGAGCGGTCCACCCCATGGTGGGTCGGTTGGCGGTTCGAAGGTTTTCCAGTAATCGTATTGGCTTGGTTTGTCGATGGTGTGGTCGCTGCCAGGCTCGAATCCCATGGCAAACACCCACGACAAGGCTTGTACGTTGTCTGGCTCAGGATCGCCCGCCAATGCATGGGGTTCGCCCGTCTCACGCTGCGATTCGAACCCTGTGCGGTATTCAATGTTCCCGAGCGCCAGCAAATCACCGAGTTCGGTCGCATCCAGCACATAGGACGCCTCGATCGTCTCAGTGTCGCCCGTTGCAAGATTCGTAAACGTGACAGCCTTCACTAGATCGCCGTCCATATCGACAGATTGGGGTTGTCGGCCGAGGCGGATCGAGAGAAGCCCGGCCGTTCGGGCCGGTGCAAGCATTGCTTCAAGTACGGCCAACGCAATTTTTGGTTCGTGGCACAGACGGGACACAAATCCATTGCCGGGATTCAGGTACCGGTTCGATCGAGCGCTCGGTGTTAAGGGGTGGTGACGCCGGTAGTAGTCGCGGACCATATTTGGATAGTCGCGGTATCGCGCCGTACATCCAAATTGCTCAATCCAGGAGTGCTCGTCCGGAGGTACGGCTTGGGACGTGAGCTGGCCGCCGATCCACTGAGTGGCTTCCGTCATCACTACGCGCTTGCCCATGCTGGTGGCAGCCAGCGCGGCAGCGCATGCGCCGACTCCACCCCCCACGATGAGGATCTCGGTTGAGGTATCGCCGGTGCTAAACGCTGAGGCAGTCATAGGTCTCTCCGTAGTTGATGAATGGGACGGGAATCGTGAGGAGCGATTTCGGGAGGCCGAGTGGAAATCTCGTACCTGTAGATCCGTGGTTCTGGATTCATAGGTACACGATGGCATGTTGGCTCGATCACCGCGAAGTTCAGCCCGCGACGTGGAGGCTGATACGTGCGTGCACCGGCCGCGTCAACCCGTTCGATTTGATGTCACCGAAGCCGTTAGTATTGGCTCGTGTTACCCGGGCTCCCAAGCGGCTCGTTTGCGCAAGAACAGATATGGGATCGATTTCCAGGGCAGATGTCGTGATCGTTGGTGGTGGGGTCATCGGCTGCATGGCTGCATACGAGCTGTTGGAAGCGGGGCTGCAGGTCACGCTGCTCGAGCGCGGGGAACTCGGTCAGGAAGCATCGCTCGCCTCTGGCGGCCAGTTGGTGCCGCTTCACCTTGCCGAAGATGGTGAAACGAGTCCCTTGTTTGAATTTCAGCAGGCCTCGACCTATCTCTTCGACGAGTTGGTGCCAGAACTCGAAGAGGCTAGCGGTGTGCGAATGGGATATATGCGTACCGGTATCCTTCGCGTGGCCGAGGGTGAGGATGAGTGCGACCGCCTCGCACGAACGTTTGCGGCTTGGCAGCGTAACGTGGATATGCCAGTCGACTGGCTTGATATAGATGAACTGCACCGCCTCGAACCTGAGCTTGGAGCCAACGTGCACGGGGGCATTTTTTCTCCCGACGAGCGCACGATAAGTAGTGGGCGTTTCGTGGAGGCGCTCGGCCGTGTGCTGCGTTCCCGTGGTGTGGATGTGCGAGAAGGTGTTCCAGCAACTGGTATCCGTCATAACGAGCGAAACGTGCACGCCGTCGAGACGCTTCAGGGCGATATCAGTACGACCGAGGTGGTGCTTGCTGCCGGTGCTTGGACGGGTCTGTGTAGTCGATGGTTCGGACGTACGTTGCCCATTACTCCAATGCGTGGACAGATGGTCGCTGTCCGTCCGCGGACACCGATACTTGGTACGACCACCGTCTCGTATAACGGGTCGATCACGCCGAGGCCAGATGGCATGGTAACCGCAGGTTCCACCTATGAGGACGTCGGGTTCGACGACCACACCACGGTTGAAGGTATCCGCGGGATTCTCCAGACGCTTCCCCGGCTTGTTCCGGCTCTTGCTGATGCTACGTTTGTTCGTGCCTGGTCGGGCCTGCG
>CAYLKA010000115.1:0-5477 GCA_964384125.1 uncultured Gammaproteobacteria bacterium | reverse complement strand
TCTAAGAGGATGGATTCATTCTACAGAGCCATACTGGCGATTCTCCTTGTCACGCCCATCTCTGCGACGGCTGAGCCTTTCATCCACGGCTATCCCGGGAAGCGCAGCTACGTGGCGGGGGAAGAAGTCACGTTCCATCTCTCCACCGACACCGCGAAAGTCGATGTCGAAATCGCTCGGATCGGTTCGCAACGCAAAGTAGTCTGGAGCAAGAAGGGAATTCCTGCCTGGCAGCATCCTGTTCCCAAGCACGCCAGTTCGCATGGGTGTGACTGGCCGGCGACCTTCTCGGTGAAGATCCCCGAGTCGTGGGCTAGCGGCTGCTACGAGGCGTGGACGCGATCGGGTGAGACGCAAGGCAACCGCATGTTCTTTGTAGTGCGCTCATCGCATCCCGGCCGCGAGGCCAAAATTCTTCTCCAGCTCGCGACTAACACCTACAATGCCTACAACGGCTTTGGCGGCTTCAGCCTCTACACCTATTGGGGGCCGGCGCACTGGGACAAGAAGCACGAACCTGGCGATGAGCTGGGCCGGCGGGTCTCTTTCCAACGGCCCTTTAGCGGGATCGACCGAAACTGGGAACTTCCCTTTATCCGTTGGTCCGAGCGGGCCGGTTACAAGATCGACTACGCCATTAACAGCGACCTTGAGTTTCATCCCGAGATCCTCGAGCACTACAAGCTCGTTCTCAGCGTCGGTCACGACGAGTACTGGTCGGCGCCGATGCGCGATCATCTCGAGGCCTACATCGCGAATGGCGGCAATGTCGCATTCTTTAGTGGCAACACGTGTTGCTGGCAGGTGCGCAGCGAAGACGGCGGCAACGACCTGGTGTGCTGGAAGGAAGCTTACGAGCAGGATCCTCTCTACAAACCCGATGGACAGCCGCTTCTCAGCACGCTGTGGAGCCATCACCTTGTAAAACGGCCAGAGAACCAGCTAACCGGTGTGGGATTTCTGCGCGGTGGCTTCCACCGATTTCGGGATGGGATCCCGAACGGCAGCGGCGCGTATCAGGTGCACCGGCCCGACCACTGGGTCTTTAAAGAGACCGGTTTGGAGGAAGGCATGGAATTCGGTGGGGGCAACACGATTGTTGGTTACGAGTGCGACGGTTGCGAGTTCACGATGGTCGATGGACGCCCCGTTCCCACCGGCAGGGACGGAACACCGAAGAATTTCACGATCCTCGCCACTGCCCCGGCGAGGTGGGGCGAGGGTGACCTCGGTTGGTACAAGCCGGCTCATGAACTCTGGAAAACGAATGAGCACGAACACGGATGTATGGGCATCTACACCGTTCCGGGTGGCGGAACTGTTTTCACTGCAGCCACTACCGACTGGTCACACGGGCTCGCTCCCGGGGCGGGCAGGGGAGGTCTCGCCAATGCCAACGGTCCACTTGGGCCGGGACACGAAACGGGTGTGTTCGAGGGTGGGACGTGGAACATCCTTCGCAACCACTTCTCGGGGAAGGTCGTTGATGAATACGGCAAGCCCCTCTCTCACACGCTTACCATCGAGTTCGGCGCGGCTGACGCCGATGCACATATCACCAACTGGGGCAAGGCTCCGCAAGCGAGCTACATAAATCGGAAAGCCCCGCCTGGTGCCGGCAACAACGCCCTCATGAACGACATGTTGTACAGCAGCGGTGTTCCGCGAGAACAGGCCGGTGTCCGCGTGAGTGGATTGCCGGAAGGAGAATACGAGGTTTTCGCCCTCCTGCGACATTTCTTCGCGGCTGAGTCACAACGCTACGCGTGGGCCATCGGAATCGACCTGGACCGGGTGAAGGGAAATGGTTTTACCGCGAGCGGTGGGAGCCGCACCGAGTGGGAGGAGGCGACCCCGCAGCAAGCCGGCAATTATGCCCGCGCCAGGGTGCAGATCTCCAATCCGCAGGATGCCCTGACGATGCTCTACGACAATCTCGACGAAAGCTTTTCGGATGTCATGGGTTTTCAGATCGCGCGCGTCACCGGGCCCGAGGATTCGGAGTCAGGCTTCCGGATCCAGTTCGACTGCGGTGGATGGGACAGCACCGACCACGTCGACCGAATTACGCGCAATGTGCTCAACCGGCTCTCGGGAGAGGCTCCCCCGCCGCCGTCGCGCACAGGAGCGGTCCCGGTAGAACGTCCAGCCATTCGTCCTCCTTCTGCACTGAACGGTTGGGCCGACTGGAAGCGCGGCGAGAAGATCTTCGAGAATGTCGTGATTCCACCCGCCCCACCGCTCTCGCCGGAAGAACAACTCGCGACGTTCAAGATGGCACCTGGATATAGAGTCGAGTTGGTGGCGGCCGAGCCCATGATTGCGGATCCGGTGTTCTTCGAGTTCGATGCCGATGGGCGGATCTGGGTGCTCGAGTATCGCGGTTACATGCGTGACCTGGCAGGAACCGGTGAAGCAGATCCGATCTGCCGGCTGATGGTTCTCGAGGATACCAACGCCGATGGTCGCTCGGATAAAAGCACCGTTTATCTCGACGAACTCGTCATGCCCCGCAGCTTCGCTTTCGTAGAAGGCGGCGTCCTTCTCGCCGAACCTCCCCACCTCTGGTTCTGCCAAGACCACGACGGCGACCTGGTGTGCGATCGAAAGCGCAAGGTGGGCAACTACGGCGTGGCAGGGAACCCGCAGCATACCGCCAACGGATTGCGGCGGGGAATCGACAACTGGCTGCACAGCGCCGATTGGGCAAAACGGCACCGCTTACGCGAGGGCGAACTCATCGAGGAAGACGCGATTCACCGCGGGCAATTCGGAGTGAGTTTCGACAACCTCGGACGATTCTACACCTGCAGAGAAAGCACGGCCGCCATGATGGACTACATGCCGGAGGAATACGCACGCCGCCATCCTGGTCTCCGCGACTTTGCAAACCGGAACGGAGGGCCGGGTCGGCTGGGTGTGGGCGCCGTAATCTCCGGCCAGGCTCAGGAAGTGTTTCCGATCCGCCCTACGCCGCAGATCACTCTCGGAGGTTTGGAGTTGCGCGACGACGGAACATTGCGCACCTACACGATAGCCTCCGGCACCTGTGTCTACCGTGGTGATCAGTTTCCCGACGACGCACGAGAGAACTTGTTTGTGCCCGAAGCGGGTGGCCATCTCATCGGACGCCTCGTCGTAGCAGATGGACTTACCCCACAAGCCAAGCGCCACTATCCGGCCGGACAGGAACTTCTCGCTTCCACAGACGAACGGTTCCGACCCATCAATGCCCGCACCGGCCCGGACGGCGCCCTTTACATCGCCGACATGTACAAGGGCGTCATCGAACACGTCATCTTCCTCGTGCCCTGGATCACCGACCAGGTGAAGGCGCGCAATCTCGAGTCCGGCATTGACCTCGGCCGGATCTGGAGAATCGTCGCAACCGATCGGCCCATCTCCTACGAGTCCCCCGTCCTGTCCAAACGAAGTGCCCCCCAGCTCGTCGAGGCTTTGAGCCATCCCAACGGCTGGAGGCGAGACACCGCCCAGCGCCTTCTCGTCGACAGGTGCCTCACCGAAGCGGTGCCACCACTCAAGAAGCTCGCCTTGGAAGGCGAGTCCTATCTCGGACGAATGCATGCGCTCTGGACTCTGGAGGGATTGGGTGCCCTCGATTGGTCGACTGCTAGCGAGGCTCTCAAACACGAACATGGCCACGTTCGCGCCACGGCCCTACGGGTCATGGACAAGATCATGACGGATCAGCTGCGGCCTAAGACCGTGGCCGAGATCGCGGTGCTCACCGGAGAGCGCGGAGAGTCCAATTCGGAGGTGCTCCAACAGGCGCTCATCACGCTCAGTGCCGCCGCTGCCGAGCCGGATGACTTCCGTCTGCTCCTCCAACTCGTCGCCAAGAGACCCGATGACCTCGGACGCACCGCCGCTCTTACCGGCATTGCGGGTCGCGAAGCGGATTGTATTGAGGTGGCGATGCAACCGGTCGAGGGCGTTCCGCAAGTCTTGCGAGAACAGTTCGTCCGCGATTTGACTGCGCTCATTGAGATCACCAGAACTGGAAGTGACGCAGCGGAGCCGAAGGTGAACTACGAATCGCTCACTGCTGATCAGGTGGAACGGGCCAAACTCGGAACTGAGAAGTACACGGTGTTGTGCGCCTCCTGTCACCACCCGCACGGGCTCGGTACGCCTGGAGTGGCACCGCGGCTGGCAAAGAGCGAATGGGTAACCGGATCCCCCGAACGCCTCGCCCAGATCGTCCTGCGCGGCTTGGTGGGACCCATCGAGGTAAGCGGGCAAGAATGGAATCTCCACATGCCAGGGATCGGAAGTTCAAGCGCGGTGGACGATGACGACCTTGCTGCCATCCTCACGTTCATCCGGCGCGCCTGGGGCAATGCCGCTGATCCAGTCGATCCGGACTTGATCGCCCGTGAGCGCAAAGCATCCGCCGACCGCAGGTTCCCTTGGACCGCGCCGGAACTGGCAGGCAAGGAAGCCCCGAGTGGACCCGAACCTATCCGGCCCGATGACAAGGGCCAATTCACTCTCTATTCCAAGACGGCGCAGCTTTTTGCAAAGCAACTTCGTTATCACCCCGACCTCGACCTGATCGGTCCCTGGGTGAACGAGAGCGACGCCGCCCTGTGGCAAGTCGACCTTCCGGCCGCCGGCCGCTACCGGGTCCACCTCCTTCACGCCATGGACGACAATAACGCTGGGAACACCTGGCTGATCAAATCCGACCTTGGCGTACTCGAGGGCAAGGTCAGCACTACCGGCGGCTTCGACAAGTTCATTGAAAAGGAAGTGGGATTCATCGAACTGAAAAAGGGCTCGAACCGCATCCTCATGCGCCCTGCCGGCACGCTCAAAGGCGAGATGATCGACCTGCGCTCGATTCGATTTGAGCCGCATTCGAACGATTCCGGCGAATGATGTTGAACCAATTTTGTCCCGCCGTACCGTTAACGATCGCTGGTTGACGCAGAAAAACGATGTCCAAGCGGTGTCCAAAAAGACAGCATTAAGCTCGTCAGGCTAGTAGCCTGAAGGTCTTCGTAATTTCAAAGGCCTTGAAAACCGCATTCAATGCGATGACAGTTTGCTCACTTTGAAATCAATCCTACTCACAACAATCGCAGCCATGGTGCTGGTGGGGTGGCAGCAGATCAAAGGGTTGCGTTGCGTAGCCCTGGGCTATGAGTTCTAGATGACGACGCTTCTCCTGCTCGGCCTGCTGCCTGGTGTTGAAGCTTCGGGTGCGTTCCCTGCCCTGCTCCATCCAGCATAACTGGTAGACGCTGCGTTCCTTCCTGTGCCTGATAAAGACAGCCTGTGCCACTGATGTACCGTAAATGTACCGTGGACTTGGTCCCAAAAAGCGGTTTTAGGCTGCCAAATGCCGACGGTGTTAACGGCAGAAAAAAAGGACACTCGGGCAACAAAAAACCCCCGAAATCATTGGATACTCCGAGGGTTAAAAATTGGTTGCGGGGGACGGATTTGAACCG
>CAYLKA010000114.1:0-5764 GCA_964384125.1 uncultured Gammaproteobacteria bacterium | reverse complement strand
GACTGGGCCCTACGAAACAGAAAAAGACGCGCGCAAGGCACTAGAGTCGCACGAAGAGGACCGTGCCCTGCCGATATTAACTTCCTCATTGCATTACTGAGGCGTCACAGCTCGGGAGACTCGATTCACGGAGGCGTGTGATCTCGGGCAGTATGCAGTGTCTCCGGCACCAGGAAGAAGAACATCAGGCCACCCACGACGCCAAGGCCAGCCACGGCGAAGCTCGCCGCGGAGAGACTCACCACATCGACTAAGATTCCCGCCAGTAGCGGCCCACCCGCCCAACCGGCATCACTGATAAGACGCCAGACACCGAGGAACTCCCCCCGTGCGTCCGGCGGTGAAAGGTCCATCCCGATGATCTGCACCAGCCCCACGCTTAGCCCGTTCGCAAAACCGAGGATCAACCCAGCTCCGAGCAAAGAGTAAAAACCCTGGGCAAAGGGCAACAGGATCAGGCCGAGCACGAAAAACACGACACTCGGCATGCCGGTCCACTTCCTACCCCACCGGTCCATAGCGATACCGACCGGGTAGAACAATGACATATCGACGGCAGCGGACAGTGAATAGATCAGTCCGATAGTGGCTGCGTCGAGCCCCACTACTACACCGAACAGTGGGATGAGCAGCTGGCGAACGGCGCGCATCAACTGAAAGATTAGCGCCACGGAACCGGCCGTCGAGAAAGCCCTCCTATTGGCAACGAAAATCCTTCCGATCGTCTTAAGATGACTTGTCTCCGCTGGTTTCGCAGGATGAACGTTATCGGTAAACACAAACGAGATCGCTGCGGCTAACGCAGCGATCACGCTGCCGACGAGGAACGCTGTGGGATAACCTACGGCCTGTGCGATGACTCCGCCTGCCAGCGGACCCGCAAACGAGCCGAAGCGCTGGATACCAGCCAGCGCTGATGTTGCCCGGCCTCGCTCATCGGGTGCACAGGTGTCGGTGATATATGAAAGCCAACCAAGAAACCAGGCAGCGTGGGCAGCTCCCAGCGGCACGACCAGCAGCGCGAGGGCCCATTGAGAGGTCGCAACGGACAACGCCAGCATCGAGGCGGCGATCGTTGCTAGACCACCGAACAGTACCCATTTATCCCCAAACCGGCGTACCAGTAACCCCGCAGGAACATCAAACAACAACACGCCGAACCCGCGCAACCCAACGACCAACGCTGCAAACGCAGCGCTGCCACTAAGCTCCAGCGCGTAGAGTGGCAGTAGCAGCACCATGGCCTGATTGGCAACAGCCATCAGCGCCGATGGCGCGTAGATGGGAATCAGTAACCGATCGTATGGAGCAGGAAGACCCACGGCTAGATCATGGAGGAGGAACGAGGCGGCATCTTTCGCCTGACAACCGCTTCACCATCATCAGGAATCCTGGAGAAACATGGGTCTATAGAACAGCGGCAATCGCATCCGCCACATAATCGACGTTGGACTGATTGATACCGGCAAGATTGATCCGGCTGGTCTCCACCATGTAGACGTGGAACTCCTCTCGAAGTCGAACCACCTGTTCCAGTGAAATCCCCAAGAATGAGAACATTCCACGCTCGTTGGCTATATATGAGAAGTCACGAGGCACACTCCGCTCTTGCAGCTTTTCTACAAGCAAGAATCGCAAGCTGTTTAGGCGCCCCCGCATCTCACCGAGCTCCTCGAGCCACTGGGCGCGCAGCTCTTTGTCACCCAGAACGCGAGCGGCGATCGCGGCGCCGTGGTCGGGGGGCATGGAATAGATTCCGCGCGCAACGTTACCCAGGTTGGACTGCGCAGCCTTCGCCTGTTCCGGTGCCTTAGAGACCAAGCTGACCATACCGACCCTCTCTCGATAGAGGCCGAGATTCTTCGAGCAAGAGCTCACGACCACAACCTCGTCCAGTCGCTCAGACATCAGGCGCACCCCGTAAGCATCCTCCTCCAGGCCTTCCGCTAGCCCCTGATAGGCGAGGTCGAGAAACGGCACGATACCGCGCTCCTCGAACAGCTCCGCTAACACACCCCATTGATCCCGGGATAAATCGGCACCACACGGATTGTGGCAACAGCCGTGCAACAGCACCAGATCGTCTGGACCCAGATCATTGAATGTTGCGAGCATCGCATCGAAATCGATGCGATGGTTCTCATAATCGTAGTAGGGATACTGCTCCAGCTTCAGACCCGCGAGCCGCAAAAGCGGCAGATGATTCGGCCAGGAAGGATCACTCAACCACACCCTGGCTTGCGGCTGAGCTCGAACGATGACATGACCGGCGACACTCAGCGCGCCGCTGCCACCCGGGGTTTGAACCGAAACCACGCGGCCAGCCGTTCTCGCAGGATGATCGACCCCGAACAGCATCGCTTCCATACTCTCATTGAAATCCGCGTTTCCGGTGATGCCCACATAGCTCTTCGTGCTCTGTTCTTTGAGAATTTCCCGCTCGGCACGTCGCACGCACTCGAGCACTGGTGTGTTTCCAGTCTCATCCTGATAAACGCCGACACTCAGATCCACCTTCCGAGGATCCGCATCCTGGCGAAACAGGGCCATGATGCCGATGATGGCATCAGGGGGTAAGGGCTCTAAACGCTGGAACACAGACAATCCTCGAATGGGGCCGGGCGCCATCCCTGCGGGACGCGGATACTAAACGATAAGCGCAGTCTTTATAAAATTCGGCTGCGAAAGTCTATCTTCGATCTCAACCACCAAGGAACTGCGCGAGGAGTCGCTGCCAGATCAGAACCAGGGACATCCCCGTGAATACGGCCAAGCTAAACCAACCAAACCACTTCGCGAACACCGAGGGATAAAAGGTCTTGTCCGACTTGGGGATGACCGTAAAACAGTAGTAGAGATTAAGGAAGAATATGACTGGCGCGACAAAATAGGCCAGCGCAGAAGCCACGAGGACCAGAAATACCGGACGCGGGAGACCTGCGATGATCAGCACGGAGGTGATGAGCGAAAAGAACATGCTCAACCGATAGATGTTGTACTCCGAATACCAGCACTTAAGGCCCTCGGGATCAATATCATCTCTGCTGGTTCCCGGAAGTGCGGCCGTAGCTTTGAACAAGTTTCGGCAGCACGCGCCGACAACTCTAGGCCAACCATCAAAGTAGTTGAAAGCGGTCGAATAGGTCGCTGCCATGGCGCCAAAGAGAAACACGATCATCATCCCAGGGCCCACGCTGTCCGTGAATATGCGGGCGATTTCTCCCATTACGGCGTTGCCCTGAACGTCACTGGGAAAGAGCCAAACAGCGGCCAGCAGCAGGAAGATGGCGGCCAGGATGAAGGAGATAACGTGTCCAGCACGAAAATCCCAGAGGGCGATCTTGAACCACCTCCGACAGTACTCCTGGGCATGGGCAGGCAAACGACTGGTGTCAACCGTGAGGTCGCGTTTGGTGCTGGTGAAGGAGTTAAAACGTGGCGCAATGCCTTGGGCCTCCATCTCCTCACGGATCCGGCCCATCCCGGTTTTCTTCGCCTTGCCCCACTCGGAGGCCTGCAGAGAAACATCAATACCCGTCGGTAGGAGACCGAGGAAGGACGCAATAATCAGCCACGAACCCTCAGGCGTATCGAGCTGAAAGAAATGCACGAACTCAGCGATCGGGGCGGGCGCCACGAAGTAGACACCAAAACTGCACACGACCAGTATCCCGGCCGCGATCTTGGTTACCAGCTCGACGGCCCCATATTTACCACCAAGGATGATGGCGACAGAACTTGCTCCGAGCACAAACCCGTACAGCCCGAGCTCGGCATTATCCCCCAGGCCGGGAATGTCCACTCCCACGTACTCCCGGAATATATAGAAGAGCACCGCGGCAGCCGCGATCAGTCTTCCAGCCTGACCGATAGCCGATTGAATGATCGTAGTGATGAGCACGTACCAGACCGGCCATTTCTTCCAAGCCGTGGAATAGGCGTCCAGCAAGCTGCGTCCGGTGGCGTTCGTGAAACGGAACGCCATCTCAAACCCGTAATACTTGAAGATATAAGCGATCGGTAGACACCACAACAGCGCAAACCCAAAACGCCCACCCGCAACCGGAGCCGTGACCAGATGACTGGTTCCGATTCCAGTCATCATCAGGATCATCCCTGGACCGAAATGACGCACCAGACTCCCCGGAGCCATGGACGGGAGTTGTAAGGACTCAAAGCCCTCTTTGGAGTCGGCGACTCCGGACGATTCAGTGCTCATGCTGCGCGGTTCCCCCGGCTTTTTATTCTTCGGGTCGTATAGTACATGAAGCGGAATCAGTCGCCACCGGCAGCGACGGTGCTGACTCAGGCTCGTGTCTCTTTGGTCGGAAAGGTTGATCGGATCGATCTATTGACAGGAACGACCCGGGTACTAAGGTTGTCTGGCCCCAAAACGAGACCGACGATATCAGCGCGGCGGCCATGACAAAACAATCAGCCCGTTTGACAGCAATTCCTGGCATTCCTTTGGTCAAACCCGGAGATAACCTGGCCAGGCAACTGATAAAGGCCTTGGAGGAAGCTAGGATCGAACCATGTGACGACGACGTTATCGTAATCGCACAGAAAGTCGTGTCGAAAGCTGAGAATCGCTACGTCAATCTGGAAGATATTGAGCCGTCGAAGCGCGCCCGTGACCTGGCAGAAGCAACTGACAAGGACCCGCGTTTAATAGAGGTGATTCTCTCGGAGTCAGAGGAAGTGGTCCGCTACAAACTCGGCGTACTAATCGTGGCGCATCGTCTCGGCATAGTCTTAGCGAACGCCGGTATCGACGCCTCCAATTTGGATCCGGACACTGAAGGAGAACTCGTATTGCTCCTCCCAGTGGACCCCGACGCCTCCGCGCACCACCTCAAGGAACGTTTAGACAAACACTTCGCAGTCAATCTGGGCGTCATCATCAGTGACAGCGTGGGTCGGGCATGGCGTAACGGCACGGTGGGAATCGCACTGGGTGCGGCGGGCCTACCTTCCCTGCAAGATTTCATCGGTTGCACCGACCTGCGCGGGAGGGCTCTCCAAGTGACACAGACGGGTTTTGCCGATGAGCTAGCCAGTGCCGCGTCTCTCCTAATGGGGCAGGCTGACGAACAGCTTCCTGCAGTGATCATCAGTGGCCTCGCGTGGGATGCCCCGAACGCTGACGCCCGCTCCCTGATCCGTCCCAAGGAAGAGGATCTCTTCCGATGACGCAGGGCTTCCACGACACGCCAGTGCTTGCACTATGCGGTGGAGTGGGTGGCGCAAAACTCGCGCTTGGACTCTATCGCACACTGAACGCCGATCGACTGACTCTCGTCGTTAACACGGGCGATGATTTCGAGCACCTGGGGCTCCACATCTCGCCCGACATGGACACGGTTCTCTATACGCTCGCGGAACTCAGCAATAAGAAGACCGGTTGGGGGCGAGAAAACGAGACATGGACGTTCATGTCCGTGTTGAAGGAGCTCGGTGGAGAGGATTGGTTCCAACTTGGAGACGGGGATCTCGCGCTACATGTCGAACGAACCAGGCGACTCCTCGCCGGTCAGCGCTTGAGCGAGGTCTCGGAGCTTTTCAGACAGCGCCTAGGCTTAGACGCACGAATCGTTCCGATGTCTGACGATCCGGTACAAACAGTCGTCCACACTCCGGATGGAGCCCTGCCCTTCCAAGTCTATTTCGTCCGTGATCGTTGCCAGCACACCGTCAAGGAAATCAACTTCGAAGGCGCAGAGTGCGCAGCACCGACTCCGGTTTTTGTGGAGCAACTAGAAAA
>CAYLKA010000113.1:0-6040 GCA_964384125.1 uncultured Gammaproteobacteria bacterium | reverse complement strand
TCGGAGATGTGGCACAGACTCGCCGATTGACGCGGGCCTGTAATGAGTACGGGACGGAACTGGTGCAGGCGCACCCCACACGTTTCGGGCTGTTTGCCGCTATACCATTGCCAGACGTGGACGCAAGTCTGGAGGAGATTGCCTACGCCTACGATACGCTCAATGCAGACGGTGTCGGGCTTTTTACCAGTTACAACGATGTATGGTTAGGAAACCCGGCATTCAGACCGGTGATGGAGGAACTCAATCGACGTAAAGCGGTGGTTGCCGTGCATCCGACCGCAGCCGATTGCTGCAGGAACCTCCAGTATGCCCCGGGGGTGCATCCCTCAAGATTCGAGTATGGTACCGACACCACTCGCGCGATCACGGGAATCGCCTTCAGCGGTGATGCCGTTCGATTTCCAGATATTCGTTTCATATGGTCTCATGCAGGCGGCAGCGTGCCTTTCCTGGCAGGCCGTATAGAAAGCGCTGCGGCCAGGGCGACGGAAGCACTACCTGATGGTTTTACTAGTGAGCTCAGCAAGTTCTATTACGATACTGCCGGTGCTGCCAATCGGGGTTCCCTGGTCTCACTACTGGAACTGGTAGCCACCACACAAATTGTATTCGGCACAGATTTCCCGCCCGGGGATACAAGTGCGGCAGTTGCCAGGGCGCTCGATGAGACCGGTCTGTTTAATGAGGACGATCTTCGGGCAATCAACCGGGATAATGTCGTTAAGCTGTTGCCACGGTTTGCATAAGAAGTATATCTTTTCTGTCCCAACGGGAGGCAGGGGCCGAAGGTTCAAATCCTCTCACCCCGACCAATTAAATCAATAGATTATGAGATCTTATGAAAAACCTAGCACCATATACGGCGCTAGGGGGACGTGGGGGGTACTATGAGAAATGTCACCGTAGCTCTAGGTCTATTGCTCTTCTCGTGCGTTAGTCTGGCGCAGCGTAGTTATCCACCCGATATCCTTTTCATTTCCATCGACGATATGAACGATTGGGTCAGCCCACTGGACGGGCATTCGCAGGCGATAACGCCCAATATGGAGCGGCTTGCCGAGCGCGGTATCGTCTTTACCAACGCACATTCTCCCGCCGCTCTCTGTAATCCTTCACGTACCGCGTTTCTCACGGGTCTGCGCCCATCAACCAGCGGCGTGTACAACAACCAGGACCACTGGGAAACGAACGAAGTCGCGAGCAGCGTGCGGATGCTGCCTGGGTATTTCCTGGATTCGGGTTATCGTGTAATGGGAGCCGGCAAGATCTTCCACAGCGGCCATAACGATCGCAGTTCATGGCACGGCTATTATCCTTCGTTCGATCACACCCGACCGCACGAGATCGTACCGAGCGGAATTGTGCCCGTTAACGGAAACAATTTCAGGTATCGGATCGGAAATTCATTCGACTGGGGCCCAATAGTCGCCGAAGATTCCGCAACCTCTGACGGCCAACTAGCTGACTGGATGGCTCGGCACTTGAATGAAACCAGTGATGCGCCGCGCTTCGATGCTTTGGGATTTCGACGCCCGCATCAGCCCTGGTACGTGCCTCAGAAGTACTTCGACATGTATCCGATCGAGAACATTAAGCTACCACCGATCGTAGAGAATGATTTAGGCGACGTTCCCGATGCGGCATTACGCGGCAATTTCGTGACGGAGTGCTGCACGATCGGAGGCACAACGAATCAACAGCTGTCTGATTGGGTGATCCAAACTGAGCAGTGGCCCAATGCCGTACAGGGTAATCTGGCGAGTATCAGTTTTGTTGATGCCATGCTTGGCCGGGTGCTGGACGGGCTCGATGCTAGCGGACGCGCTGACAGCACGATAATCGTCGTATTCGGCGACCATGGCTATCACGTCGGCGAGAAATCCTCCTACGCGAAGAGGACCCTATGGCGTGAGTCGACCCGTGTTGCAATGTTTATTGTCGCGCCTGGCGTTACGCAGCCCGGCACGCGAACGAATGCGCCGGTTAATTTGCTGGATATTTACCCGACGCTCACGGAGCTCGCCGGATTGCCGATGCCCAATCATGTTGAAGGAACGAGTCTAGTCCCGCTACTGGAGGACCCCGACGCAGATTGGGATTACCCGACGCTCACGACGAACAATTATCGCAATCATGCCATCACCAGCGATCGCTATCGCTACATCCGCTGGGCTGACGGGTCCGAAGAACTTTATGATTTCGTAGCTGATCCCCACGAGTTCACAAACCTCTCAGGCGACCCCGAGATGAAAGCAGTCAAGGATAGCCTGGCAGCCTGGCTCCCCGACGAGAACGCTCCCGAATAATGATTTAGGGATCGAAAATCACTCGATCGTATTCTCGGTTCCGACAAGGTCCTGGTAGGACAGCTCCTCGGCAGGAACGCAGTAGATCTGCTCGTCCCAACTGTTGGCTTTCCCGTGATTCAGCTGGAACACCTTTCGGTCACTCTCAAAGGGCTGGCTATAGATGACCGGATCGACAACAGTCATCGTGAGCTCCAAGGTATCGGCATCCAAGCGGCGATAACGTTCCTCAAGACGTAGCTCCTCGGAATGGGGATAGCCCAACTTATCCAGCCAGCTGCGATCATCGAATCCGATCGACTCAACAACGAAGACATCGCCCTCCCAGCGGCCCACGGAGTACCCGTTCCATTTGGGATAGGTGTCTTCCAACGCAGGAAGCGCGCGTCCGTCCATCCATACTTCACGCCAATCGTGACGATACTCAAAGAACTGCAAGAGTCTTGCCGGCGTTTGCACGATCTCGAGCGTGGAGTGCGGCGGACGAATCTCCGCATTCAGAAGACGGGGCAAGCCCATGGGCTCGCATCTTCCCAGAGGATCGTTTCTCTGCATCTGCCGCCGGGGTCCGTAACCCGGCAGATTCGCGTCGAAGCGGGTCCTACCCTCGGCGGTAAAGGGAGCCTCCTGCCCTCCGGCGACATCTCCCCGTGCGCCACCGGGCACGTCACCAAAAGATTCTATGGACGTGACCCGATCCCAATGTCCGGAGAGGTCGCGCGGGTCGAAGTTTCCGCTCCTCTGCTGGGCCAGTGTTGCGGATGCACAGAGCAGGAGTGTTGCAGCAGCGGCGGTCTGACCCGGCCAATAGAATCTCATCATGGCTGCTCCAAATATCTAAAGCGACAGATCTGCGCCGTTGACAGCGATTGTGACGATACTCCCCAGCGTCGGCGATGTAACGTGAGGAGTGTAGGTTACCGTAACGATATCACCCTCCCGGACGGACCTCCGGTTCCAACCTCGGTCTCGCAACATCGTAGGAGTACCTGCGGTGCTCATTACCCATTCTTGAATTTCGCCGTTCTCGTTCTCAACGTCCAGGTAGAGATGAACGTGTGGAAAGCGAAATGCGAATTCGGTTACGGTTCCCGATATCGGGCCCTCCACTCGCGGCCTATCCCACTCGATACCCCCTCCGTGATGAGCCGATGCCGGCCAGGTGGGGACAGTCAGCGAAACTATTGATAGTCCCGCAACAATCCCCGCAGATACCTTAAGTGGCCAAAAAGGCAAGCGTAACGACCCACCATCCCTACCGAAAAATTTTCGACGCATCGTTTTCCCCACACCCCACGCGACTAAGCGAAGGTTACCTTCTTGTGGGCAGACCCGTCCATACGTCAGTTTTCGTCCATGTTTCTTATCATCGAAGGCCAGCCCGTAACAACTTGGAGACGACGTGAAGAAGGCGCGGTGCGCTTGACACTAATTGTGAATGGTCATAGCGTTACCGGGCTCGTTGAACAGTCTTCCCATCCAAGGAGCTTCTTATGCGCTCAGTAACTGTGTTTGTTGTAGCCCTTGCCGTCAGTATCTCGGCAGCCCAGTCTCAAATGCGAACGCTTCAGGTCTACGTCGTCGACGTCGAAGGCGGCAACGCAACACTGTTTGTAGGCCCAACGGGTGAATCCGCGCTCATCGATACGGGCAACGGCGGCGCCAACGCCGCACGCGATGCGGGGCGCATCGTGGATGCGGCCAGAGATGCAGGGTTGACGCAGATTGATCACCTGATCACAACACATTGGCACGGCGATCACTTCGGCGGCATGGCCGAACTAGCAAGCAATATCCCAATCAGGGCGTACTACGATCCCGGCCCGTCGGTACAGGGCCAGCCAAACACGGTGGCATTCCTCTCTGACGTCTATCCAGGGCTCGTCGCCGAGGCATCGCGGACCATCGTCGATCCAGGCGACAGTATCTCGATTGATGGCCTGGAATGGACCATCGTAACCGCAGGCGGCGATGTCCTTGACTCCAACCTGGCAGGTGGCGGAGGTCAGAATCCCTACTGTTCAAGCTTCGAACCCCAAGGGCCCGATACTGGCGAGAATGCACAGTCTGTGGGCAGCCACATCAGGTTCGGCGAATTTACCGCCCTACACCCTGGTGACATTACCTGGGATGTCGAGGGCGCATTAATGTGCCCGGAGAACCACATCGGAACCGTCGATGTCCTATTCGTTGGACACCACGGCCAAGGGCCCGCCTCACCGGTGGGGTCGAACACACCACAACTCGTTAATGCGGTTGCACCACGCGTGTCACTCATCAATAACGGCACTCGCAAGGGCGGACAGCCGGAGTCGATGAGTGTCATTCTGAACTCGCCGGGTCTCGAAGATGTCTGGATGTCACACTTCTCACTCCTAGGCGGTCAGGAGTACACGGTCCCGGGCATATTCATCGCGAATACCTTCGATCAGGAGCTCGACGCTATGCCGATCGCGCCGCTACCGGGCGCGCGCGATACGTGGCCGGATGCTCCCCCGCACAACGGTACCGCGTACTGGTTCAAGGTTACGGCCATGGAAGATGGCACGTTCACAGTGACTAACACGCGTAACGACTTTAGCAAGACCTATTAGCCCTGAACTGCGACCAACGGGCAAATAAGTCTTCGACGATCTAGAGCACCTCGTCGATGAGAGCCCGCAGCTCGGCGGCTGAGAGGTCCCCACGCGCCAGTGGCTGACCGAGGTCGAAGTGGCGCGCAATCTCAAGTGGGCCGACGACGACCCCGTCGAATCCCGCATCGTCGACAAGCCGCTGCGCGACCTCGAGCGCCTCTTCGTCATCACCGGCAAGTGGAATCGCAATTCGTGCCGGCTGGCGATTCGGCTGATTGGCGAGCGACGCAGCAGGTATGCAGTTGAAGGCCCGCACAACTCGCGCACCTGGTAAGAATGAGGCCGTTGCAAGACCACTGCCTTGCTGCAGCACGAGATCCGCAATCGCCCCATCGCGCCGCGCGACGGGGTTGCTCGTATCGAGGACGACTTTACCCGCGAGCGCGGCGCTTAGCTCGGCGCCGACCTGGGGCATTGCCGAGTACGGTACCGAAACCAGCACGACCTCACCAAAGTCCGCAGCCTCCGCGGGCGTGCCCGCGTGCGCCCGCGGCCCAAGTTCGTCAGCGAGCCCTTGAAGCTCCTCGGGGTGACGCGAGGAGACGAAGACCTCATGTCCGGCCTCGACCCAATGCCGCGCGAGCGCGCCGCCGATATTGCCCGTGCCGATAATGCCAATCTTGAGCGACTGGGATTGCGCGTAAAGCTGCGGGCCGGAAAACAGCGCAGTCAACAAAAACGAAGCGATGGCTGCGAGCCTGGATGTACGTTTAATCATAACTTGCTCCTCGCGGATCTACTTTTATTCAAGCACTGATTTTCGAGATAGTACTAATCTCGGTCACCTATTGCTAACGAGAATTTAAAGTTAGGTACCCGCTTATGGCGCGCCCGTGCCTTTTCGGATAGATGGGTCATCGGTGAATTTTTTGAACTCGATCATCGTAAGGAAAATACCGATAGACATCAGAACAAATACGCCGATCGCGAACATAAATATAAGTTCTGTGCCCATTAACGTGCTCCTTGGATTGACATCAGTTTGAAATAAATGCCAAAACACAAAATGGATGGCACCCATAGGGCGGTAAAGACGCCTTCATCACGTTGCCCGGTAAACCAAAGGAACGCTGATAACGCAAATGAAATAGAGAC
>CAYLKA010000112.1:0-6317 GCA_964384125.1 uncultured Gammaproteobacteria bacterium | reverse complement strand
TGCCCGTGGCGACGGCAAAGCCCTTGTTGATCGCATGCGATTGGCCGTTGTCCGGCTCGCTGACCCAATGCGAGAGGTGCGGGCTGTACTCCTCGAGAATATCGACGGTCTCGTCGTCGGAGCCTCCGTCCATGACGATCAGTTCCAGGTTGGGATACCCCTGTTCCAGGATGCTGTCGAGTGTCTGCCGAACGAACCTCCCTTGATTATAGGACGGGACGATTACAGAAATTGCGGGCCAATTCTGGGCGTTGATAGCAGTCTCCATTCTCAATGACCGACCTCAATTTCAATGTAGTGGAAGATGCCCTTTTTATGCTGAACATCATTACGTGTTGAGGAACAGGCTATCCTCTTGTAGGACTTCCCCGGTAGTACGGCTTCGAACCTCGCCCACCGATCCCGCATACACGAATCCCCACCCCGTAAGCTGACGACGAATGTCGCTGAAGAGCGGCTGTCCCTCATACAATGGCACAAACGATGTTTCGGTAATGATAGCCTGCGCCTCTCTGATCGTGCGCTCTCCACCCCTCAACACCCGATCCTCGAACCCCTGCACGTCTATCTTCACCAGCATCGGGAGGGGCAACTCAAAACCTTCGGCGACCTCGTCCAGGCGGTTCAACTTGATCACGGCGGCCTGGCTTTCAGCGCTGTCGGGAAAGGCCCTCTCGTGTAAGCTGGTCATCTTGAGCAGAGAGGAAGAGGGGGCGAAGCTGTGGTGTTGGATCGAATGCTCGCCAGCCTCGTCGCCAAGCCCATAGTTGAGCGCAGTAAGCAGCGGAATACGATCCGCGCGCTGCTCTAGCTGTCTGAAGCAGTCACCGAGGGGCTCAAACGAGTAGATCCTCGCACGAGGCAACAACGCATGAATCGTCTCAGCGTATCTGCCAATGTAGGCCCCGATATCTAGAACCGTAGCCAACCCGAGGGAGTGAAACCACGGGCAGTCGAGCCGCTCGAACAACTCAGGAAGCACCCCACGGGCACGCAACCTGAAAAGACGGGGGTTCTCGACGTATCGGGCGGCGGACCGCAGGGCCCACGCGAATCGGCTTCTCACTGGCTTTCTCCCAAGGCGGCAACTTCGACAACCACGTCTCGCCACCGATTTCCGAAGTTGTCGAGCGAGAATTTCTCCATTCGCTTCGTTCCCCTTCGGACTAGTGTCTCGCCAAGCGCTTCATCGTTCCAGATTCGTCGAATCTGCGTCGCAATGTCCTGTACGTCGAACGGATCGAATAGGAGCCCGGCGTCACCAACTTGTTCCGGCATCGCAAAAGCGTTGGAGCAAAGCACCGGCGTTCCAAGGACCATCGCTTCGAGCACTGGCATATTCGTGTACTCCGCGAAACTCGCATAGACCAGAGCCGACGAGAGTTTATAAATAGCCGCGAGGTCCGCGTCCGGGACGTAGCCCACATGAAGGACCTGCCCCTCGAGGCCCAACTCCGGAACGGCGCTGAGCACCTCTTCTGCGTGGTCGCCCCCGGATCCGGCAAGGACACAAGGGACTCTCAGACCGTCCCGATCCCGCAAGTGCGCCAGAGCCTCGAACAGACGGTGGTGGTTCTTGTGCTCCCACAATTGGGCAGGGTAAAAAACAAATCGCTCCGGAAGGTCATAGCGCAGCGCCACCTCCCGCAGCGTCGACTCCGACAGGCTGCGATGTTGGTAGACATGGGGTGGAGGGCTGAGCGGTATCGGGCGAGTCTTGCTTGGATCGGCCCCGAAAAGACGAACCAGGTCGGACTTGCCCACCTCCGAATCGGTAACGGTGAGAGCCGCGTGCCTGACGAATCGGCTATTAATGAGATTCCTCGTAACCCGTTCTTTCAGCGGAAAATCCGCGAGATCCGGAAAGTAGCGGTAGATGAAGTCGTGTACGATGCCGACGAAGGGGATGCCCAGGTGGAACCCAACCGGAGACGCACAACTGATCAGGCAGTCGAGATCGTGGCCCTCCAGCGCCTTGAATCGACCGATGGATGACGTGCGAGTGTTCAGTATCGTCGACGCTGCTCGGATGGCGCCGGTCACCCGGCTCTCCCCGGTCGGAAGCGCGACCCACGCCACCGGCGATGTTGCCAACCCGCTTGGGACGGAGCGGGAATCTTCGTAGAAGACCGACACCTGCAGATCGTCGTGACGACTCAACCCGTCCGCCAAGGCCAGCAAGTATTGCATATAGCCTCCGTGGCCGACTGCGCTCGCGGGATTGAGAATCCCGACCCGCAGCCTCTCGCTCTTCGACATCGGCTCAGTGGCCCTATGCGCGCGACGAGATCGTCTTGGATAGTATCTCACCGAGGGCGGCGGCGACTTGCCTCACTTCACTCTCGGTCAAAGTAGGGCCGCTGGGCAAATAGAAGCCCGTTGCCCCTGCAACGTTTGCCTTGGGGCAGTCGTCGGGCGTCGTCCACCCCTGCCCCTGGAAAATTTCCTGCTGGTTCGCCGGGACGAAGCCTTCCCTCGTCTCGACTCCTTGTGCGGCCAGAGAGCGCATGACCTCGGCACGCCGGGCAGCCGCCCCACCGAGCAGGGCCACGTGATACATCCAGTAGACATTGCGGGCATACGATTTTTCGACGGGCAACTGGAGCAGTTCTTGGTCGCGCAACAGTCCGGTGTACCTGGCAGCCGTTGCCCTCTTGCGATCGATGATGTCCTCGACGCGCTCCAACTGGGCGCAGCCAATGGCTGCCTGGAGGTTCGTGAGCCGATAGTTGAAGCCGAGATCGGCGTGCATAAATTTGTTGTTCTGGCCGAAGGCCAGACTCTTCAGGGACCGTGCCCTCTCGGCCAGCTTGGGGTCTTTGAGGGTCAACATGCCACCCTCACCGGTGGTGAGGATCTTATTTGCGTAGAAGCTGAAACACCCGATGTCACCGATGCCGCCCACCTTCCGGCCCTTGTAGAGCGCCCCGTGCGCTTCGGCGGCGTCCTCGATCACAGCGAGCCCGTGACGCCCCGCGACGTCCATCACCGGATCCATATCCACGGGGTGGCCAAAGAGGTGAACAACGATGATCGCCTTCGTACGGCTCGTCACCCTGGCCTCGAGCAACGTCGGATCGAGATTCCAGGTGTCCGTCTCGATGTCGATTGGGACTGGGACCCCGCCTTGGTAGAGTACCGCGAAGAACGTGGCCATGTTGGTCAGCGTCGACACGAGCACCTCATCGCCGGATCCGATCCCAAGCGTCGCCAGAGCGAGATGAAGTGCCGTCGTGCCACTGTTCACGGCGACCCCGTGCGGACACTCACAGAACTCGGCGAATCCCTCCTCGAAAACCGGAAGGTAGTCGCCAAAGAAGCCTGAAATCGCGCCTTGGGCCATCGCGTCGTTCACATTGCGCACCTCCGCCTCGCCGAGCAGCGGAGTGCAAACCGGGATACGGCGCTCTGTCACGGGCTCAGGCCGGCCTCGGCCAGAGAGGCTCCTCGAGGCGATAGGTATCCTCTTCGTACTGCTTTCCCCGTCGAGGTCCGTGGGCGCAGGCGATGAAGGTCGAGTCCTCGATCGCCACGAATGTGTGCCGGATCGTAGGCGGCGTCGTCAACAAATCGCCGGGTTGGAGGACACGTTCCTCTACCGGTCCGTCGACCTCCTGCTCCAGCACCCGCATACTTCCACTGATGAGGTAGGTGTACTGGATAGTCTGTTTGTGGTAGTGGTTCCCGCGGACTGCACCCTCCGTCGAGCTAATGATGGTCACGCACTCGACATCGTTGTCCTCAAGGATGTCGGTAATGGCCCCGCGGTCGTCCTCGTGGGCGGGCTTTCTATGAACGACGTTCATTCTCCCTCTCTCGTAGTGTCAGGGTGAGTGCGTGCCAACCGCCGGGACTCGGCGTAAAGGCATCCTAATCCACAATTCGCGGTGTCGGGATGGGGATGATGAATCGGCCACCACGGCGCCGATATTCATCGAGGTTACACATGATCTCGTCGGCGAAATTCCAGGCCAGAAGCAGGGCAAAGTCCGGCTGAACACGGAGCAGCTCCTCGTCGGGCACGACGGGAATATGCCCACCGGGGGTGAACCGGCCGATCTTGAGCGGAGACTTCTCGGTGACGAAATCGAGAACCTGTTTGCCGAGCCTGCAGTAGTTCAAGAGCGTCATCCCCTTCGCGGGCGCACTCAAGCCGACGACCGTCTTCCCCTCGATCTTGAGCCCGTGCAACAGCGCCAGCAGGTCCTGGCGGTTCTGGCGCACGGCACCGGCGAACGTAGAGAGGGTTTCCCGATCGTGAAGTCCGCTCTCCTCCTCCTCGGCCAGGAGCTGTTCGACCTCCGGGCTCACCGGGCGCCGTCCAGTCCAGCCCACAAAGATCCTCAGGGACCCACCGTGAATCTCCATCCGCTGGACGTCGAACACCTCCATGTCGAACCGTCGGAAGAATTCCACGACGGGCCGTACGGATATGTAAGACAGGTGCTCGTGGTAGATAGTATCGTACTCGGTGTCCGCGACGAGGTTGGCGAAGTAGGGGGCCTCGATGATCAACGCACCGTCGTCGTCAAGAAGCAGCACCACGGCCTCGACGAAGGACGCCAGATCGTCGATGTGGGCGAACACGTTGGTACCCGTGATGACCGAAGCGCGCCCCTTGGCCGCCACGATCTCCCGGGCGGAGTCCGCGCCGAAGAAGGCACAGGTGGTATCGATACCCCTTTCCACTGCCTTTTCGACGATGTTGGGCGCGGGGTCGACCCCGTGCACCCTCATTCCGTTGCTCTTGAAGGCCTCGAGCAGTACGCCAACGTTGCTACCGATGTCCACGACCAACTGGTCGGGCTCTAAGCCGAGCTCCGACACCACCGACCCGGCGAAGCCCGCCCAGTGGTCACGACCGGCCTGCGTCGTGGAGGACTCGTACGGGTAGTCGTTCTGATAGAGGATCTCGGGCGCAACTACATACCCGAGCTGCGCCAGCCCGCAGTCCTCACACATCCAGACCTGTAGCGGATAGTACGTGTCCGGTTGACGCAGCTGCTCAGCGGTCTTGAACTCGTCGGCGGGGGGGGTGGAGCCGAGGTCGAGAAACTCGAAGAGCCGTCGACCCTCGCACATCCGACACTTCATGAGCGCTCCTCTCTCGGCGTTTCCCCCGCCATCTCTTCCATCAAGCCATCGAGGATGCGTCCGTCGATCCAACGCAGGCTCGAACCGCACGAGCTGCAGGAGGATCCCTGCCATTCGATGGGGGTCCGGCACGTGCCGCAGAGGAAGACGAGCGGCTTCGCCTCGGAGTCACCGCCATGTTTACGCACGGTGACGATGAAGTGCTGTCCCCTCTTGGGAAAGAGCGTTCCCACCACTGCGTCGGCGGCCGAGGAAAGCATCGACAGCACTTGAGACGGAAAAACGGAACCGATCCAATCGAAACCGAGCAAGAATCCGTAGGACTGGAGGAATGAAACTTCTCCGTAAGGCTCGGCAAGCGAGATTAGATCGTCAACATCGAAGAAATAGAGGTGCTCCTCGCCATGCCCCACCTCCATTCTCAGGACCCTCCGTAGCAGGTTCGAAAGCCTGCCGCGATTCTCCAGAACAAAGAGGGCCGTGCCACCAGGCCGCAGTACCCTGAACGTTTCCCGCATCGTTTCTTCTGCGTCCAAGCAATGGTCGAGTGCGGAAACGTTTAGCGCGATGTCGATGCAGCTATCAGCAATGACAAGCCTTTCACCTGAACCTCGTATAAGATACTTGGTGGCACTGGGCTCGACGCGCTGAAGCAGAGGGGCGGATGGTTCGACACCAATGTAGGTCCCGTTGAGGTGGCACAGCTTGTCGTAAAAGGGAGCCTCTCCGCAGCCGATGTCGAGAATGTCAGGGGATCCACCCTGCTCACGTGAAAGCCGCTCGCAGAGCTTTATCACCAATGCGTGGCCCCGGTCGATGACTGTGTACGTGTACTTCGGATGGCCCCATTCGGAGTCGTCAAAATCCAAGTTTGTCTTCTGCCAATGGGCTGTCTGATCTGAGTTCATATAATTGTTATTTTTGAGTAACGAATTGAGAGTTTGTCTGTTGGTTGCGGCGATCCTGGATCATCCGGGTCGCCGGGGCAAGCAGCCCGGCCAACAGGTAAAAGACGGTCATGAAAGGTCGATCCGATGCCGTCGCCTGGAATAGAAGCCACTGAAACATGAACATGATGGCGGCGGCAAGCGCAAAAGCCAGGATTTGGTCCGGGCCCCTTGGCGGAGCAGCGTAGAGAAGCTTACGTAAATCACTTACGACGTATCCGAGGAAGACGATCAGGAAAAGCACGCCGATGACTCCGGAAAGGGCCCACGTGTCGA
>CAYLKA010000111.1:3995-6348 GCA_964384125.1 uncultured Gammaproteobacteria bacterium | reverse complement strand
CCAATGCTACCACTGTGCGGAGATTTATTGACCCCTGAAGCCCCCCGGTTCTATAGTGGCCGTATGAGTGCCGAAGACACTAACCAACGCTTTGACCATGAGCTCCAGCGGTTAGAGAAGCGACTGGATGAGCTAGTGGTCATATGCAAACAACTGCAGGAAGAGAATCAGTCCCTGAAACAACGGCAGGACACACTCATCGAAGAACGGGCAACACTACTGCAGAAAAACGAACAGGTACGCGCACGCGTAGAAGCCATGATCAGCCGACTCAAAGCAATGGAGCAAACACAGTGAACGACATGTTCGCCCACGTCGCTATCCGGATACTGGAAAAGGAGTACCAGGTCGCTTGCCCCGCAGGTGAAAAGGCGGATCTGATGGCGGCAGCCGAACTGCTGAACAAGAAAATGCGCGAGATCAGGAACAGCGGCAAAGTGGTCGGCCTGGATCGCGTCGCGGTCATGGCAGCGCTCAATATGGCCAACGAACTCCTGCGAAGAACAGGCGACGAGCAGGAGCTCAAGGACATTCTCGGTCTAAGAGTCAAGGCCATGAGCGACCGATTAGATTCCGCGCTGGGCCCAGCCCAGCAGCTCAGCCTATAGCTTAGGCGCTCCCTGCGGTGTGCGATGCAGATTGGACAGTCTTTCGACCCTAATCCTTGACCTTGGGGTTGTGCTCTGTCGGTGGCGTTGTGCAGACCCGGCTCTGCCGGGAAGCCTGCAACTACCACGGCTTACCCCACCTTTTGCTCTGGTTCGAGAGCAACCGTCTGCAACGGCACTAACGGGGAGCGCCGCCTCCAACCGAAAAACTCAACGATGGAGTGACACCACCCTTGCCTGGCCAAGCGTCCACCCGCGCTGATTCCCTTCTCGCACTTCGCAGAAAGCTGCGCGAAAAGCGTCGAAGCGTGCCCGACCCGGTCCGTCGTGCCGCAGAGCGGAACGCGGCGAGCCTTCTCGGAACGCTCAGCGTTGTCCTACGTGCTCGCCGCATGGCAGTGTACCTGTCGGCGGATGGTGAGCTGGACCTAGAAAGCTTTATAGCGGAGGTACAGAGCCGCCTTACGCTAACCTTTGCGCCGGTGATCAAAGGTGATCAACTACGCTTCGCGCCACTGCAACACGATACGAGTCTGCGGACAGGCCGCTTTGGCATCCCTGAGCCAGCAACCCGTGTCTACATCGACCCTCGCAGACTGGATGTCGTACTGACACCACTAGTCGCATTCGACGACAGAGGCACAAGGATCGGGCGAGGGGCTGGATATTACGACCGCCACTTTAAATTTCTGGCAACGCGTTCGCGTTGGGTGAAACCGAAACTGATCGGAATCGGTTACGAGTTCCAGCGGGTGCGAAAACTCGAGCGCCAAGCATGGGATATTCCACTATGGGCCGCCGTTACGGAACGCGGCATCTACCACTTCGGTGACAAAAGGCATGAGAAATGAAACGTTGGCTAATGAAGTCCGAACCGAATGAATTCAGCATCGACGACTTGCTCGCAGCACCCGGACGCAGAACCTTCTGGGACGGCGTGCGAAATTACCAGGCCCGAAACTTTATGCGGGATCAAATGAGGCTTGGCGACCTCGTTTTTTTCTACCACTCCAATTGCCCGGAACCGGGAATCACCGGTATCGCTAAGGTCAGTCGGGAGGCCTATCCTGACCATACCGCCTTCGACCCCAAGGACAAGCACTACGATCCGAAGAGCAATCCGGAGGATCCCCGATGGCATATGGTGGACATCAGTTATCAGCGCAAATTAAAGCGCGCCATTTCTCTGAACGAGTTGCGTAAATACAGCGATCGACAACTGAAAAATCTCGTATTGCTGCGGCGTGGTAACCGATTGTCAATCACTCCCGTTGGCACGAAGGAGTGGAATTTTATTTTAAGTCTGGAGTAATTCGAGCGCCCGATCATCGCAGCAACGTAAATTCGGAACCAAGAAGGAGCTGTTGTTCGCAATCCGTTTTTTCTGACGCGTTTCTTGAAATCCGTAAAAAAGCATAACTTGCTGGAGTTTTTGATCCTTTTATATATACTCAACGCCGATTAACCCGATCGGAGACTACCCATGGCTAAGAGACCTGCTTCGAAGAAGCGAAAGAAGGCATCGACCAAAAAACGGAAGGTGTCGAAGAAACGCGCAACCAAGAAAAAGGTGACGCGTAAAAAGGCTACCAAGAAGAAGGCAAAGCGTAAGGTAAAGAAAAAGGCTAAGAAAAAAGCGACCAAGAAAAAAGCTAAGCGTAAGGTAAAGAAAAAGGCCACTCGCAGGAAGGCCAAGAAAAAGGCTTCCAAGCGGAGAGCTTCTAAGAAGAAGCGGTAATTTCTTC
>CAYLKA010000111.1:0-3895 GCA_964384125.1 uncultured Gammaproteobacteria bacterium | reverse complement strand
GCCAAGAAAAAGGCTTCCAAGCGGAGAGCTTCTAAGAAGAAGCGGTAATTTCTTCAGAATCTTATGCGAGCCTTCAGGCTCTGACACACAAAGTGCCCGCTATATGCGGGCACTTTTTTTGGGAAAAGCACGTGCACGACGATCAAGATTCCAAGAAACTACGGGCCGCCCACGCAGCAATCGAGCAGCTCCGGGACGGCATCACGCTGGGTGTCGGGACCGGCAGCACCGTCAACTTCTTCATTGATGCCCTAGCCGAACATGCACACCGTCTAGACGCGGTCGTGTCAAGCTCCGAGGACTCCACAACAAGACTCGAGGCCTTAGGGATTCGGGTCTCCGAACTGGCTGATACCGGGGATGTGGATCTTTACATTGACGGCGCTGATGAGGCCACGAAACACCGCCATCTCATCAAAGGAGGCGGGGGCGCACTTACCCGAGAAAAGATAATCGCAGGCGCTTCCAGGCGTTTTGTCTGCATCGTGGACGACTCGAAGTTCGTGGGTGTCCTCGGCGCCTTCCCCTTACCCGTAGAGGTAGTGCCGATGGCGCGATCCTACGTCGCTCGACAGCTGATCAAGGCTGGTGGCCAACCGATCTGGCGAGAGAACTTCGTGACGGACAATGGTAACTTCATCTTGGATGTCCACCGTTTGAACATGACCAACCCACCGGAGCTAGAAGCACAACTCAACCAGATCCCGGGCGTGGTGACAGTCGGAATATTTGCCCAACGCCCGGCTGACTTGCTCCTTGTTGCTGAGGATAACGGCATCCGGGTGATCGAATAACCCACAAGCACCTCACGGGCACTACGATGCAGTTGAAATGGCTGGGGGAGAGGGATTCGAACCCCCGCTGGCGGAGTCAGAGTCCGCAGTCCTACCACTAGACGATCCCCCAGTCGAGGGGTCGCGGGCTAGCGCTTCGAGTACTGTGTTGCTCTGCGGGCCTTGCGCAGCCCGACCTTCTTTCGCTCCACTTCCCGGGCATCCCGAGTTACGAAGCCGGCTTTCCGCAGAGACGGCCTGAGTGACTCGTCATAGTCTAGCAGCGCACGCGTGATTCCATGGCGTATCGCACCGGCCTGGCCCGTGGTACCACCACCGCGCACTGTGACGTGAATATCAAACTTACCTTCTAACTGAGCGAGCTCCAGTGGCTGCCGTACGATCATACGCGCCGTTTCCCGCCCAAAAAAAACGTCCAACGACCTGCCGTTCACCAGGATTTCGCCGCCACCCGATCTGAGATACACGCGTGCCGCCGAAGTCTTCCTTCGACCGGTTCCATAGTAAGTCTGCTCAGCCACGCCTTATAACTCCAGTGGCAGGGGTTGTTGCGCCTGATGGGGGTGCTCCGCGCCGCGAACGACTTTGAGCTTCTTCAACATCAGTCGACCTAGCGGATTTCTAGGCAACATCCCCTTGACCGCCAGCTCGAGCACGCGTTCGGGCGCGCGATCCAAGAGAGTCTCGAGTGACTCGGACTTGAGGTTGCCTACATAGCCTGTAAAGCGGTGATACATCTTGTCCTTGAGCTTGTTACCGGTGACCCTGACCTTCTCGGCGTTGATCACAACGATATAGTCGCCGGTATCCACATGGGGCGTGTACTCCGGCTTGTGCTTACCTCTGAGTCTGCGGGCAATCTCAGTCGCCAACCGTCCCAGGGTCCTACCCTCCGCGTCAACCACGTACCAGTCACGCCGAACCTCATGGGGTTTTGCCGAGAAAGTCCTCATCGTACGCCCCGTATGGAGGTGCCCGCCAATCAAAGAGGCGGAATATTACGCGCCTGTTCAAACCCTTGCAAGACAGGCACTGTGGAATGAGGGGGGGCGACGGGCTAAGCCCTACGCAGGCGGAAAGCTTACGTGACCACAGCAGCGCCGCCGCTAACGGTCGGTATAATCTGATTATGTTTTCGATTAACAAAGGGCTCGATCCACTGATTTCTGCCGCGGACAGGGCCCTTCGAACACTGACTTCCCTTCCCAGTGCGCAGCGCCCGTCTCCCGCTGCAGCAATTTCGGACAACACCCTGAGCCCTAAGGAAAGACGCGCCAGCATCGAGCTCATGCGGGTCAACCGGGCAGGCGAAATCTCAGCACAAGCGCTGTACAGAGGTCAGTCGGTACTAGCGCGTTCACCCGAAACCAAGCGCCATCTTCTTCAGGCTGCATCCGAAGAGCAGGACCATCTCGCGTGGTGTTCTGAACGTCTTAGCGAGCTCGGAGGCCGAGCGAGTCGACTCGATCCCCTCTGGTACGCTGGCAGCTTTCTCACGGGGCTCGCGGCAGGAGCCGGCGGCGACGAACTCAGCCTCGGATTTGTTGCAGAGACAGAACGGCAAGTTGAGGCCCATTTAGAGGACCATCTGTCACGTCTACCGCAAGCGGACACCAAGAGTAAAGCAATACTCGAGCGCATGGTCGAAGACGAAGCCCACCATGGCACAACCGCACGCCTAGCGGGAGGAGTCGACCTACCGCTACCAGTCCGGTCGATCATGACTCTCGGCGGAGAGATTCTGCGCCGTCTCGCACTCCGAGTGTGAACCACGCCACATCCTGCCCCCCCTCCTCGCTTGTCACAGGTTCACAAAGTAATTAGAACCCGTAGCGCGTCAGACGGTAATCTTAAGCCACGTAAAAAGCCGCAGTCCTGCTTGAACATCCCCGACAAGATAAAGAAGTGAGGACTTACTTGAAGTCTCGCTGAGTCTTTATTCGCTCGTACGCAGCGCGGATTTCGTGAGTCTTCTCCTCCGCCATACTGGTCATCGACTCCGGCAAACCTCGAGCAACGAGCTTGTCCGGATGGTGATGATTCATCAGCCTACGGTATGCCGTCTTCACTTCCTTATCACTCGCGTCATGCTCCAGGCCCAACACCCTATAGGCCTGCTCCATGCTAACGGTTTCCTTGCCCCCGCTCTGGACTCGGTAGTGTTGTGCGCGAACCAGCGCCTCAATCTGCGCTAGTTCGACACGGCCCATTCCGAGATCGCGGGCTACCTGCCAAAGTAGTTCCCGTTTCGCTTTCTCGATCGTTCCCGCGGCTATGAGAACCTGCATTTGAATTTCAACGAAAGCCCTTACCAGGTCCGTACGATTGCGGAGTAGACCTCTGAGCTGGGCGAGCCGCTCGGCGAGCGGATAATCGGCACCCTTCCCTAACGTAAAGTGGTCTATAGCGATCTTCACTTCGGCAGGTGAAAGCTTCATTCCGTGCATGATTCTTCGCGCTGCACGCACCTCGCCCTCGGAAACGCGGCCATCAGCCTTAGCAATATGACCCATTACCGAAAAGCTGATCTCAAAGAAAAATTGCTGTATGCGGCTGGACCCAAAGCGGATACCCTTTCCGCTCGACAACTGATCCGCACCGCGGTCAAACTGGTGGCCGAGCAGGACACCCAATGCCGAACCGATGGGCCCGCCCACGAGCAAACCGAGCACGCCTCCGACTGCTTTTCCGATCCAAACCATGGTGCCTTAGAGCATTTCGTTCGCCACACAACGGCGTGGAAACCTGCAAAAAATCGCCTTAGAGAGTTGCTGAATACCCATCTGAGGCGTCATTATCCCGCCTTTGGACCCCCACAGAGATCCCTCGAGGCACACTTAACTATGAACAAATCACTCCCAAATCCCATATTCGAGTCTCGTCTCAAAAGCCTTGAGCTGAGGCAGCAGGGGAAAGTGAGAGATATCTATCAGGTAGACCCAGCACACCTTCTAATCATTGCTTCCGATCGCCTCTCGGCCTTCGACGTTATCCTCCCTGATCCGATTCCCGGCAAAGGCATTGTGCTCACTGCTATCTCCAATTTCTGGTTCAATCACTTACGCGATGTGATTCCAAATCACCTCACAGACATCGATCCA
>CAYLKA010000110.1:0-6359 GCA_964384125.1 uncultured Gammaproteobacteria bacterium | reverse complement strand
CGGTGAACAAGGCGGCATTTCGGTAGGGGTTCCTGCTGCACTTCTGCATGACCCAACCCTGCTGAGCAGGCCACTCGGCGTCGCCCGACCCGATGTGTGTTCACCCCTCCCTCATCTGTGGGGTGTGGTATCGGCACGGTGGACGCGAAGAGACCCCCCAGTCGGAGCCGAGGGGTCTCGATCGTTTCGTAGGTCAGGCAGGAGCCCGGTCCGAAGGCCTGGTGAGTCGGCGCACCATTCGGAGCACCCTCACTCGTCCCCTAGTCAGTTGCGACTAGGCGTTTAGACCACTCTTTGTGAAGAGCTACAAAGTCGTCCCGATAGTCGCACTCGTATCCCTGTATGTAGACGTTCGCCTCTACGCCTTGGAAGATCTAACGAGCCAGTTCCGTGAGGGCACGCTCTCCGGCACAGCGACTATCTACGAGAAAGCACAACCGCCCCCGAGGATGCAGGAAGAACTGCATCCGCACTCATGGGGGAGTTATGGAAACTTCAACAGGAGTCTAAGTCCGCCTCTCCGTGCTATATGACCGGGAAACCAGTGATTTCCCGTCCTGCTCTCACGCCGTCTCACATGTCTCAAGGATCGCCAGCAGGTAGATGCGGACAGCGTCGAGGTAGTCAGGAATGTCGACGCGTTCGTCCGGCATCGTGTTGTATCGGCCGCCGGGTCCGCAGACCACACCCTCCATACTGAGGCGCTGGGAGAAGTGGGCTGCATCAGTGCCGAAGAATGCGGCTGGTGGGATGGCTCCAGTCGGCTGACTCCGACCGCGCACCTGTGCGTATGCGGCGTTGATGGACCGCACGATCGGCGAATCTTGGTCGACCTCAAACGGTGACATACGCGGCCTGTCGTCGCCTTGCAGTGGATAGACCGTGGTCTCAAGGCCTGGAAACTCCGCCTCCAGCCGGTCAAGTTCGGCCTGCAGGTCAGCAAACACGCTGTCCTCGCTCTGTGATGGCGCATAGCGGGCAGAGCCGGCCAACCTGACGAAGTCGGCGACCTGCGGCGCACGCCAGTCATGGAAGTCCCGTGACAGGGCGCCGCGTAAGACCCCGATATTGGCCCGGTTCACCGAACGGTGCTCGGCTGATTCGGCACCGCTGAACGTGATGCTATTGAGTCTTGGTACCAGGGTGCAGGCGGCGGCGATTGCGTCCACTGCCTCCTCCCGTTTTGACATATGTCGGGTGGTTCCCTCCAACTCGATGACAAAGTGCAGAGAGCCGGCGTGCAGAGTCACTGCCCCCAGGTCGGTGGGTTCGCAGTTGATGAAATAGTCCGCCCGCACACCTTGTTCGATGGCTCTCACCGTACCTATACCACCCTGCAGTTCGCCGACCACGTAGGTCAGGATCAGGTCGCCTTTGAGCTGGACTCCCGCCTCGACCAGGGTGCGGACGGCACAGAAGTAGGCGGCGCAGCCTGCTTTCATGTTGGACACACCGATGCCGTAGATGAACTGGTCATCGACGACGCCACCTAACGGATCGACGGTCCAGCCCTCAGTCACCGGGTTGGTGTCTAGATGACCATTGAAAAGAAGGCTCTTGCCACCACCTAACCCCGGTAATCGACCGATTGCGTTGACGCGGTCTCCGGATACCGGTTGCAATTCGCTGCTCAAGCCCAGTCCTGTCATGGCGTCGTGCATGAAAATCGCCAGTTCGCGCTCACCGACCGTCTCGGGATAACTCTTGTGCCGAACCATGGATGCCAGAAAGTTCAGACATGCCCGATCGTCCACTAGATCCAATAACTCCGATGGGTTCATCATTCGCTTCTAGTCATATTCGAGTGTCAAGGGCTCCAATTGCGCTCAAACGGTCCCATCACGATCATGCCATCGTTGGGTAGCCAGCCGCGGTCACTTCGAATTTGTATTCGGCTGGCCTTCGACCAGGAGACAACCATCTATGGACTAAGTGAGGAACGATCTGATTCGAGGTCAGTCTTGGGGGCATCGAGCTTTTGAGTAAGGTCGTCCTCCGTATGACTGAACTACTACCTGAGATTGATCGGACACGGTTGCTTGATCTGGCAAGCGAGTTAGTCAGAATCCCGAGTTTTGTTCCGAACGAATCAGACGCTGCCTTCTATCTACGCGATTTCTTCACTGACCGGGGCTATGACGTCCTAATGCAAGAAGTGGAGTCCGGGCGGTTCCAGACCATCGCCACCCTCCCTGGAGCCGGCTCGGGGCGCAGTCTCATGTTCAACGGACATCTCGATATCAACTCGTTGATGATCGGCGGAACTCGCGACCCCTGGACGCCGACCGTCGAGGGCGATCGTCTGTACGGCCATGGCATCCAGAACATGAAGGGCGGAGTAGCCACGATGATCGAGGCGGCCGAGTCGATCCGTCTAGCAGGGATCGAACTCCAAGGGGACCTCGTCTTGGCCTGTGTCGTCGGGGAGACCCAGGGGGGTGTGGGGACCAACCATCTGATGGAGAGCGGGTTCCGTACCGATGCTGCGATCCTCACCGAGCCGTTCGGACTGGGCAAGATCGTCACCGTCCACGGCGGCATCATGCACTTTGCGATCCACACACACGGTTTGTCCGCCCACATAAGTAGGGCCCAAGACACGGTAAACGCTGTGGTGCAGATGACCAAGGTCGTTGAGGCACTCCAACATGTGGAGTTCACTTATGTGCCAAGGGAGGACCTGCCGGCACTTCCGCTCATCAACGTTGGCAGCATCATCGGAGGTCGGGGACAGGGTTATGTCTTGACCGAACCACCGTACATACCGGATCTGTGCACAATTATCGTCGACGTCCATCATGCGCCGGGTCAGACCGCCGAGACTGTGGAGGCTGACATCAGGAAGGTGCTGGACGCGCTCGCTGCTGAGGACACCGATTTCAAGTACGAATTTGAGATGCCACCTCCAGAGTTCTTCCGAGGACGCCGGGAGTTGGTGATGGAGCCCGTCGATATCCCCGTGGATGAGCCGATCGTGTTGTCGGTTGCGCAAAACCACGAGCACGTGACTGGTAAAGCCCCGGATGTCATTGGCGCAGCCCTGCCGATGTCGTATTCGGCTGGGGACACCTGCTGGTTATGGGGAGCTGGCATTCCGTCGCTGCATTACGGTCCAGCGGGAGGCTTTGAGGAGACGGGCCCAGAAGGGGCATATATCAGCGTCACCGAAATGGTGACCATCGCCGAGGTGTTGGCATTGACCGCGATGGACTTCTGCGGCACAACTTAGGGCGTTCATCTATGACTAGGGTATTCATCTATGACCGACCTAGTTTCCGGAGCGATTGACCTACACGTCCACTGCGGGCCCGAGGGGATACCCCGACGTTACGACCCTGTCTCTCTAGCAACGCATATAGGAGAGTCTCCAGTCGACAGCGCGGTCATGAAGTCCCATGTGATCAACACCAGCAACTGGGCCGAGATCGCGCATCGCGCCACCGGCGTCCACTTGTACGGGTCGATCGTCCTCAACCACTATGTCGGCGGCATCAATCCGATGGCGGTGCGCGGTGCCTTAGGGCCGAGCCATGATGGCGACCCATACCTCAAGGTTGTCTGGCTCCCGACGGTCCACGCCAACTCCCACGTCTCGGCCTACAAGGAGAAGGGTGAAGAATACGACATTCCCCCCGAGTGGAGCGGGGGGATCGTTTCCCCGCTTGCAATACCGATCGACGATGTCGAGCCGATCGATCTTCAGGCACCCGCCGTGCGCGGGCCGCTCGACGAGGTGCTGCAGCTCGTTGCGCAGTACGGCCTGACCCTGGCTACCGGCCATGTCGGACGGGACGAAGTCTTCTCGGTAGTCGAGCAAGCGAAGGATCGCGGCATCGAGCGAATCATCATCACACACCCCACCATCCACCCCCCGGGACTGGCAGTTGCGGATCTTGAACTTCTCGCAGAGATGGGTGCCTTCATCGAACTGTGTTATATAGGTCTAGCTCATGGAGACAATGCGGCGGCGATGACAGACCTCATCAACCGTATCGGAGCCTCGCGTATCGTTCTCTCGACCGATCTGGGTCAGAGGCATACGGTTCCGCCAGCTGAAGGCCTGGCACTGTTTGCTGAGGAGTTGGTGGACTCGGGAGTCTCTCCGAACGACGTCAGCATGGCGCTAAACGACAATCCACGCTGGCTGCTTTCGCTTTCATAAAAAATAAATAAGGTTTCGAGCTGCTGCCCGGTGCTGGATAGAGCTGCTGATCCGCGCTGGATATGTGTTTCCGTGCTACTTACAATCAGGGTAATTAATCTCAGATTGCCTTTCAGAACTTGAACCTCAAGACCTGCGGAGTTGGAAGACTTGTCCGATCAACGAAATACCTCAAGCGGTCTCGTGGAGGAGGGAGAGTCATCTAGTAGTGCGAAAGCGCTCGAGGTGATCGGTCTCAGTAAGACCTTCCGCTGGAAAAAGAAGGGCGTAGATCAAGAGCTGCTGGCAATCGACTCGCTTGACCTGAGTATCTCAAAGGGAGAGTTCGTCACCGTCATCGGTCCGAGTGGCTGTGGAAAGACCACGCTGCTCCGGATTGTCGCAGGCCTCATCGGCTACGACAGCGGTGAGGTGCGCATCAACGGAGAGGTCGTCAACGGACCCGGGCAGGATCGTGCCGTCGTCTTCCAGAGTTTTGGACTTTTCCCTTGGAAGACAGTGCTAGCGAATACCATGCTGCCGCTGACTGTGCGAAGCGACGTCTCAAAAGAAGAAGCTGAGGAATCGGCTCGACTTAATCTGAAGAAAGTCGGACTTTCGGGTTTCGAGGACGCCCATCCCCACCAACTGTCCGGTGGGATGCAGCAGAGAGTCGGCCTTGCTCGAGCATTGACTGCGGATCCTGACATCTTGCTCATGGACGAACCGTTCGGCTCGATCGACGCCCAAACCCGACTGGTCATGCAGGAGGAACTGCTCAGGATTTGGTCCGAAACTCGTAAGACTGTGATGTTCGTGACCCATGATCTGGACGAGGCCGTGATGCTGGCCGATCGTGTCGCCGTTCTATCCCCGGGTCCTGGAAAGGTGCAGGACGAACTCATAGTGGATATGCCTCGGCCGAGATGGGAATACGACCTGCGGGCTCATCCACGCTTTGCGGAAATCCGTGCCACGGTGTGGGACCTCATTAGGCAAGACACTGTCAGCCAGCCCTCGGCGGCAGAAGACACATGAAACGCGGATCGTTGCTCACGGGCAAGATCTGGCCTCTGCACCTGCTGTTCGCGGCGGGTGTGGTCGGAATTTGGCAACTACTGGTGTTACATGCCGGCAATGAGGTGCTCTTCCCGAACCTCGACAGCGTTTTTGCGGCGTTGTGGGATCTCACTTCGAGAGGCAAGTTGCATGCTGCAATGCTGGAGAGCCTGCAACTCCTGTTCACTGGATTCACATTCGCGTTCGTCGGGGCCTTCCTTCTGGGCGTAATCATGGGATCCAGCAAAGCGGTCGGCATGGCGCTATTGCCGCTGATGAGTTTCATCTACTGCGTTCCACTGATCGCACTTCTACCACTCCTGCTGATGTGGTTCGGGTTTGGCTTTACCGGCAGGATGGTCGTTGTTGCCTATTCCTCGTTCTTTCCCGTTCTACTGAATGTCTATGCAGGGGTGCGCGAGACACCGACTGATCTCGTGGAGGTCGCTCAGTCCATCGGCCTCACGGGGAGACTGGCGCTGTTCCGCCATGTAGTGCTGCCGAGTTCGGTCCCGTTCGTCATGGCCGGCTTTCGGCTCGGGATTGGGCGCGCCGTCGTCGGGATGGCGATCGCTGAAGTCTTCTTACGACTCGGTGGAATCGGAGCACTCATTGTGGAAAACGGGGCGAGATTCAGGACGGCACATGTGATAGCCGCAATCGTTCCCCTTCCGCTACTGGGGATCGCTCTGACCAAGGCGGCCGGGCGTTTCGAGCAGCGAATTCAATATTGGCGATACACGGCAGTCTCCGAATGAACGCTACGGTCTGATGTTCGAACCTATGGATTTGCTATGCGAGATCTATGACCTAAGTGTCCGTATGGCTTTTGCATCGAATTCAGAACTACTCGAAGGGCTTGCCGTCTAATTACTGACCGTCGGTCTTGACAACACAGTTCTCTTGAACAAACAGGAATAGAGAAATCCAACAACAAAAATAACAAAGGGGCCAGACGCTATGGCAAAGGGGGCCAGACGCTATGGGAAACAAAGGGGGCCATGGGCTATGAGACGTATAACGAAGGTGTTGGCATTGACGTTGACACTCTCAATGATCGCAGCCGCTTGCGGTAGCGACGAAGAAGAAGCTGCTCCGGCAGCAACGGCTGCGCCGGCTACTACGGCTGCGCCGGCTACAACGGCTGCTCCTGCACCTG
>CAYLKA010000109.1:0-6388 GCA_964384125.1 uncultured Gammaproteobacteria bacterium | reverse complement strand
CCCGGATTAACGTAGCGGTGAAAGGATTGCTGCGTGGACCGACGATTCACGAGCTCGACGCAACCGATCTCGATGATGCGGTGACCCGCTTCTGGCTCGAGACCTGTTGTCTCTGTGTCGAGCACGACTTGCCGCATCAGGGTAGTTGGATCCGAGTCTAGAGCTGCCTATGAGATGGCTCGCTATCTTGCCTCAGGTCATCGGGAAATCAAACCTCTTCCTCAAATACCATATCATTCCTCGGCGAGCATCCGGTCTAGTCCGTAGTTCGCCAGCTCATCCGCACGCTCGTTACCCGGATGACCCGCATGGCCCTTAACCCAATGCCAATGGACATCGTGTCGCTCTGCCAAATCCGCCAGTTCTATCCATAGGTCCTTATTCTTGACAGGTTTTTTCGCAGCAGTTCGCCAGCCCCGTACCTGCCAGCGAGCAAGCCACTTCGTAATACCGTCTCTGACATAAGTCGAATCGGTATAAACATCCACATAGGAGGGTTTGTTCAGTGCCTTCAGGGCCTCGATGGCGGCGGTAAGTTCCATCCTGTTGTTGGTCGTCTCCAGCTCCCCGCCGTGCAACTCCTTCTCGCGGTCCTGATAGCGCAAAATGGCACCCCAACCACCAGGCCCGGGGTTGCCGCGACAAGCACCATCGGTAAACACCTCGACCGCATTCATCTTACGGTGCGTTCACTCGCACAGACGGCGGTGCTGAGAACGTGTCGTAGGCTCGACCAGCCCACCGACGACCTTCAAGCGCTGAGAACGCCACTTCGGTTTCAGCGGTGTCATGGGGTGAATGCGCTTTTGCGCGCGGAGGAGGAATCCACCGCCCAACCCCGGCAACCAGCGTCTCGCCCACTCCTCTTTCGGGAACCCACCGAACCGCGATATTTTCTCCAGCGGTAGCGTGTGGCAATAGCGTTTGCGGTCGTCAATTTCGAAGTTCAAGAGCTGTAACCAGTCCCGCAGACGCGCCTCCAGAATCAGCCGCTGGTTACCAGGAGGATATCCATCGGCGCAAAGCAAGTGTCGCAGACCCCAAAATCCGCTGGATTTGAAACTCAATACCACGATATGTCCGTCCGCCCTAAGCACACGGTCCACCTCTCTGAGTAACGCGTGTGGTGACGGCGCCAACTCGAGGGTATGCGGCAAGAGCACCGCATCCACGGAATCCGTCGCGATCGCGAGCGCATGAGGATCACACCTTAGCTGGGCACCCGTATCCGGTCGCCAGTCGATCAGTGTGGCGCGTTGGGTTCGAGAATAGCGCAGAAAGGTACTCTGGCTGCCCCAGAGCCCAATCTGGAGAAATTGCTCCCCAAACACGCGCTCTAGCACTCCTCTGACTAGGCGCTGCTCTGCGGCAATGCAGCGCCGTCCCAAGGGCGTGCTAAGCCAACCTTCCAGGGTGGGGGATTGCGTATTCACGCCCCAAACTTTGGGACACACCATCCAGAGAGTCAATCATCCTCGGCCGGTTTACGTCATCCGGTATCACAGATCGAGCGCCGCGGGGCAGTGAATAACAGAAAATCCGCGCCTGACTCACCTTGCACGCCCGCGCCCAATCCGTAGCATAGCTGGAGCGCAATAAGTACATCAGACGGGATATATGAAAAAAAACAACCGTCGCGAACCCCGCGACCTCCTCTCAACCAGCGCCGTGGAGCGGATGGTCTGGGCTTGCGCACTCACCCTCTCAGCCATGCTTGCGGGATGTCAGGCCACGACCCCCGTTGCATCCATGCCGGCGATACCGGTAGCGGAGACGGGCGACGATCCCTATGCGGAAGCTTCCTTGGCACCCACCGAGTCCTTGGTGCTGCCCGTGACCCCGGAGCACGACCTCGAGATACAGGGGCTCGATACGCACGCACTCGACGCCTCTGAGGGGCCCGACCTCGTGGTGCGCATTCGCAACGACCTACGCTTGCCACAGGCTGAAGACCCGGCGATAGATGCGGAGCTCAACTGGTTCGTAACGCATCCGGACTACCTGGACCGGGTTTTCTCTCGCTCGCAGAGTTACCTTTACTACATCGTGGAGGCTCTGGAACGCCGGGGTTTGCCCCTTGATCTAGCACTACTCCCTATAGTGGAGAGCGCCTTCGACCCATTCGCCTATTCCCACGGCCGAGCAGCGGGGCTGTGGCAGATCATTCCCGGCACGGGCAGACGGCTCGGCCTGAAGCAGAACTGGTGGTTCGACGCCCGGCGAGATGTGCCCGAGTCTACCCGCGCGGCGCTCGATTACTTGCAGTATCTGAGCAACCTTTTCGAGGGTGACTGGTTGTTAGCCGTCGCCGGGTATAACTCGGGCGAAGGCAACGTAACCAAGGCCATTCGCCAGGCGCAAGCAGCCGGCCAACCCACCGATTTCTGGCATATCAAGCCTTACCTCCCCCGGGAAACGAGAACTTATGTGCCCCGCCTGCTCGCGCTAACCCAGCTCGTCGCAGCACCCCATGCTTACGACTTGACGCTACCCGTCATCTCGAACGAACCCCACTTCACGATCGTGGAGACTGACGGACAGATCGATATGGCGCTCGCAGCGGAACTGGCCAACTTAACAACTGAGGAACTCTATAGGCTCAACCCCGGGGTAAACCGCTGGGCCACCGACCCGGACGGTCCCCACCGGGTGCTCGTACCGGTCGCTCACGCTAGTGGTTTCACCACAGCCCTCTTGGATCTAGGCGCGCAGGATCGGGTCCGATGGTCCCGGCATAGCGTTCAATCCGGCGACACACTGGGAGAGCTGGCCTTCGCCTATCGGACGACCCCGAGCGTACTAAGGCAAGTCAATGGGTTAGGAAGCGATATGATCCGGATCGGCCAAAACCTGATGGTCCCCCACGCCGTGAAGGAATTTGGACATTACACCCAAACGGCGGATGCCAGAGCCGAGCGAATCCGGGATCGGGCTCGCGAGGGGGAACGAGGTTCCTACGTCGTCCAGGCGGGGGATTCGCTCTGGAGTATCTCCCAAAGCTATGACGTGGGCGTCAGGGAGCTCGCGCGCTGGAACGCTATGGCGCCAGGCGACCCGTTGCAGGTAGGGCGCCAACTGGTCATCTGGACGTCCAAGTCAGCGATCACGCCGACACAGAACGAACGTATCCGGCGTTTAAGTTATACGGTACGCAGAGGCGACTCCCTGTCTCTAATCTCTGCAAGATTCCGGGTAAGCGTGACCGAACTGCTCGAATGGAACGATCTATCTTCCGACAGGTATCTTCAGCCGGGTCAACGGCTGATCATGTACGTCGACGTGACCAAGCAGACCTCGTGACACGAACACGCGGCACTGAACTTAAAACCACCGGAGCTCTTAATGGGTTTTCTAGAAGGTAAACGAGCAGTCATCGTTGGACTTGCGAGCAACCGCTCAATTGCATGGGGCATCGCACAAGCATTGAGAGCCCAAGGCGCCGAACTGGCATTTAATTACCAGACCGAGAAGCTTAAGGGTCGGGTCGAGAAGATGGCGGCAGAACTCGATAGCGACATCGCTTTACCACTGGACGTCACAGAGGATGACCAGATTCAAGATTTTTTTGGAAGACTGTCGAAGCATTGGGACGGTTTCGACATTCTGATTCACTCCGTGGCCTATGCACCCGCCGAACAACTCCAGGGCGGTTACATCGAGGCGATTAACCGAGAAGGCTTTCGGATCGCCCACGACGTTTCCAGCTACAGCTTTACAGCCCTTGCAAAAGCCAGCCGCCCGATGATCCAGAACGGCGGCGCCCTCCTGACCTTGAGTTACCTTGGAGCCGTTCGATCACTGCCGAGCTACAATGTCATGGGAGTTGCGAAAGCCAGCCTCGAGGCGAATGTCAGATTCATGGCTTTCGATCTCGGCGCCGACGGCATTCGTGTCAACGCGATCTCGGCAGGCCCGATTCGCACGCTGGCCGCTTCTGGAATCAAAGGCATGCGGCAGATGCTTACGCATGTGAGTGAAGCCGCCCCGTTAAAACGAAACGTTACTATTGAAGACGTTGGGAACGCCGCAAGCTTCCTTGTTTCAGACCTTGCGGCCGGTGTGACGGGTGAGGTGCTATACGTCGATGCGGGCTACAACACTGTCGGCATGCACCTCAACTCAGTGTAGCGGACGCGCCACACCCTGCTATCGGCCCATACGGCCGGCACAACGCCCCTTGAAGCATTGCGCCTACCGCTTAAAGCGCGGCCCGGTATTGGTTCGCGGAGACTAGTAGAAGAGCGGCGGGTCGAGCACTATCTCTGGAATTCGAACATCTGCCTGCTCTCGAACCTCACCCGCGTAACTGGTTATCTCGTACAGCGCCGTCTGTTCCGCGAGCCGGTTGAACTCCTGTTGCTGCTCTTCTTGCGTCAAACTGTCCGCGTCTCCCGGACGTACACCGGAAATCGTAACGATCGTCTGATCCCCGCTAGCTAGCGGGATCTGTTCGCTTACCGCTGCGTCGTCCGGCTGTCGTCTTCGAAACGCCGCGGTCAGAATCTCTGTGGGTAGACTCGGTTCGGTGCGTTCCACCCAGCGTGGCTCTATCCAAGTGCCGCCGTTCTCCGAAGCCAACGCAGCCAGAACGCTGACGGGCGGTGCCGGTTCGTCCAACACTGCCGCCTCTTCCGTCGCGTCTACGGTTGCCTCCGACACCTCATCTGCCCCCTCAGCAACCACGACCTGTGAGCCGCCCGCAGATTCGAAGGACAACTCCATAATCTGCGCCAGGAACTCCACGGCAGCCGCGTCGGCCAAAGCCTCGGCCGCCGACTGGATCAGTTCCTCCTCAATGTCCGCTCTCACAGCCTGAAGCGGCTGTTCCGCGGGCAGATGATGGTCCACAACCCGCAGCACAAGAACGTGATCCTCCGTTATTTCAACGAGCCCACTGTTCTCACGCTGCTCAAGCACCTCAGGACTAAACGCGACCTGCGAGACGGGGGCGCTGGCCTCAAACGGGCTCACCGAACCCGTCCGGGTAAAACCTCCGAACGTCTGCAGCGTGAGTCCCAGGTCCGTCGCGACACTGGCCAGCTCATCGAATGCGTCGAAGGCCCCATCCGCCAGACCGTTTGCCTGATCGAAAAAAAGCTCCTCCGCACGCCCGCTCTGATATTCACCCGATAGCTCTTCTCTCACCGCCTCGAACGTTTGCACGTCACCTTCACGAATCTCATCGAGGCGAATGATGTGATAACCAAAATCGGTTTTCACCGGGCCCTGAACGTCCCCGATTTCCATGGCGAAGAGCGTGTCTTCAAAAGGCCCCACGAGCAGACCGGAACTGACCCAGCCAAGGTCACCGCCTTGGTTACTCGTGCCGGCATCTTCAGAAAGTTCGCCCGCAAGGGCTTCGAACTCTTCTCCCGCCTCAAGACGCCCGAGTATCTCTGTGGCGCGGGCTTCGACCTCCGGATCCTCCTCGATGGAGTTGATCAAAATGTGGCGCGCCCGACGCTCTTCCTCTGTCCGGAAGCGATATTGCTCCTGCTCGTAGTAGTCGAGCAGTATCTCCTCGTTTACCTCAATATCCGCAGCGATATCCGCCCGTAACACCTCAATGTATTCCAGATCGACGCCTTCCTCTGAGTAAAATCGCGCCTTGTTATCTTCGTAGTAAGAAAGTATTTCAGATTCGTCGAGTTCTACCTGATCGCGAAAGCTATCAGTCTCGAAAAGCGCGTACGAGAGCTCTCGCTCCTGGTAATAGAGTTCCATGTAACGAGCGAGCTCTCTCGGCGTATAGAACGCCGAGTTCGCAAGCCCGTTCTGCAGCTCGAGAAGCCCCAGCTGCTCGCGCTGTTCCTCTTCGTACAGTGATGGTGGAATTCCTTCGTAAAGGAGTTGGGAACGGTAGACGTCCATCGAAAACACACCGTCCACCTGAAACGCTGGTCTGGAACGAATAGCCTCCGAGAGACGTTCGTCGGAGATCCTGTAACCTTGAGACTGCACACGCTGCGATAGCGCACGATTACGGATGAGGCGCTCAAGAACGGAAAGCCTAAACTCTCGTTGGAGGTCATCTGAAATCTCTACACGATAGAGCTCTTGATATTGGCTTTGCTGAATCTGTAGCGCGCGTTCGAAATCTGCTAGCGCGACATCATCACCGTTAACCTTGGCAGCAAAGGTCGTCCCCATGATGGTCGGATCGACGCCCCAGAAGATGAATGCAACAGCAATGAGCGCGAGAATGACTCCCGCAATCCATCGGCCAACGCCCTCACGAATTTTTTGGAGCATAATTTACTCGCGCCATTATTTTATGGAAGAAAAAAGGACAGATCTACTTTCCGTCAAGAAAAATAAATCTGCCCTTCACATCTGGCGGAGTGGACGGGACTCGAACCCGCGACCCCCGGCGTGACAGGCCGGTATT
>CAYLKA010000108.1:0-6536 GCA_964384125.1 uncultured Gammaproteobacteria bacterium | reverse complement strand
AACTCAAGATCGGCATGATTGGCTGCGGCAACATATCCGCCTTGTATACCGACATCTACGCGCAACTGACCGATATTGCACAGATCGTAGCTACAGCAGACATTGATCCCACTCGGGCCGCGTCACGAGCTGCCGGGCTGACAACCGCCTACTCGTCCGAAGCGTTTCGGCAAGAAGCGATGATGCATAACGCACGCACCCGTGGCCAGGACGAGGCCTATGATGCTGCCCGCCAATCAGCCGAAGACGCGAGGGGGGCAGCCAGCAATGAGATCCGTACCTATGACAGCCACATCGCACTCCTAAAAGACCCGGAGATCGACGCGGTCCTCGTTCTCACAAATCCACCGATTCGTGGCGTACCGGTCGTCGCCGCTGCCGAGGCCGGTAAACATGTCTTCTCCGAGGGCCCCATGGCCAAGAGTGTGCAGGAAGCCGATGAGATCCTCGCCGCGGTGGAAAAGACTGGCGTGACATATGTCTCGCAATGTGGTGGCCGCTATACCCGTGGACTCGCCCATGCCCGACAGGCGATCAGCAGCGGCCTTATGGGCCCGCTCGCCGTCGCCAAGCTGGAGATCAACTGGTACCAGCCGCAGTCGTACTACACGCGCTGGCATGGCACCTTCGAGGGCGAGGGTGGCGGAGCCATCTTCCATCATGGACGCTACGTCATTGAGCCGTTCCTGTACGCACTCGGATCGCCGGTGGTCGAAGTTACCGCATACTCCGGTCCGTTCGTCCGTGACATTGAGATTGACAGTTACACCCTGGCGCTCGTGCGCTATGCCAACGGCGCCGTCGGCATCATCCAGGGATCCCTTCTACATCACAGCCATCCAAAGACACCAAGCGCCCGCATGGAATTTGTGGGCGAACGTGCCTCGATGGTCGTGTTCCACGAACACACCGCGCCATCGTTTCGCACCTATCCTTCAGGTCATCCGTTGCCTGGTGCCCCTGCAGAATCCATCTTGCTGGAGACGGGAGCCTCTGCGCTGTTTCACCACGACGTGTCCTTTGCTTCAACGAACACGCCGGAGGTGGTTAGCAAGCTTGAATCACTTGTTGAGAACGTCAGCGAACTCCCTGAAGAACCAAACCAAGTCAGCCAGAGCCGACTATGGGTCACATGCGTATTGGAGGGGAAGCCAATCCCTGTTCCCCAAAGTGTTGGACGCCAGCACGCGGAGTTCGTGCGCGCGGCCTATAAATCAGCAGAACTCGGGCAAACGGTCCAGTTGCCCCTAGACACCGAGGACCCGTATTACAGTTTCGAGGGGCGCCTGACACGGCCCGACTGGATGCCAGAACTTCCCGCATAACCGAGATTGATACATACATACGAGGAGTTGACTATTGGCCGCCGTTGAGCACCCACCAACATGCGTAGCTCTCGTTACCCATGAAGGGGGTGCCCACGTATCCCAATATCTCACTGCAATTCGGGATCTGGATCGTATTCATGACGCTGTTGTGGTGGATGAGGATGGATCGGTTTTCGACCAGGCACGCGAGGTTTTGAACAGCAAGCTGCGTGGTACGTACGATTCAGTCGATGCCATGCTGCAACACCATCATCCGGTGATGGCCATCGTGACAGGGTCGGGCCGACGGGCACCTGGACTCATTCGGCCATTACTCAATTCGGGGATTCACATCACGGCGGAGAAACCCGCCTGCATCAATCCAGACGATTTCGCCGCCCTCGTCGCACTCGCCGACGCCAATAGCGCACACCTCATGTTGGCACTCGGAAATCGGCTCAAACCATGGGTTCAAGACGCACGCCGCATATGCCGACAGGATGGTATCGGCACCCTCTATGCCATCCGTGGCATGACGCTAGCCGACCAGACACGCATCTGGAATGCAGATTGGACGCACCAACCCTGGGCTTACAAGAAATCCGAAGGTGGGGGCGGACATCTCATCTGGCTGGGCATCCACTGGGTCGATCTCATCCTGTACCTGACGGGCGACCATATAACCGAGGTTCAGGCCATGGCTCCGAACGTCGGAGGCGGCCCGATCGATGTGGAAGATCTCGCACTGGTGAATTTCCGAATGGCGAGTGGCACGCACGGATCCTTGGTCTCCGGATATCTGCTGGATCGCTGGTACCAGCAGGACATGGCGATCTGGGGATCGGGTGGCTGGATGCGTTACCACATCCAGCACAACGGGACAGCCGAGTACAACGAACTGGAGTGGCACGGCACCCAACCCGCCATGAATGAAAACCCTGACCGAACCTTTAAGTACGACGAGGCGATCGGTGACGGGGGCTATACGCCGTTGATCCGGGCCACTTTGCGCGCGGCCCTTGGCGAAACCGCGGCCCCGATAACCGGATCTGAAGGCCTTGAAGCACTCCGGGTCATCTTCGCCGCCTATGAATCAGCCCACACCAACCGAACAATCACGCTTCACTGAATTTCACACATAAACCCAAAATGATGCACACGACGTAGACACCTTCAACCAGATCGGTCCTACACAGGACCACCGGAGGACCTAGCCATGGCACGCGTAGCGTTAGTTGTTCATGCGGGCGGACGACATGTCCCCTCATACCTTGAAGCAATCAGGGATATTCCCAGCATCACCGACGCCGTCATCGTAGATGCGGATGGGTCAGTATTCGACCAGGCCAAGGAGGTCATTGGCGAAAAGCTCCACGAGACGTATCAGTCACTCGATGAGATGTTGCAATCCCACCACCCAGCGATGGCCATCGTGACTGCGTCCGGTCGCCAATCCCCACCGCTGATTCGCCCAGTGCTTGATGCCGGCATTCATGTGGTGGCGGAAAAGCCAGCCTGTTTCGATCCGAATGATTTCGCAGCCCTCACGGATTTGGCGGACAAACGAAAGGTCCACCTGATGCTGGCACTCACAAATCGTCTCGCCCCGTGGGTTGAAGACGCACGTCGCATCCAGCAACAACGAGGCATCGGCGATCTATATGCCGTTCGCGGTATGACGCTTGCGGACCAAACCAGGATTTGGGACCCGAAACGGCGTGATTGGTCATTTAGTAAATCAGAGGCCGGTGGTGGACATCTCATCTGGCTCGGTATCCATTGGCTAGATCTCATCTTGTACCTCACCGGAGATGCAGTGACTGAGGTCCAGGCCATGACCCCATTAGTCGGTGGTTCGTCCATCGATGTCGAAGACCTCGCTCTCGTAAATTTTCGGATGGCAAGTGGTGCACACGGATCACTGGTCTCAGGCTACTTACTGGACCAGTGGTACCAAATCGACATGACATTGTGGGGAGCTGAAGGCTGGCTCCGGTTTGGTGCGGCCGATCGGGATGAACTCGAATGGCACAGCACCGTGCCAGAAGTCGTGATTGGATCACCGCCGACCCGACGCCTGACCTACAACAATTTTGGCGGCGGCTACACGCCATTTATTAGGGAGAGCTTGCGCGCAGCACTCGGAGAGGTTCCACCTCCAATCACAGGGGCCGAAGGTCTGGCGGTGCTGCGCGTGATCTTTGCCGCCTACGAGTCAGCACGCACAGGGCAAAACATCACGCTGTGACCCGCGCGGGTGGCGCGGCTTTCCGATCAGCCGGAATAGACGGATAATTACACGCATGCGCGCTTCCAACTGGATCGCGTGAGGAGGACTGCTATGGCAAGTGTAGCCCTAGTTACACATGAAGGTGCCGCTCACATTTCCGCGTACGTCAATGCCATCCGGGACCTCGACTCCATCTCGGACGTGTGCATCGTGGATGAGGATGGCGCCGTATTTGACGAAGCCCACGAGATCATCGGCGACAAGATCACTGCGACGTACCGGTCGTTCGATGAAATGCTGCGGAATCAGGACCCGCTGATGGCCATCGTGACCGCCTCGGCCCGTAGAGCTCCCCCACTCATCCAAGCAGCGCTCGAGGCTGGCACCCATGTCCTCGCCGAAAAGCCGGCCTGCGTGAATCCGGACGATTTCAGTGCACTCACCGATCTAGCCGACAAAAAACAGGTGCACTTGATGCTCGCGCTTGGCAATCGCTCTGCGCCCTGGGCTCAGGATGCACGACGGATCTACCAACAGCGCGGCATCGGCGATCTCTATGCCGTGCGCACCATGACGCTTGCCGACCAAACGCGCATCTGGAATCCAGCCGGCCGCAACTGGACCTTCAACAAATCAGATTCTGGTGGCGGCCACTTGATTTGGTTAGGGATCCACCAACTCGACCTCATCCTGTATATCACCGGGGAGCAGGTGGCCGAGGTTCAAGCGATGGCCCCGGTCGTTGGCGGGGCATCGATCGATGTGGAGGATCTCGCCATGGTGAATTTGCGGATGACGAGCGGAGCGCATGCCTCCATCGTGTCCGGCTACTTACTCGACCAGGGCTACCAGATCGATACAACGTTCTGGGGATCCCAAGGCTGGCTCCGGCACGGTGCAGCTGACCGCAGCGAACTCGAGTGGCATGGCACGGCCCCCACAATGAATGAGAATCCCAACCGGAAATTTCACTACGACAAATTAACTGCGGGCTACACACAATGGGTCCGCGAAACCGTGCGTGCTGCGCTCGGTGAAATTCCGCCTCCGATCACCGGAGCCGAGGGTCTTGAGGTACTGCGCGTGATCTTCGCCGCCTACGAATCGGCACGAACAGGACAAACCATCACGCTCTAGGTCAACAACAGCGGCCTATCAGGCATCGACTATCGGGCACTCCACGCGAACGCCGCCGCGCGCCTGCGATTGCAGGATCCCAAGCATAATCTCGAGGGTCTTGCGAGCTTCTCGCCCGTCACTCGTGGGCTGACCGCCATGCCGTACAAGTTGGACCATCTCGCGCACGCAACCAGCAATCGCACCATGCGTATAGTGATCACGTGGCAGGTGAGCTGTCGCATGTCCCAGGCTGTGCTGAACCCCTGTCGGAACCCCCGAATCTTCACGGGTGATCCGCACATCATCCTCGGTGACAACCATCCGGCCCTCTGTCCCATACACGTCAACTTCAAAGGTGAAGGAGGGGGTGGCTTTGCATAAATTGATGAACGCCCGAACGCCGTTATCGAACTCCACCAGCGCACTTACCGCCGGATCCGTATCTGGATCATGACCACCATCTCCAGCATATCGTGGTCCATAGTCAGGGAACCGCTCTTCCGTTAATCCATAGATGGCCGTGGGATTGCCACCTGCATACCAAACCATGGAATCAATCAGGTGAGTGCCATTACGAAATAGCATGGCGCGTGGACCACCCTCATTCGCGACAACACGGACAACGTCACCAATTACTCCTTGCTTGATGGCTTCGGCCGCCTGGCCCCAAGGAATCATCCAGCGCCGCGTATGGTCGACCAGCATGGGGATTCCGGCCTTTTCCACTGCGGCGATCATGCGGTCAGCATCAGCTAAGGTGCTCGCGATCGGCTTTTCACAGATGATCCCTTTTGCACCAGCCTCAGCGGCATCAACGACCAACTGCGCATGAAAATCATCACCCGTAACCACGCTGACAATGTCGAGGTCAGCGCCTCCAAGCATCTCGCGGTAATCGGTGTAGGTCTGGACCCTTGGCCATTTAGTCTTCCAATCTTCCACAAAGCTATCGATCGCCGGTTGCACGATGTCACAAACCGCCACAACCTCCGTGTCCTCGACATATGCATAAGCCGACGCATGTGAATTCGGCATACGAGTCCCCCAGCCCACACGGTCACCATCCCGTGCCCGTTTAGCAGAAATCCCGCTCAGCCCAATAAGCCCGACACGCAATGTTTCACCCATTCCAAACCTCCTAAACAAATACCGGCACTACTGGATCCAGTTGGGGCTCACCTATCGATGAACGGATTCCTGTACGACCCGGGATTATAATTGGATCGCTACGCCTTCGTTGGTCGATCGGATAATGCCGTCCAACACCCGCATGGTCTGTAGATTGTTCGCACCCGACGTCTCATTCTCAGTCCCGTTAACGACGTGATCCCAAAAGTTGGACCAGATGTTGAATTCAACCGCTGCCCAACCGGTCCGCGCGCCATCAGCGCCCGGTAGCCGCTCAGGTTTACCCTGGGGAAACACTTCCGAACGCGGATGGCGGACTAGGGGCTGGCGCGGAGTTACACGCAGTTCGGAATCTGAGTTATTGGCCGAGAAACCGGACAGCGTGAGAGCTGCCTCTCCACACTCGACGCGCAGATACATCTCGTAGGCCTGGGCATCCGACGTCGCCGTGTAACTCACAACGACCGGGCCATCAAATTCGATAATGGCGCTAACGTGTGACTCAGCAGGCCAGGCGCTATGTGCCGGCGTCGTCGTAAGACCCCACAGCCGTCGAGGTGGCCGTTGTACGAGTGACAGCAACGTGTCGAGTTGATGTGAGCCTTGATGCCACAAATGCGATGGCGGATAGCCATTCTCAAAGGGTCGACCCCGGGCGTTGTGATGCACCATCGTGATCGCTCCGAGTTCCCCGTATTTTCGTTCAGCAATCCACTCACGCAGCTGGAGATACATCGGAAAGAAACGATCAT
>CAYLKA010000107.1:0-6582 GCA_964384125.1 uncultured Gammaproteobacteria bacterium | reverse complement strand
AGCGCAGGCTGTGACAATCCAACCGTAAAAGAGCGAAGGGAAAAGACGCATGAAGTGTTTGAAATTGCTGATTATGCGTAAGGGTCCTCAAGTACTCAGGAGAGATAGAGAACGCACGGGTATTGTCAAGTTGTCGGTCCCTTGTGGGAAGTCACTGTGGCGTGCAGTAATCATCGTATGTCTGCACGTACCACAAGTTCCTATAAGAATCACCGCTTTCCGCCTGCAATCATTGCCCACGCTGTCTGGCTGTATCATCGCTTCAGCCTCAGCTTCCGTGAGGTTCAGGAGCTATTGGCCGAACGGGGGGTGGTCGTCAGTCACGAAGCAATCCGCCTGTGGTGTCTCAAGTTCGGGCACGCCTTCGCCACTGTCGGTACTTACGCTGTTTAACTCAGAACCGCTATCCGACTTTGGCTTCCACTCCGCCGCGAAGCGTTGCGCTGAGGTCGTGAGTTCAATTCTCATCGGCTCCACTTTCTTTTCAATAACTTACGAGGTTTTTAGCGAGCCTGGGTATTCCCAGGTTGCGGTAGGGTTGCGGATGGTTGCACGGTCGCGGGCGTGTCGTCGTCCAGTTTATCCACGGCTGCCTTGTTCCCGCCGGGCATAAGGTGTCCGTAGATATCCACCGTCACCGCAATCGAATGGTGGCCCAGTTGTTCCTTCGCGTAGGCTAAGGACTCGTTGTTCTGGATCAGGAGCGACGCGTACGTGTGGCGCAGGTCATGAATCCGGATCTTTCGGAGTCCGGCCTCGACCAGGAGCTTTGGCCAGATTCGATTCCTGAAGTTATCCGGGTCCAAATGGTTGCCTTCTCTATTTGTAAAGATCCAGGACGGCACTTCCCGCCAGCCCTAGTACGAAAGGGATTCCGCAAGCGCCCGATGTCGGACACGGGGCTAGCCCAGAGCTTGACGAAACATGGCTGCATCGCTCCGTTCCATGCTATACGCGCCCTGTTCAATCGGAATAAATCGGGTGCGTCCCGAACTGATTCTTTCGCACTGCTTGGCCAGTAGTAACGAAGTGGTCGACGCCCTGGACGACGCTATCGAGATACTGGGCAATCGTGTCGCCAAAAAACCTCCGTTGATAGGACTGTTTACGGTTTTCGGGCAAGTTCGACTTTAAGTATGGCGTCACCTTGATCATCAACTCGCTACGCTGCTCGCTCAGCGCTTTGATGCGCCACAACACGCGGGCGGTCTTGTCCGGCGGAGGACCGACTTCTATATCGTATCCCACCCCCTCGATCCACGTCACAAAATCGCGTTGATAATGGACGCCACTGTAGTACGTGAGGGTGTCTTTCGCACCGACGCCCGGCCACTGTAAAATGGTGGTTTCCCGACAAAACGGATGACATTGTTTAAGATGACCGGGTTGAGAGATGGCCTTCCAGATAGTGTTGGAGGCTGCCTGGATGACATGACTGACACACACGCCATCGCCCGGCTCGAGACCCCGCAACGCCAATTCTGCCTGAAGTTGCTCCCTGTCTGCCTGCAAGATACGCTCTCCTTCTTCGAGCTATGAGTTAACCCTGTAGTCTGACTTATTCTTTCCTTAACGGGCCGGTGAGGATTGAAACCTTATCCGCTTCTCTACAAATTACTACAAGCCCTATTATAGCACCGGCCTTAACGGGCCGGTACGGACTCCTCCATCTCAAAGCAAAGACGGTAGATGTCTACGCCCGCAAAGTCCCTCATGACTTCTTCAGTATCGTTTGCTCTCGCCCCCCCGAATTGATAGGCGATAACGTGGGAAGGAGGCAGATATGGATCTTGGTTTAAAAGATCGCGTAGCGGTCATTACTGGAGCGAGCTACGGTCTGGGCGAGGCCATGGCCCAGTGCCTGGTCAAAGAGGGGGCACACGTCGTGATTTGCGCCCGCGGTGAGGAGCAATTAGCGCGCACCGCCCAAGCGTTAGGTCCGCAGGCCCTAGCAGTCAAGGCTGATGTCAGTCAAGCGGCAGGCATCCAGACACTTTTTGACACAACGGTCCAGCAGTTCGGCAAGCTGGATATCCTGGTCAATAATGCTGGCTGGTACCATCTGAGTGAGGGGCTGGGGCTGTCAGATGAGGAGTGGCAAGAGAATCTTGATATTAATCTGTTCAGCGTGATTCGCTGCTCCCGGCTGGCCATTCCTCTGATGCAACAAAAAAAATGGGGCCGGATTATCAATATTTCGTCCATCTTCGGCAAACAGCCCAACGCGGGATTGATCGACTATAACGCCACGAAAGCGGCGATCATCAGTCTGAGCAAAACCTTAGCCGACGAACTGGCCAAGGATAACATCCTGGTGAACGCCGTCTGCCCAGGGCCGACGCAGACTCCATTGTGGGATGGGCTGGCAAAGACGTTGAATCCCGACGACCCAGACGGGATGATCAACGACTTTGCCGCCGCCAATATTCCGCTCGGTCGGTTTGGCCGGCCTGAAGAGATTGCCGACCTAGTCGCCTTTCTGTGCTCCGAACGCGCCAGCTTTATCACGGGGGCGGCGTATGACATCGACGGCGGCATGGTGAAGAATATGGGCTAGGAGATGGGCGCTCGGTGTGAGCCCCTCGCCTGACGCCCATCTAATGACACTTCCAAAGGGCGTCCAGTCGTCCCAGAATCCATCTGTACCATCACTGGTGAGTGGCCGCGGGAGAAATGACCGATCCAGAACCGGCGGCCGGTGCTCGCGATGCGTTAGCCGTGGTAATGACGCCACAACAAATCGCGGAAGCTCAGCGATTGGCGTCCGAATGGAAACCGATGACGGAGTGAGCCCGGTCCAACGAATAAGCCATGTCCAGATTTATAGAATTGGACCCGGAAGTTCTGACCAAGGAAATCAAAGAGAAGGGGGTACCGCGCCTTCTTAGTTGGACTGGCGGTGTCAGCTTCATCTGCACTATAAAGGTGGCGGAAAACGTATGATCACTATTATTTCCGTATTAGCTGGCCTCTCCGTACTCGCTGCGGCCTACCATCCGCTCGTGCCGGTCATCCTGCAATCCGAGCGGCATGGATTGCTGAGCGATGGCGTCATGCTCATCACGATGAAGAAGCAGGACTCGTCGGAGATGACAACGTTTCCGGTGGATTATCTACGTGAGGGGAATATGGTCTACATTGGGAGTGACTCCGACTGGTGGAAACACCTCGAAGGTGGCGCAGGAGTCACCATGCTCGTTCAAGGCACAGAGGTCACCGGCTGGGCCATCCCCATTCTCGACGATCCCGAGCGGAGCAGCGCGGGGTTCAAGAAACTACGTCCGTGGACCTATATGCGGGCGAAATGGAATAAAAGCGTTTTTGTCGAGGTCGAAATCCAAGATCAAATGCAGGACAACAAAAGCTGACTCACGTTATAAAGGTTGGGGAAAACGCATGATCACTATTATTTCCATATTAGCTGGCCTCTCCGTACTCGCTGCGGCCTACCATCCGCTCGTGCCGGTCATCCTGCAATCCGAGCGGCATGGATTGCTGAGCGATGGCGTCATGCTCATCACGATGAAGAAGCAGGACTCGTCGGAGATGACAACGTTTCCGGTGGATTATCTACGTGAGGGGAATATGGTCTACATTGGGAGTGACTCCGACTGGTGGAAACACCTCGAAGGTGGCGCAGGAGTCACCATGCTCGTTCAAGGCACAGAGGTCACCGGCTGGGCCATCCCCATTCTCGACGATCCCGAGCGGAGCAGCGCGGGGTTCAAGAAACTACGTCCGTGGACCTATATGCGGGCGAAATGGACCGAAGCGGTTTTTGTCGAGGTCGAAATCCGAGATCAAACGCAGGACAACAAAAGCTGACTCACGTTCTCAAAAACGTCGAGGATTGAAATTTCGATGCCCAGCGGAAACCGACAGACTTGAAGGTCATTGCACGGGCCGGTAGCTACCTTGAACAAGATTAGTGGTTTTTATTTCACAAGAGTGTTGACGGGGCGCTGGAACGCTGATGTGCACTGCCGATTCGGTTGCGTATGGGTTGCGGATTGTGCGTCATTTTGCGCGATTAAGCACACCCAGGCCCCCTATATTACTGAAATCGTTAGCCTATTAACGAAATCGCACTCTAGAGGTCGTGAGTTCAATTCTCATCGGCTCCACTTTCTTTCCAATAACTTAGCCGGTTTGTGCTCCCTCCGTGACACCGACGGGGTCAGGATAGGGTCAGCGCGCCCGGCGATACCCTTCGATAATGACCGCGAGGATTACACCCGCCAGAAATGCGCCAATGCCCTCATGGGCGACAAGCGGACCAACCAGCACGGCGTAGAACCCGAGACCGACGGTCGCGGTCAGTGGTGCCTACGCTCGTTTAAGGGTTAACACACTGCCCTCACCATCAGCAGCGATATAGACGCTGCCATCACCGCCTACCGCTAGGCCAGAAAATGGTGTGAGCGGGCCTTGGATCTGGATCACACCAGGAATGCCCATGAGTAGTTGTGGTGTCACTCCGGGTTGCGCGCCGACCGGCAAACCGGAAGCAATTGTTTGTTGCTGTTTTGTTCCGAGTGAAACAGCGATGAGCTCTTTACTACCTGAATCAACAACCAAGAGTTGATCTCCCAGTAAGCCGAGCCCCTCCGGTGATGAGAGTCCTTCGACCAGAGTCGATGTCCCACCACTCACATGCGAGACCCGGCCTTTGTCCGGTTCACTGACATAACACGATCCATCGTCGGCGACGGCAACTCCATTCGGTCGGCCCAAATCACGGGCTAGGACAGTAACGTTACCATCAGATGTCACTTTGAGCAGCCGACCTTCTCCGCCTTCTGCGACCACAACGGCGCCGTCCTGGGTTGGCGCCAGGTTGTACAATTCGTTTAATTCGCTGACCAAAATCTGCGGCTCACGTGAGCTAAAGTTATAGAGCAGGACTTCACCAGCTGTGGTGGTAACATACACACTGCCAGCCGGACCGGCAGCACTACCTCGGATAAACCCCGGAAAGCCTTCATGGGCCAACATGGTCGGTCGGCTGACTTGTCCGTCTTGACTGATGGAAATCATACTCAGGCCATCGGCCGCATACACCGTTCCATCGCTCGTCACAGTGATACCGAACGGACCGAGTAAGCCGGCCGGGACCAGGATACGCTCGGTCCCGTCAGCTTGGATTTCAGCCACACCGCCGTCGACAAAGTGAGAAATAAACAGCCGATTGTCGTCCGCAATAGCGAGATTATCGATCCCCGGCCGAACATTTGCGACGGTCGTTTTCTCACCACTTTGGATGTCAATCTTCGTGATCTCGCCGCTGGCGGCTTGGGGTGTTGTCAGCAGGCCGTTTTGATCGAACTTGACCGCGATCGGCGCAGCTAAGCCATCCATGAAGCGCTCAGGCGCCCCCCCTTCAATCGGGCAGCGCCAAATCTCACCATCAAAAACTTGGGGAAAATATAATTGCCCGTCAGGGCCTACCGAGAGTGCGTTTGGCAGAGACAGATTATCAGCGATGACACGTGGCTCCCGACCATCAGGATAGAGTTCAAACAATCGTCCGCCGGGGCGGCATTCATCCATGAACAGCCGATCATGGTGGGCGGTAATGCCGTTGGCTGCTGGGACATTATCGGCGATCACACGGACCTCACCACTGGGTGTCCGCGCACTCACCCGGTCATTCATGACCTCGGTCACATACATGACATCGTGCGAATCAAAAGCGATGTCATCCGGCGCAACAATCGGACCACCAACTGGTGAGATTGTCTCACACGCGCCGCTGCCGGTATCTACGGCACTCACCTGACTACCGAACGCTTGGACAACGTAGAGTTTCCCATCTGAGCCCATACGCATCCCATTCGCGCCGAACAACGCGCTGGGCGAAGAAAGGCGCGCGAGTTGCCAGCCCGCGGCGGCTTGTGGTTGTGTATTTTCTCCATAACGGTTCATATTCCCGTCCTTTGACCGTGTGTTGCTAAATGTTCTCCAACGGTCGAGACTTTGTGCCCCTTGGCATTCCCGAGACCTGTACCAGCCGAAAAAGCCTTTTCTCCTGTTCCTGTCAGAATGGCGACTAAAACCTCAGGGGCATCTTCCATCGCCGCGAAGACCTCAATCATCTCTTCTGACACTTGCGTCGTCCACGCATTCTTTTCCCTCTCCGTGTGGTTAGATCCGCTTCGGTCGTCATTCCGCCGCCGTTCGCTGGCCTTCGGCCATCTGTCTCTCTTGCGGGGTCATTTTCACCGCCTAGTTATCGAGACGGAAAGCCGCCTTTTTTTGAAGTGTGCCGGTCATTACGGCAGCAGCTATGAGGCAATTTGTCTTTCATTTGAGTAATATCAATCATGGACTAAGACCGCCCTCTGATTAAACGAAAGTCGATCCTATACCAATAGCCGGGTTGCCCACTCTATCGGAGTATGGCATGAGCACTTAGGGAAGCTATAGCGCTCTGTTTCGATAGCGCATTCCGAAGAGACTGTAATTCGTCTGCGGTACCAAGCATTTTCTCCATAATGGGCATACCAGGCGCTCGAAAGGATACAATGGATGTCAGCAAATTCGGTCAATTACACGGTAAAGGAGTCCGTTAGCATTATTCAC
>CAYLKA010000106.1:0-6645 GCA_964384125.1 uncultured Gammaproteobacteria bacterium | reverse complement strand
CCGACAACTAACAAAAAGGACGGCGAAATTAATTCGATACCGTCAAGCAGGAACCTGCGGACCTGTGCACCCATAACGCTTATAGGTGTGGTGGTCGCCATCATCCTCGGCTTTAGCCTGACCAACACCAGGCTAGGTGTCTACATTCTTTTAGACTACTTTGGTGACGACGAGAGCAATCTCATCGCAGACCCAAGGTTAGGCCCCATCCAGCTCTCAGACTACGCTGCCGCCGTCCCAGCCTATGAACTGCCTCTCGAAATCGAGCAACCCTCCGGCATCTCCTATTTGGAAGAAGGTGTTTTCGCCGTGGTGACTGATCAGGCGGAGCTTTTTATCGTAAGTGATGATTTTAGGAATATCGAATCCAGAACGGAGCTGGCAGGAGGGCTTCTAGTGATGCGCCAAGGGAGCGTGGAAGCGACCTGCGTCATCGGTGATAAGCGGATCGCTATCATCGGCGAGACGGGAAGGATAGACGTGTGGCGGAAGGAGGCGGGCCTAACTTTCGCGGCGGACGCTCAGATCGAGGTGTCCGGTTACAGTGGTGAGACGGAATTCTCCGGCATAGCCTTTAATCCACAGTCGATGGAGTACTACCTCGCCTCCGACGAAACACTGACGATATCCATATTGGATCACAACGGCAGATTAGTTCGAGAAATAGCGTTGGAAGACAGTCTCCGTGGACAAGAGAAACCGGGGCGAAGGCTTACGGAATATCAGATCTCGGGTCTCGCTTATTCGGACGGACGGCTTTTTGCCGTCAGCGAGACCTATAACACCATTTTCGTCATCGACCCGGCGCAAGGCGTCGTTCGCACGCTAGGTATCGAAGGCGGCGGACAAATCTCGGGCATCGCAGTCCACGAGAACATAGCGTACCTTCCGATAGACCATAACTACGTCGACGAGCGCCCTCCACTTTTTCTCGTAGAGCTAACTGAATCCAGTTGAACACGACGAGCGGAGCATATGAAGACAAGGACTCTAACAGGCCTGACATTACTGTTAAGTCTCGGTTTGGTTCAAAGCGCTAGCGGCCAAAACCTCCTGATACGCAATGGGCGAATACTGGACGGCAACGGCGGCATAGTCGAAAGAGGCACACTCGTTATTCGAAATGGCCGAATCTCGGCCTACGAAGAGGACGCAAGTACCTCAGACTTTCCCGCACTGGACGCTGAGGGATTAACCGTTATTCCAGCGTTCACCGACGCTCACCGTCAGGTTATCCAGGGCGACCCCGACGAATGGCTCGAGCAGGCCCCCCAGCACATGCAGAGGTACCTCGAAACAGGCTTCACCACACTGGTAACCACAGATGATTCACTTGAGCACATACTGGAACTGCGCGACCGGTTGGAATCCCGTGAAATCGAGGGGCCACGGCTTCTGGTGACGGGTCCCGTCCCACTCGCAAGCGTTACGGGAGGCGCAATAACCGAGGAGCAAATTCGCCAAGCGGTTCGGGATCTGGCCCTAGCGGGCCTCGACGGAATCGCTTCGACCGTGCGCACGACGCCGAGCGGACGTGAACAGCAACTCATGTCTATCGCAAGGGATGAGGCGAATGAACAGGGTCTCCTCGCTATAACCCACATAGAGTCCGTCGGGGATGCGATCGCCGCTTTGCGAGGTGGCAGTGGCTACCTTACCCGTACCCCACACATGGGCCGCCTGGCGCCGGGAACGGCTTCGAACATCGTCGAAGCTGGGCGCAACAACGCCGAATATGGCGTGGTCATGACGTCGACGCTCGGCGCAATTACCTCGGCCGACCCTGACTCGCCAGCCTCAGCGAACGCGAGAGAACTCTGGGATGCCGACATTATCTACGGCTTGGGCACTGACTCCGACTTCCCCCCCCAGGAGGCGCTGCGCCGTGAGTTAGCTGCCCTCGGACAGTCCTTTTCCGATCAAGAAACCTTCGCAATTCTGACGAAGAACGCCGCCCTGGCCGCACGTCGCGACGACGCGCTTGGCACGCTGGACAGAGGCAAGTTCGCAGACATTATAATTCTCGATGGCGATCCACTGACCGACATCGAGAGCGTTTTGGATATTCGGGTCGTGATCAAGACCGGTCGAATAGTCGTGGATAACCGTTGAATTAATAAGGGGGTTTTTGAGGCCCCTGATGCTGGTATCTCGCGTGATACCATGAGCAAACGGACCGAAAAAGATTAAGGACCGTCAATGATGAAGCACCTGACCGTGGCAATTTTCTGTTCGTACGTCGGGCTCGCTTGGACACACCACTCGATTGATGCCGATTTTACTCCCGGTGTGTCCATCACAATCTCCGCAGTGACCAAGGAGTTTAGTTTCACCAACCCCCACCCCTTTCTCACGGCAACCGCACTGACAGACGAGGGCGAAGGAAAAGACTGGATGCTGCTGCTGGACGACCGCTGGGAGATGGTCGAGGCCGGCTTCTCCCGCTCTACGTTCCAACAGGGCGATGAGCTCGTCGTGACCGGCAGACCGTCACGGCGCGAACCAAACACTCTCTACGTGCAGGTCCTGGAACGCAAATCCGACGGGTTCATCTACGAGGAAGACGACGGGGAGGACTACGACGACTAGTGATCTCTCGCCTCGGACGCTTTCTGAAGTCGCCTCCCAAATAACCCTTCCGTATTTCACCTATCAAGCCGCGTGGTTCCTCTAGCATCTCCCGCTGTAGGAGGCATACTGCGTCCAAGCGTTGAATCGAATTCCCACGGATAGTTACAGGAGAAGAACCTAATGAGAACACCTTTAATAGCCATGCAGTTGGCACTGATGACACTGGCGGCTTCGTCTCTATGGGCACAGGACCTTCTTCCAGTGACTAAGGACTACCTAATCGACGAGTACGGCGAGCGACGAGCGTTCTCCCGAGCCGTCGCCACGGCAGGCGGCACGACCGTCTGGGTTGCAGGTCACACGACACTCACAGACGAGAATGGCAACGACATTTCAGGCGACTTCGAAGCACAGACGCGCGAAGTCTTCCGCCTGATCGAACAACGCCTGGCACACTACGGTGGCACACTGTCCGATATCGTAACGATGACCGTCTACATTCAGGATGTCCGCGACGGCGACCGATTCGTCGAGATTCGTGGAGAGTACTTCGAAACCGGCCGCTATCCTTCTAGCGCTCTGATCACCGTAGTGGGCTTCGCTCGCCCGGGCACCATGATCGAGATCAAGCCGACAGCAGTTATCGGGCAAGAGAGCCCGTAAGGTAACCGAACACATGACGAACGAACGAAAACACCAAAGCCTCAGTCGGCGGGATATCCTTAAAGCCAGCGCGGCCATCGGGGTAGCAATTCCAACTGCACGGGCACTGGCTCAGCAGGACACCCAACGCACGGGCCCAGCCGTATGGCTGGATATGGATCAGGCGCAACTGGATGACGCCTACAACCAGAGGATCTACGCTCCGAACATAGACCAACTCAGAGAGCAGAACGCATTCAAGAACCAGTTGGCGAAGGCGCGGTTAGGACCGCCACTAGAGTTCGCTTATGGATCGGGGCCGACAGAGACCCTAGACGTCTACCGCGCGGAAAGCGACGGCGGCCCAATGAACGTATTCATTCACGGTGGCACTTGGCGCTACGGCGTCGCGAACGAATTCACGTATCTGACCGAGTCTTTGGTCACCAACGGCGGCACCATGGTCATCCTCGACTTCTCTGGCGTCGAAGAGGCAGAAGACGGGCTCACCACACTCGTGAAGCAGGTCCGAGATGCGACGGCATGGACCTACCGGAACGCGGAACGCTTCGGAGCTGACCCAGAGCGCCTCTACGTTTCAGGGCACTCCTCAGGTGGGCACCTTGCAGCCTCCGTGCTCACTACGGACTGGCAAGGCGACTATGGATTGCCGGCGGATATGATAAAGGGTGGGCTATGCGTAAGCGGTATGTATGACCTAGAACCTGTGCGACTGTCATGGCGCAACTCCTATCTGCACTTGACCGATGAGATGGTGGAGGCGCTCAGCCCCCAACGACACATCCATCAAGTCCGCGCTCCGCTGCTTATCGCCTATGGAACCTACGAGACGCCGGAATTTCAGCGTCACGGACGAGACTTCGCCGCCGCAGTGGAGGCAGCGGGCAAGCCGGTCGAACTCCTGGTGGGCACCGGCTTTAACCACTTCGAGATCCGCGACACGCTGGCAAGCGATTACGGCTTCCTGGGCCGGACCGTACTGGAGCAGATGGGACTCGTCGAAAGCTAGATCGGAGATCTACTTCAAGTGCGTGTTCTCGCGGGTAGTGAGTCCGAGCGAGGTCCAAGCCAACATTCCACCACGGTAGTAGGAAATCTTGTCGGCAGGGAAGCCCGCCTCCACCATGGCGGCCATGGCGATCGGGCTCTGGCCGCAATTCGGACCGTTGCAATAAAGCACGACGTTAAGCGCCTGCTCACAGCTCCAAGCATCCGAAGAACCCGAGCAACCCAGCTCATCGAGCCGGTCGGTGACCTCGTTGAAGGGAACGTTAACGCTTCCGGGAATAGTCCCGCCGTACTGTGTCTGCACCGTGCGTGTGTCGACGACGAGGTAGGCAGAATCCTGCAGGGCATCAAGAACTTCAAGCTCACCGACCGGCGTGACACCTGGTGTCGGAGCCATCGGTCTAATCGAGCCCTTGACCAACATGATGTCGTTCGAATAGCGGCCGATCGTGACTGGGCCCTCGCGCGAATCGAAGCTTATGCTTTTCACATCCGGCACGATATTGAGAGGCTCGGGGTCCGCTGCGAACACCTGCGTTCCCAGCACGCTCAGGGTACACACGACGACTGCCTTGGAATACTGCATGAGTCTAACTCCTCACTCTCGGCATCATGAACCGCTTAGGATTTCCAAAGAGTCCCTATCCAGATTGAGGCGTTTGGTCCCATTGCGGCCCAGTTGGCCGGAGACTCTGACATGGTCCCCCACCTCGATTCTGTCCTTCGTCCATCCCACCCTGGACAACCCAATCAGGTTCCCAGTCTCGATATCCCAAAGCTCCGTCGAACCCTCGTCGTTAACGACTTCCATGTAGTAATGGACATGCGGGTTCGCCCAAAAGACGTCCACAACGACGCCTTCGATAGTCCCCCGAGAGCCCTCATCATAGGTTGCCGCAATCGCATGGTGACCTTGGGCGAGACTATGGCAACAACAGACAATGCCCAAAATGGCCAAAAACTTAAGAGAGACTCTCACCACCAATCCTCCGAATCGTCCGTGGGGCAGACTGCGTAGCGCGCTACCGACGATTGCTAGACCGCCCCCAATACTCGTCTAAGCGACCCTCCAGTTGCAAGCTACGGTAGAAAGCGTGCGGGTCGCACGAATACTCCATGATCTCTACATTATCTGGTTGTTTCTGGCGCACGGTGTGCATCTCGACCGGGCGATGGTAATTGACGGGGTCCATCAGCTGAAATTCCACGTGCAGCTGGTCCGTGCCGTCCAAGTACCAGCGCTCTGTCACGCGTGATCCAGCCGAGATGGGCATGCCCCCCGCGTCCCAGACCGTCCGCTTGAGCCCACGGGATTCCACGACGAGTGTCGAGCCTTCCCAGTGACCAATCGAATAGCCCATCGCCAGGCTCGCATCATCGATGCCCACCGGAAAATCTCTGCCGTCCAAATAGATCCGCCGAACCTCGTGCAGATCTTCATGCAGGACGAACAACCGACCCGAGCGCTCCACAACCTCGATGCTGAAGGGGCCGTGAGACAATCGAATTAGGCCATCCGAGACGCAGCGCAAAATCGGGTCGTCGATAGTCGGGTCGTATGTGGCATCGGACGCTTCCCCGGCCTCGGTCAGATCGAACTCGTGCTTACTGAGAATCGTCGGTCGACCCCAGATACCGGTCAAGTCTGCCGGACTCGGCGCCAGCTGCGCGTCCCGTGGTGGTCTACGCGTTGCTTCCCATGGGCCCCGGTCCTCGCCCTCCTCAGTAGCCGTCCCCTTGATGGCACCGTTCTCCAGTGTGCCCTCCAGTATGCTCAAACGCCCACGGTCCGGTAGATCTGACCAGTCGAAATCAAACCGGATGCGATTGCCGTCCAGCTCCAGTAGGTTCACGGGGCCACCATCGATGTAGATGACAACGCTGTCCCCCGCTTCCTGGATGACGAGGCTACCAAACGCCGGCATTCCGATCCGATTGTCCTGCTCTAACCGGAGTAACCACTCGCCAACAAATTCGCTCTCCTGAGAGACGGCGAGTCCCGGAATACACAGAAGACACGTAGCTAAAATTAGACCTTTCAAATTGTTCTACTCATCTCAATACGCAAGCCTCCTACTACTCTTGTTGACGACAAGCGGTAGTCTCAGCCCCCTGAGTTTCGCCTCCGCCGACTTACGGTAGCTGGTAGTCCAAATCGAATTCCACGCGCTCGACACCGGGGACTGCGCGCACGACCGCTCCGAGGCTTTGTTGAATCGTGCCGACGCCGGGCGGGGTGCGGCTACCCCCGCACTCCTCGCACACGACCGAGCCAGTGATGGTGACGACCCCGTTACTAGCCTCGACCACGATCGCGTTCGCGGGGAGGTCAGACGCAGCCTCGATTGCAGCTCCCACACGGTCCGCCAACAACGCATCGGGGGAACCCTGCGCTGCCGCTGA
>CAYLKA010000105.1:0-6863 GCA_964384125.1 uncultured Gammaproteobacteria bacterium | reverse complement strand
GTGTGGCCACCCAAGGTTGAGGTTCATGTAGAGTTCTGCCGATTGGCAGATCCAGAGCGCCAAACGACTCCCATCGAGTCCAGGTAATCGGCGTGCCTCACACTCACTCTTTCCCGGTTAAGGTTTCTTTTTGTGTCACGATGGTGTTGGAGTATCGGGCCAGCTAGGCGACCGCTCCGGTCATAGGCCGGAGAGGAAAGTCCGCACTTCAGAGAGCGTGGTAGCGGGTAATACCCGTCGCCCGAGCTGGTTTTGCTAGCGAGGGTCGGAATAGGAGCACAGTGACGATGCCCGGGCGGCTTAATACGTCGACGGGAGTGAAACGGCCAACCTCTACCAGAAGCAAGGTCAAGCAGGGACGTTACGAGGCTGCTCGTCCAGTCCCAGGTAGATCGCACGAGGCCGTCGGTAACGGCGGTCCCAGATAGATGGTCGTCTTCGACAGAATGCGGCTTATCGGCTGGTCCGATGCTCCATTAATTTAAGTGACGGTGTCGCCGCGTCCGGTAGAATTCAACGCGGGGTGGAGCAGTGGTAGCTCGTCGGGCTCATAACCCGGAGGTCGTCGGTTCGAATCCGACCCCCGCAACCAGGAACAGTGATTTGCCGTTCAGATCTTCTCCCCTGGTCACTTCGTGGTACGGGATGTACGTGGATTCCAACGCACTCAGACGTCCGGCGTATCCGTGTCCCATACCAGCAGAACTCCAAAAGCTTCGGCGGGACAATCGTGAAGAAATCGGAACGCATCCGCTGCCTCAAGGTGGTCAAACCTGTGCGTGATCATGCGATCAGTCGCTATCTGACCGTCTGCTAGAAGACGTAAAGCTCGCTCCGACGCCTTGTATCGATCGCTGTCGGGCAATATTCCCCCGATGAGACGTTTCCGCTGGATAAGACGTGATGAAAGGGGTAACGGAGCATCTTCGTAAAGGCCTACGACATGCAGGAGGCCTCCTCGTGTCACCATTTGCTGGGCTTGAGCGAATGCATCAAGCCCAGCACGTCCGCCCACCGCGTAGACGACAACGTCGGCGCCACGCCCATCCGTGATTTCAAGGATACGAGAAAGTGGATCCTCCGTTGAGGTGTTTACAACAACGTCCGCGCCAAGCTCGCTCGCTAGGTCACAACGCATCGGGAGAGCATCGACAGCGATCAGGCGCCCATCCCCATTTGCTTTAGCAACTTGCAGCATTAAGCTGCCCACAAGGCCTTGGCCCACAATTACCACGGTATGGTCTGGTTGAATATCGTCGACCCCAACCCATTGAATGGCGCTGGTGGTCAGGGGCCAAAATGTGGCCTGGTCGAAGCTCACGTTGTCAGGGAGAGCTACAACTTGTGGTTCGGCTCCCTCCGCGTATTCACGCGAGTGTGTGCTGCCAATGACGTATTCAGCATGCGGGGCGCTGATAGCGACACGATCACCGGGGATGAATCCTGTGACTTCGGAGCCAACCGCATCCACGATGCCACCGACCGAATACCCCATGATGTTGGGGTCCACGGCCTCATGCTTGATGTAGCGGTGCCACAGCTCGGAACCTCGGCTAATCAAGCTTCGGACGCTCCGGACCCGGATTTCATGGGGGCCGGGTTCCGGAACTGCGACATCTTCAAGAACGATGTTGAACTGACCGGAGGGTTTTGTCACTCGCTTCATCGTAATGTCTCCCATCGCCCACTCGCGGCGCTCGCCCGAACTAGATCAAGGACCCGCATATTCTTGATGGCCTCTTCCCCTCCAACCAGAGGTTCGTCCACCCCGCGTACGGCATCGGCCATATTTTCGACCTCGGCCTGATAGCTATCGAAGGGTTCAAAGCGTTCGGTAACCGTTGTCCCAGGCCTCTCTATTACGATGGCGCTACTTGTACTGGTGGGAACGATGGCCCGTCGAGCATTGATGCTGCCAGCGTCCCCGACGAGTTCGATGTGCTGCCGGCCTGTGGTATTGAAGCTAAAGTCGGCGATTGCCGTCTGGTTGGCACCGAAGTCCAGGATTGCGTTTCCGTCCATATCCACCCCGAAAGCCGGGTCGGTTTCAAGTTGGGCGAACAGGCGGGTGGGTTCACCACCCATATGAAGACGACTGGCGCTGATGCAATAGGTCCCGAGGTCGCCAAGTGCGCCCCCGGCCAGCGGTTCCGATAGACGAACGTTTGGTTCGGTGCGGTCTATAGGGAAGCTAAATGCCATTACGACGCGTCGGAGGGCTCCGATGGCACCGTCGGCGACCAGTTCCTGCATCCGGGCATGACGTGGATCGTAGCGGTACATAAAGCCTTCGATGAGCTGGACGCCGGTACTCCGGCACACTTGCACCATTTCTGAAGCTTCCGACGCATTCACAGCAAATGGTTTGTCGACGAGCACGTGCTTACCAGCCTGGGCCGCTGCTATCACCCATTCATGGTGCATCGAGGTCGGTATCGGAATGTATACAGCGTCGATAGAGTCGTCCCCCAGCAGGTCCGTGTAGGAGTTGTGGGCAACCGGGATTTCGAGGTCGGTTGCGAATGCACGGGCCTGGTCGGGATCCCGGCTGGCAACAGCTCGAAGTTCGCCGTTGCGCGATGCGTGGATGGCCGGGCCGATAGCACGACGTGCGATGTTGGCGGTGGAAAGGATGCCCCAGCGAACGCGGTCGTTCGTCATGCCGGTGGTGGGTATCCCCGATGCCGTAGTGGTTTTCGAGGCTCAACACTCCGGTTAATGACGTCACGTGGCCAACAGCCGTCGGCAATCCACGCCATCTGTTCGGCCGCGCCTTCCCCGACGCGGTGAATGCTGACGGTGGTCGATCCACCAATATGGGGTGTCCAGACAACGTTTGGCAGGTTGATGAGCGGTGTACTTGGCGTGGGCGGCTCAACTTCAAACACGTCCACACCAGCACCAGCAAGGGAGCCTGACTCGAGGGCCGTGATCAGTGCGGCCTCATCAACAATGGGCCCCCGTGCGACATTAATCAGCACGGCCGAAGGCTTCATCTGGGCGATCAGGTCGGCATTGACGAAATGATGCGTTGCGGGTGTATAGGGTAGGTGGATGGAGACGATGTCAGCCGTGGAAAACGCTTCGGATAGGCCAACCAGTTCAACCCCAAGACCTTGAGCTTCCCATGGCGAAATTGTGGGTGCATAGGCGATGCAGCGTGTACCAAAGGCTTGAGCCCGTAGGGCCACCGCTCGGGCAATACGACCGAGTCCGATAAGGCTTAACACGCTGCCTCGCATGTCGCCGACGGGCTGGACGTGTCGTTCCCAGTCAGCGATCCCCCGCTGGCCAGCGCGCCATTGCTCCAGGATCTGTGGGACTCGTCGAACAGCACCCAGCATTAGGTACATAGCGACGTCGGCTGTTTGCTCGGTTGCAAATGTGGGGATGTTGCCAACCACCACACCCGCAGCTGTCGCGGCCTCGACGTCTATGTGGTCGACCCCGACGGTTGGGGCGATGACGCCGATGAGGTCGGGTAGCTGGTCGAAGGAGCGAAGGCGATATGGTCCATGCGAGAAGATCACGCCGTCGTAGCCAGCGAGGCGTTCGACCGCTTCATCATCGTTGGTGGGTGCAGGCACCACATCGAGTGTGGCCCCGATCGCGTCAAGGGGCTGTCGGTGCTCGACGACACGTTCGTGCCGCAGGCCGTCCGTCAAGGCGACGCGGAATGAATCGTTAGGCATCCTACGCTTACCTTTGGGTAGTGTCAGAATTACTGCACCGTAGCGCATTGCGCGCCGCGTGTTGTTGGTTCAATCGATGACGGAGGGTCTTAGTGGCAACGGACGTAACAGTGCTTGGCGCTGGAAATACAGGTTTTGCGGTAGCAGCGAACCTGACGTTAGGTGGTTGCACGGTCACGCTGGGTGAACTTCCGACGTTCGCCGAGGCGATTGAACCCGTGCGAGACGAGCGGGTGATTCAGTTGCATGGGGAAGCCTGTGTGGGGGCTGCACACGTAGCGGGTGTCACCGACGATATCGGAGAGGCCGTGGCGGCATCTGACACGTTGTTGCTGATCGTACCGGCCTACGCGCATGCACCATGGACTCGGGCGATTGCGCCTCACATTCGTGATCAACATACGCTCACCTTAATGCCAGGAACGCTGGGTGCTTTCGAAGTCGCGCGGATTTTGAATGAGATGGGGGCTCCGGCGATTCCTGTGGGGGAGACAGATACGGCCCCGTATGTGTGTCGCAAGACTGGGGCTGACGAAGCCACGATCTGGGGCGTGGTTCCCCGAGTGGGCCTGGGCGTGGTGCCGGCAACTGAAACATCCCGGGTTCACGCAACACTTGCGACACTCTTTCCCGGCATTGAGACGCTTCCGGACGTTTTTGCCTGCGGACTCGGTGCCTTAAATCCAGTTGTCCATCCGCCGGGCGTTGTTATGAATGCGGGTCGAATCGAGCGGTCGAGGGGTGAGTTTTACTTCTACGATGAGGGTGTGACGCCCGGTGTAGTGTCCGCGATCATGGCTTTAGATGCGGAACGGCGTGCGGTAGCCGCGGCGCTGGGGCATGACTTGCCCGATGCGGCTGCGGCTTTCCATTCAGCCGGGTTTGGGCCTCGTTCAGAACCGCCCGATCTATGGGCCACAATTAACGGCAGCCGTATGCTGACGGCGCTGAAGGCTCCGGGCCAACTCAATACACGATGGTTGTCCGAGGACGTGCCCTATGGGTTGCGCGCGTGGGCTGGGCTTGGTGCAGTGCTTGATGTGCCGACCCCGGTCATCAATGCGGTCATCACGCTTGGTCTGACCGTGCTGGGTGAGCCGCTCGATACGAACCGGCGCACGCTTAACGATCTGGGCCTGGAGGGAATGACGCGTACAGCCATGCTGGAGCTCGCACGTCGTGGATTCCAGTAGACGCATTGCAGGTGCCCATGGCGGACGCGACGTGTCGCTGCGTGAAGGGGGATACGCCACCGCGGTGTTGGACCTGCCACTGTGGTCCGTGTCACACGAACCAGCCATTGCGGAAGAGGGTCTGATCTGGTCGTCGTTCATCCAACGCGTACGGTCCGTACCATAGAGTCACCGACTGTATGTATGGGGGTGCGTGATGGTGCTGGTTTCGGTCGATGGTGTGCGCGAGGTCTCCGCTCGAATATTTTCTGCCGCAGGCATGCCTGTTGATATGGCTGAGCAACTCGCGCAGTGGCTGGTTACTTCCAATCTTTCTGGTCATCCATCCCACGGCATTCAGCGCGTGCCGGAATACGTGCAAGCGATCCGGGAGGGATCGATGGTGCCTGCGGCCCGTCCTTATGTCGTATCCGAGACTCCGACAACCATCTTGCTCGATGGTCAATGTGGGCCTGGACATTTCGCGGCGGCTGAACTGACGCGGCGGCTTGCGGCCAAGTGCCAGGAGAGCCAGATTGCGATGGGTGGGATTGTGAATCCCACCCACATCGGCCGTTTAGGCGAATGGGCAGAGTTGGCTACCGATCTTGGCGTGATCCTGTACATCTCGTTGGGATCGGACGCTTTGCGGCGGGGGGTCACAGCAACTTACGGGTCCAGCGAAGGCCGTATCTCGACCAACCCGATCTCCTTCGGTGCGCCGGGTGTGGATGGTGATCGTTTCGTGTCAGACTTCGCGACGAGCGCGGCGGCTGAAGGCAAGATCCGGGTCGCCCGTGATAGCGGTAAGGCTGTTCCTGAGGGTTGGATCCGTGATTCGAAGGGGCAACCCACGACTGACCCGAATGATTTTTATGATGGTGGGATCCTCATGACGTTTGGCGAGCATAAGGGATCTGCTATTGCTGTCATGACCACGCTGCTGTCGGTGGGTCTCATCGGTAGTGCTGTTGATGCCAGCGGCGAGGCGTGGGGGGTTTTTGCCTTTGCGATTGATCCGAATGTCTTCGGGCAGGGCGAGGTAGCCCGGAGTGCCATTCAGCGGCAGCTCGATGCGATCCGTTCGACGGCTCCGGCCGACGGGTTTGACCGCGTACAGGTCCCCGGGGACTTCGAGCACTTGTCCCGTGAGGCGTTGGCGAATGGGCCGCTCGAGATTCCTGATACGACCTGGGAACTGCTTCTTGACGCGGCGGCAAGCGTTGATGTTCCGCGAAGCGCAGTCGATGCGGTGCAGGTGGTGTAGGCGGATCGTGTAGGTCCCGACGATTGGTTCTCGTCCAACCAATTCGTACCATACGCTGTGTGCCGGCTCGCCTGTCGGTGCTCATCGTTGATTTGAGGACATCGCATGCCGACGTTCGCTGTGGAGCCGCTGACCGATGCTACGGCTCAAATCTTGGCCGCTGCGGGGGCGCCTGATGACATTGCCGCTAAGCTTTCCCGCTGGCTCGTAAACGCGAATCTTTCAGGGCATCCATCGCACGGTGTAATTCGTGTTTCACAGTATCTGGACCAGATTGCGGGTGGTAGCTATCGCCCAGCCGAACGCCCGCAACTTCGTTCCGAAACGGATACGACGGTGCTGATGGAAGGTGGTGGAGCGTTTGGCCATCTTGCGGCTGAGGAACTCACCATTCGGTTGGTTGAAAAGGCGCGCATGGCCCGTGTGGCGATTGGCGGGATTGTGCGGTGTAACCATATTGGGCGGTTAGGTGAGTGGTCAGAACTTGCGGCCTCCATGGGCTCGATCTTCATTATGACGGCCGGAGGGCCGGGCATGATGCGCACGGCTCCTTTTGGCGGTCGTGAAGGTCGGATGAGCACCAATCCAATCTCGTTTGGTGCCCCGGCGGCTGAAGCGGAACCGATCATCATGGATTTTGCGACGACGGCGGCCGCTGAAGGCAAGATCCGAGTAGCTCGGGATAAAGGGGTCGAGATTCCACCGGGACAAATTCTCGATAGTGCGGGGCAA
>CAYLKA010000104.1:0-6934 GCA_964384125.1 uncultured Gammaproteobacteria bacterium | reverse complement strand
TGAAATCGATGTGGGCCGATTGAGCGATGATCGTGCTGTGGGGTTCCCCTGCCATTCCGTGACCTTTCAGGAGATGATCGATGCTTTGCAGGCGGCCAGAGGGGATCGTCGCTTGGGAAAGATCACGGTCAATCCAGATCCGATTCTTACGGAGGCTTTCCAGATGGGGCCTCGAGACTGTGAAACCGCCCGAGCCAACGAGCTTGGACTCCAGAAAGAAGCAAACCTCGAGGAAATCGTTCACGACTACATTGACGACTATCTCGAGGGGGAGAGGTGAAATTTCGGTGCAGGACAAGGATACCGTGCTTGCAAAGCTGCCGGGCATTCACACGGACCGGTGAAGGCAGTGCCACCTTGTTTTTAGATGTATTCGATGTGATTGTTGACATATCGCAAGTAATCAGTTGAGAGGAGGACTTATGCTGAGGAAATCATTCCTATTGCCCGTTGCCGTCTCTATTCTGATGGCGGCCGGTTCGGTCTCAGCCGCGACTTGTGATGCGAAAGACGAACTGATGATCGGAGATCACCAACCCCTGAGCGGTGCGTCGGCCGCAGCCGGCCAGGCGCTTCACAACGCCGTGAAACTCGCGGTAAAGCATTACAACGAAGGGACTCACCCGTTGAACTCGACGCCGTGTCTCCACGTCGGTGGGAAGAAGTACAAGCTCACCGATGCCGTCTACGACAATAGATACACGGCCGAGGGCGGGATAGCCGCCGCAAAAAGGCTGGTCTTCGAAGACGGGGCAAAGTTTGTCGTCGGCACCATGGGTTCTGGCCCATCGGTCGCCGCGTCAGACGCTGTTTTCGAGGCCAACAAGATCATTTTCTTATCCACCGGCTGGTCTAAAAACGTCATCAGTGCGGACAAGCCCTTTACATGGCGGCTCAATCCGACGGGATCCGAGTTCCAAGAAGCGTTTTGGCAATGGGCCACTGCAGGGGGCCTGCCGAACGTCAAGACGGTTGGAATGACATCAAGAAACGACGAGGCCGGGAGGGGTTCGGTGCCCGGAGTACATGCGACGCTGAAAGAGTTTGGGATAGAACCAATCATTACTGAGTACTATGAGGTTGGCACCCAAGACTACTATCCGCACCTGACTCGGATCATCGCGGCCAAGCCGGACATGATTTTGGCAGGAGGTAATCCAGTAGAAGAGGGGCTCATTGCGAAACAATTGCACGAGCTTGGTTGGGAAGGTCCGGTGTCGCAGCTTTGCCAACAGCCGGAAGTCCAATTAGAAACCACAGGCAGCAAAGAAGCGCTTGAAGGGGTTTATTGTGCGTACGGCGTGGACTTTGAAGCAGGCCCCCCGTTTGTCACGCCAGAGATGGAGAGGATCAATAAGGCCTACAACGCAGAATACCCAGGCGTTATTCTGGACCTGCTGGGGTTGATGGTTTATGACGCCACGGTCGGCGTCTTAGAGGCGATAAAGATGGCGCGGACCCTCGACACCGAAAAGGTAAATTATGTCCTTGGGAACTTCAATTGGTTGCTGTCCACCGGCGTTATGTCTTCCTGGGGCGGAAAGGAGAAGATAGGGCGGGACGCCCAGATTGTCCAACCGGTTTTCGTAAGCCAGTGGAAGAACGGCAAAATTCAGATCATTGGTACGCCGATCGTGGCGGTCCCTTGACCATAAAACCTTGCTATGACCATTTTGCCGTTGTGTGGTGCTTGCATGCTGTGGGGATAACCCCGCGTTATGTACGCACTCCTGGCAAAAAGAATCGAGCTTAGCTATGTCCATTCTATTCTTTCAGGCCTTGATGAACGGGTTCATGCTGGCTGGCCTCTATTGCCTGATCTCCGCCGGCGTCACCTTGATCTTCGGCGTAATGCATATCGTTAACTTCGCCCAGGGCGCGTTCCTCATGCTTGGCGCGTACATGCTCTACTATATGCTCACCCTCTTCGGATTCGACTTTTACACCTCCTTCGTGCTGGCGGTGCTGATCGTGGGCGTATTGGCGATCCTGACGGAGCGTTATCTCTACCATCGCTTTTGGCTCAGTGGGGCGGTGCTTCCCTGTCTGGTGGTCTCGATAGGGCTGACCCAGGTCATGCAAAACGGTGCACTCCTGGTCTTCGGGATCAACGAAAAGAGTGTCGATAGCGTGTTTAGCGGCGTGATCGACATTTTCGGGATGCGTTTTTCGTTCGAGCGATTCATGATCATCGTGTTTGCCTATCTGATAATCGTGGCGCTGATGGTCTTTCTCAAGACCTCCAAGCGTGGGCAGGCCATGCGAGCGGTGGCGCAGGACTATGATGCGGCGAGGCTGCTGGGCATCAACACGAAGAGGATCGCGATGCTCGGCATGTTCATCGGGGTGGGCCTTTCCGCCGTGGCAGGAGCCATCATCGCACCGGTGTTCTCAGTCAACGCCTACATGGGCGAGTTCTGGATGTTGAAAGCGTTCCTGGTCATCGTCATCGGAGGTTTGGGAAGTGTACCGGGCGCGATCTACGCAGCGTTTCTGATTGGCTTTGTCGAAAGCTTCGGTTTAACGTATTTCGGTCACATCACCAACGTGTTCTTGTTTGTGATCGTCATGTTGGTGCTGCTGGTAAAACCGACCGGGTTGTTCAGCGGAACCGTCTTTCAGATCCGGTAGTTGAGGTGGTCGTGAAATCAACCGCAATGAGATGGGGCCTCGGCATCCTCTGTGCCGTCGTTCTCCTGGCGGTGCCGATGTTATTGAACAATAACCCGTTCTACTTACATCACATCACCATCATATTCCTCTACAGTGTCGTGGCCCTGGGGTATTGGCTCATCCATCGAACCGGACAGGTCTCCTTCGCTCAGGCGGGATTCATGATGATCGGTGCCTACACGACCGCCGCCTTGATGCATCACTTCGACTTCAACTTCTGGCTCGCCCTGTTCCTGGGGGGCGTTGTCCCCGCCGTCGTCGCGCTTGTGATCGGAATCCTCACCCTGAGGTTGCGGGGTGCCTATTTCTTCCTGGTTACCTTCGCGTTTGGCGAAATCATTCGCCATTTCTTCCTTAACGTCCCGGAACCGATCTTTGGAGGCATAGAGGGGTTCAAACAGATCCCTGGCCCGGGCACGATCGAGATCTCGTACCTGTTCACTCTGGTGTTCGACCAATCCGCCGAGGGAAACGTGTCGTATTACTATCTCGCGCTTGTTTTTTTTGTTGTCACCATGTTGATCATGCGCCAGATCGACCGGACCCGGGTGGGGAAAACCATCGTCGGCGTACGGGATGCGGAGGACTTGTCGGAAGCGATCGGAGTGCCGACAATAAACTATCGGGTCTTCGCTTTCGTCTTCGCCGCCTTCTTCACCGGGATCGCTGGTGGGATCTACGCCGCGTATCATACATATATCGACCCGGTGACCTTCATGATCGTGCATTCGATCGAATTCCTTTCCTTCCTCATCGTCGGAGGCCCCACGTCAGTATGGGGTCCATTACTAGGGACGGGAGTGGTCAGATTGATCGCTGAGCTGTCCCGTGGCTTCGGTTTGGGCGATTTCGTCATAAGCGGTTTCTTGATGATGCTGGTCGTGCTGTTCTTTCCGGCCGGGATCGTCGGAATACCACGGGCGCTAAAGCGCTTCGTCGATCGGCGGCGAGGCATCATCGTGGAAGAGGAGGACGCAGGTGAAACCACTGCTTGAGATCCACGACCTGAGGAAGAGCTTCGGCGGCGTGAACGCGGTCGATGGGCTCGACTTTCACGTCAAGGAAGGGGAAATCCTCGGCGTCATCGGGCCGAACGGTTCCGGCAAGACGACGCTGTTCAACCTCATCACGGGATTTCTCAAACCGACCGCCGGAAAGATTCACTTTCAAGGCAAGGACATCGCCGGAATGCGTCCCCACCGTATCGCCAGGCTGGGGGTGGTGAGGACTTTCCAGCTCAACTTGCTGTTCCGCAGCTTCACCGTGCTCGAAAACGTCGCCCATGCCTACCAGCTGCAACGGCAGACGGGGACCATCGGCGCCTTTTTTCGTACCAAGGGGGTTCGCGACGAGGAAGCGCACTTCCTGCAAAAAGCGGAGGAGGTGCTGGAGCTCGCGGGAATGAGCGAGCGCCGCGACCAGTATGCGCGGCAACTCTCCTACGGCTGGCAGAAGACGCTCACCCTCGCCATCGGGCTTGCCACACAGCCGAAGCTGCTCCTGCTCGACGAGCCGATCACGGGCATCGCCCCGACTCGGGTCGAGGCCATCGGCAAGCTGATCCGCGATGCCAACGAAAACGGTGTCACCATTTGCCTGATCGAGCACAACGTGAACCTGTTGATGAGCTTGTGTGACCGTATCGTCGCCCTGAACTTCGGGCAGATGATGGCCGATGGACTCCCCGATGAGGTGGCCCACGACCCGAAAGTGGTTCAGGCGTATCTGGGCGGGGAAGATGACGATGCTTAGGATCAACGATCTGTGCGTCAACTACGGCATGCTCGAGGCGGTGAAGAACGTGTCGATGGAGGTGCCGGAAGGCAAGGTCATCAGCCTGCTCGGCGCGAACGGCTCGGGCAAGAGCACCATTCTCAAGACCATTTCCGGCCTCAAGGATTCCCGCCAGGGTGAGATCTTCTTAGACGATACGAAGATCAATGGGATGGAGATCGACAGGATTGTGGGCCTCGGCATCTCCCTCATACCAGAGGGGAGGCGACTGTTCCCGTACATGAGCGTGCTGGAGAACCTCAACCTGGGCGCTTATCTACAGAGCAGCAAGGCGGAGATCGACAAGGTGCGGGCGGAAGTCTACGAACATTTTCCGATGTTGCAGGAACGGGCCAATGTTCGTTCGAGCAAACTGAGCGGGGGAGAGCAAGAGCTGCTGTCGGTGGCGCGCGCGCTGATGTCGAGACCCCGAATGCTAATGATGGATGAACCCTGCCAGGGGCTCAGCCCGATCATGGTCAAAGAAATCAGTAAGACGATCCGAGCCTTGAACGAGAGTGGGCTCAGCATTCTGCTGGTGGAGCACAACGTTTCGATCGCGCTCGGCGTCGCCGATCACGTCTATATCCTGCGCAACGGAAGCATCGTGTTCGAGGGCAGCCCCACCGAACTCTCCGCCGATGAGTTCACCAAAAAGATCTATCTTGCAGGATAATGGTGCGTTCTTCTCCTTTTGCATATTCCACGGCATCCCGGTCACTGATTCCATAGGATCGCGGTCAGCGATTCCACCCGATGACGGTCACTTTTTCGGACGCGGCGCAGGGACAACCCATACCGTTCGTGCTTTCCATCACGGAGAGACGAATCGGTGCCAACAGTAAGGGTGTCCATGCGGAAGATCAGAGAAGTCTTGCGGCTGAAGGCCGCCGGTAAGAGTCATCGCCAGATCGCGCTTAGCGTTGGCGTCGGGCAGAGTACGGTCGGTGACTATCTGTCCCGAGCCCGAAGGGCCGGTGTCAGCGCGCACGGCGAACTCGATGATGCGGCGCTTGAGCGTGCGTTGTATCCACCAACGCCCGCGATGCGAAGAACACGAAGTCCGCTGGGATGTGGACCGGGCGAGGAGCTTCCATCCAAGGTCCGACAGACGCGCGACGAGTTCGCGGGCGCCTCAGAAATCTGCAGGACGCACCCTAACGGCACTCATTTCCTCAAAGATCTGAATAATCGACCAGTACTCCCTGTCCGCCCAGCCGCGCGCCATGCCCGACAGGAACACTTGCGAAGCGGGCGACCCTAGGGGTAGGGGTACTGCATGCCTTCGCGCGAGGTCGACGGCGAGTTGGACGTCCTTGCCGATGGTGTGAAGGCCCTGGTTGGCCACCTGGCCGTTCGGCGGATTGGGGCTCTGCTGCATGACGGTGTCGACGAGGGATTGGAAGATGCCGCTGTTGCCGCTGCTGGCGCTAACGACTTCCTTGAGGGTTTCGACAGTGAGGCCTGCTTTCACGCCCAGGACCATGGCTTCCATGGTGGCGACCATGTTGATGCCGGCTAGGAGGTTGTTCACGAGCTTTACGGTCGCACCGGAGCCACTTGGGCCGGCGTGGAAGATGCGGCTGCCGAAGGTCTGCAATACCGGCATCGCACGCGCCAGGACGTCGGCCTCGCCGCCGGCCATGATCGACAGGTTTCCGTCGCGACGCGCAGCTATGCCGCCGCTGACCGGTGCATCGAGTACGGCGGCGTCGCCTTCCTGCGCCTGGCGGGCAATCTTGTGGACGACATCGGGGCTGATCGTGCTGAGTTCGACGTAGATCGAGCCAGCCTTTGCTCCTGCGAGGACACCGTCCGGTCCGAGTGCGACTTCTTCGCTGGCTTCGTTGGAAGGGAGTGATGCCAGGACGATATCGGACCCCTCTGCGACTTCGCGTGCGTTCGCCGCGACGCGCGCGCCCAGTTTCTGGAGTTCGCGTACCGGGTCCGGTTGCAGGTCGTTGACCGTGAGGTCGAAGCCCGACTTCAGGACGTTCATTGCCATTGGTTTGCCTATGCCGCCCAGGCCTATCCATCCGACTCGCATCGTTTCTCTCCCATAGACTGAACAGCTACCGAGCATACGAGGAATCGATGACAGGTGGAATCCTTGAACTTGGTCCCATCGTACTGAAACGTGCCATGGCGTCCAGTTCGTTGCGGCGCCGCCTTCTCGGCATAAAATAAGGGACGCGACCATGACCAGCCAGTACTCCCATTTGCAGTTCCTTCGCCGGGTCCCCAACGCCTTGTTGGCCCGCTACTTCGCTCGACGTGACGCCGCATTGGATGTTGATCTGACGAATCTGAAGGAGACGGATGTCGAGTCGGTGCTGGCGGCGTTTCTGACGCTGTCGGCGGAGCAGCAAGCCCAATTCGAGGCCGAGTTTCAAGACGTGCATGCGCTGGCCTGTGAGGGCGGCGTTGCTGCACTGGTGGAGGCGGCGGGAATCGAACCCGCGTCCGTCAGTACTCCATCACAAGGTCT
>CAYLKA010000103.1:3048-6952 GCA_964384125.1 uncultured Gammaproteobacteria bacterium | reverse complement strand
TCCGATCGTTACCGCTACATGGTCTTTCCCAAACAGCATTCGAGGCGATCAAGCCGAGTCGACTCACGCAATATCGATCAAGAATACGAAAGGATTCCGGTGCCGATCCGGCGCGCGTACGCTCCATTCTTCGAACAAATCGTCGTGCGCCCGGAGATCCTGCAACGCGTTGATGATTGGGCCGCAACCAACATCGATGACGCCGTGATCGGAGTGCAGGTCCGCACCTGGCGAGACTACCAGCGCCGGTACCGCAAGTACTACATCCCGGCAGCGAAACGCCTGCGGCGGTTGATGGAAAACGTCGACGACAATGCGCGTTTTTTTGTCGTCAGCGACAGTGATGACATCGCACCATCATTAGCAACAGAGTTTGGCGAAGCGCGTGTGATCCACTTCCCACGTACCACCGCTCGAGCAGACAGTTGGCAATCAGCGGATGGCATCACAGAGGACCTCATCGACATGCTGCTGCTCGCACGAACCCAGCGGCTCTTCGCCAGTTATCTGAGCACGTTTAGTGAAACGGCATGGTGGTTGGGCGGTGCTACTGCGGCCGTTTGGGCCTTCTGACGCTCAACTTTTCCGATACCAGCATTGCGGAAGGACCAGCGGGCGCTTTTGCGTATTGTCGCAGTCTAGAGGGTGCGGAAAATTCTGTCGGTATGATTTTCCTCCGAGCCGATCGTTTCGATGAAACGTGAACTCGGCTACACGCGGAATCTCGAGCCCCCCGCCTTTGATGGACCCGCAGCAGTTATTTGGGTGAATGTGCACCACGCTGTGGGTCTGCAGTAACTTCTGGAAGACTCTGGATGCAAGAGTGAAGAACGGTTTGTTGAACAATTCCTGGAGGTAGTGAAACTCGATAATCATGATTCTGAACTGTGCTAGAAGTTGGGCCGATGCACTGAAAAGAGTCTCGAACTCAGCGCCTTCGATATCCATTTGAAGGATCAGATCGCCCTCATAGTCCGGTACTCGGTCTGCTTTCCATTCGTCCAACGTCATAAAAGTCTCATTGGATAGAGCTCCCAAAAATTTCTTATCGAAGACGAAATTTGGATGGGATTCGGCGGGCCTATTCACAGAGAAATCGGCTAGATATACGCGCAAACCACGCTCAGCCAGATCCAACTCGAAGCGGGACTCCGTCGACACGCCTGGTGAGAAGCAACACTGGATCCCGTCAAGGTCGTCGGGCAGAAGATAGCCTCCATCGCCTTCGGGCCCCAAACGAATTAGCTCCCTACCGGGGACTGCAGGATGAAGAGCGCGAATCAACTCCCGGAGATCCTGGGTTTGCGTTCGCCGACCAACGTCTGTGCCCAGAGCGCCAGCCATTCGAACCAATGAATCCCTGATAGGCTTATCTCTCATCGGCTCCGCGTTTCAGCGCCCAGTTCTCCCAGACGAACTTGTATTGGTAGGTCGGCTCATGGGTCATCTTCATGCCCTCCTGGATTCGCGCCATCCGGCGCGCAGACCCCACCGCAACATTGTGAAATTGCACCTGAATATTCTCGATGCACGATATGGTGCGCGACTCCAACAGTCTCTCAAGTAACTCGAACTCGCCACCCTCGATGTTGATCTTCATTAATTGAACGCTGTCCACCGCACGCTCATGGAACCACTGCTCAACATCGATGATTCGAATCTCCTCTCCCTCCGCACGCTTCCTGAAGGTCGATGTCCCTGCACCATAGAGATAAATCATCTCCGCCCGCGAACTCCCCCCCAACCCGTACTGGAAAACCTCAATGTCATCGATGTTCTGGAATCGCTCCCGGATGGACTTCTGGAAGGCAGCAACCGGCTCGAATATCGCGATGCGGCACCCGTAACGGGCGTAGATATTTTCCGCCCATTCACCTTCGTAGCCGCCCAGGTCCATCACGAGTGAGTCGCGGTTGAGCTGATAATCATAGCGAAACCTGGCGTCTCCCCCGTCGGCATACCACCTTTGCACCAGGCGCCGGTGTTTTCGACGATAGAGCTTCTTATTCAGTCGGTTTGCAATAGCCTCAAGGTACATTGAGCATCCGTAACGGTTCTCGGGACTATTATAGATAGAGACTCGTTAAAACATGCTCCTGGATGCGCTTACCCTCAGCGAGATCCTTCAGGTAATGCCGTGGCATCCCAAAACCCTTCTTGCGCCTATCCAGGATGTGGTCCGGGAGAATGCCTCTGTATGCATGACGAAGCATCCCCTTTAACTCATCACCATAGAAACGTATTTCCTCCGGGAGGGAGAATGAGAATTCGATAATTCGACGATCCAACAACGGCACCCGTACTTCGAGCGAAGCGGCCATGCTCGTACGATCTACTTTCGTCAACACCATATCCGGCATGTAAGTGTGGAAATCCACGAGCTGCAACCGAGTACGTAACGGAAGATCCTCCCGCCAGTGCGCACGATAATGCCACCAGTCATCATAGTCCGTCGGTATCTCAAAGCGGTCTCGGTATCCTCGCTTTTCGGCAGATGACATCCCTGACATGATATTCGCCCAGAGCGACGGTCCGTTTCCAAATACCATCTCGATCGTATCTAGGATTCGGGCCGCAGATCCACGCGGACGAAAGGGCTTTCGCAGCCAATACATCGCAGCATCCATGAAGCGGGGCCAAGCTGGCAAGCGATCAAACCGAGCGAAACGTGGATAGGTGCGGTATCCCCCGAAGACCTCGTCGCCCCCGTCCCCTGTGAGCACGACGGTGACATTCTCGCGAGCGACCTTTGAGACCAAGAATGTCGGAATCGCCGAATCATCTGCAAAGGGCTCGTCGAACCAGGCCTTAAGACTCGGCAACGATTCCTGAGCATCCGCCTGCGAGAGCATCCGCTCATGGTGATTCGTCCCGAACAATTCGGCCACTTTCCTCGCGAACGGGGTTTCCGATACAGCGTCTGAATCAAATCCAATGGAAAACGTGGAGACATCGGTTCCCACGTTGGATGCCGCCGCTACTACGGTACTAGAATCGACACCCCCTGAGAGAAAAAATCCCAGAGGAACGTCAGCTATCATCTGATCACGAACCGAGTCCGCCACTAACGATCGCAACTCTTCACAGCAATCGTCCAAGGCGCGCCGAGGCGGATTTCGTGGAACCTCGATGCGCCAATAGGGGCGCGGCCCATTAAGAGAGCCAGTAGCCGGATCGAAGGTTAGCGTGTGCGCCGGAGGAAGTTTGAAACAATTTCGATAGAGGGTTTTCGGCGTCGGTACGTAACGGTAGCCCAAAAAGTCGTATAGCGCAGTCTCGTCGACCTCGAGCATGCTCGGCCCACATGCGATCTCGATGGCCTTTAATTCTGAGGCGAACGCAAACTGCCGACCATCATGAAAGTAGTAGAGCGGCTTAATACCTGGCCTATCGCGGAACAGCTTAAGCTGTTGCAACCTCCCATCCCAGATGGCGATAGCAAACATGCCATCGATATGATGGATGAACTCACCCCCCCATTCGAGATAAGCGTTCAGCACAACTTCAGTGTCTGATCTAGTGCGAAAGACGTGTCCGCGCTTCTCGAGATCTTGTCGCAAAGCCTTGAAGCCGTAGATCTCACCATTGAACACGAGCCAACTGGCACCGTCCGCCGTGAACATAGGCTGATTGGCTTCTTCCCGAAGATCGATGATCGACAATCGTCTGAAACCAACGCTTACGGGCGAATCAATATGAAGCTTAGTCGCATCAGGTCCCCGATGGGCGATCGATTCCACCGCCCCGCGGTAGTTCCAGGAAGGTTCAGTTCCGCCAACAAAACCACACACAACTGTTCTCAACGCCTCGGAACAATAGGATCAAACCGAACTTTAGGCCGTTCCATACAGCGCCGCAAACAACGTATCGAGAATGTCCCCCTGTCCGACCCTTGTGTTACCGT
>CAYLKA010000103.1:0-2948 GCA_964384125.1 uncultured Gammaproteobacteria bacterium | reverse complement strand
CTTGGAAACCTAACATTTACCGGTTTCGTCGAAAATGTCGGCGATTATCTAGCGGCCTTCGATGTATTTATTCTGCCTTCGCTAAAGGAAGGTATCGGCAGTGTCTTACTGGATGCGATGGAGCAGGCCCTGCCGATTGTAGCCAGCAATGTAGGCGGTGTTCCAGAGATCGTTCACGATGGCGAAAACGGAATACTGATCCAAGCTGCCTGCCCTGACCAGTTAAAGGCGGGAATCCTGCGTTTGTGCGCCGAGCCAAACCTTAGATCTAAAATGGGCCGACGCGGAAAACAGATGGCGACGCATTTTACCTCCAGCACGATGTGCAAAAAATACCTAAGCCTCTATCAGTCCGTCCTAGGCAGCGCAGCTTGACACGGTCTCAGACGGTTCACCTTATTACAGTCGGTGCCACCGTCGAGCCACCGGAGCCCCTGATCGGGATCGTCTGAACGATCAGAGTCGCGACATAACACGACTCGTCGGGCGAGCGTTCAGCTGCGACTCTCTCCTCTTCACAATCTGTCGCCCATTCCTCTAGATCGACGTCCTCCAGCATATAGATGCCGCTACTCAGCCAGCTGACATGGCCGGGCCTGTGAAACGGCGCTGGCTCCTTGAAGGGATTAGCCACTTCGATGCTTTTCACATCGGCAGCCACCAAAACAGGCTGTCGATTCAGCGTCCATTGAATCGCTCTCGCACTTAGCCCGGGCCCACCGGGAAGAAACTCCTCGTCCTGGCCGTTGTTGAGATACTTGAGCCGCTCATTTCGAGGGTCCGTTGGATTCGATGTCCAGAATCGCCCCGCCCAGGCAGTCCTAACCAGTAATGCGTCACCAGGTCGAATATCGTTGATCGTGAGACCCTGACGCATGAGAGACTGCTCTAGCTCCTCGGGAGTAAACTCGTATTCGGGTGGTGGAAAAGTCTCCGGATCGCGGCCCGCTTCTGCTTCTCGCTCTCTCACAAACCCACCCAAATCGATCAGGATGCCCCGCGCAATGATGGTGCCGACGTTCTCGATACCCATTCTCCCATGCCCCCGAAAGACGTAGTCATCACCGGGGTTCCCACTCGGCAACTGACCCGGATCACCCTCGGCTTGGAGGTGGTATTCAGGGTCACGAGTATCGAAGCAGTTATAAGTAACACCGCCCTGGGTGAAATGGTTGAAGCCGTCGAGCTGGGTGCCTATCTCGAACTGCAGAACCCCTGCTCTATTCGGATTGAACGTACTGTTGCCGAGAGTCTCCTCATTATTCGTGATCGTGTTACTAGCGCCTCGGCCCGGCCAGTTGCCCAGATTTGCCTTAAAGTCGAGGAAGGCGGCAAATCCCATCTGACCAGGTTCCAGCATGTGCGCTAGGTTGTACACCTTACCCAGCCGAATCAGACTGAGATTGTCTCGGATCCGGTCCGCGGTCAGGTAGTTCAAGTTTCCCTTCTCGTCATTAGGCCCCCAAATTCTGGTGGTGGGGTTGTCGCAAGGGTCCGGGAGGGTTTCGATGACGTCAGGAATGGGGTCCATCGGAACATAGTCTCCAGACTGCTGCGCCTGCACAGGACTGTTATGTGCTAACCAAGCACTAAGCAGGACCGAAAACCCCAGAGCACTTCTCCACCCGGCAGGCATCACAGTTTCCATCGGTTCCACTCCACTCGTTTGGTACATCCCAGCTCGAGCCGGGAATCTCAATTAGGCCAATCACGCATCAGAGACTCTAGCGTAGTGTTTCACTTTGCCGGGGTCGGGGACAACCAAACGCTTCATGCTTCCCGCCTACTCTTAAGTCTTAGAGTGGAATCCTCTGTGCGTCGGCACTTCGATAAATTTTTTTATAGGCACTACTGTCTCAAGAATCGTTCTCATTACGCTGCGAGAATCATTCTTGAATGAGGATGCTCTCTCCTAACGATGTGCTAGCCTTGCATTCAGTTACGTACGATTCCCACAGGAGGCAAGGGATAACAAATGAAAGGAGACACTCAAATATTGGAAGCACTGAACAAAGTGCTCTACAACGAGCTCATTGCGATCAATCAATATCTGCTGCACTCCAGAATGTTCAAAAACTGGGGCGTCACCAAACTCGCCGAGTACGAATACAAGGAGTCCCTGGACGAAATGCAGCATGCGGACATGCTGATAGAACGCATACTTTTCCTGGAGGGGCTCCCAAATGTGCAAGACCTCGGCAGGCTACTCATTGGCGAAGACGTCAAGGAAATGCTCGAGTGCGATCTCCAAATCGAAGAACAGGCCATTCCCGCACTAAAAACCGGTATCGAACTGTGCGAAAAAAAGTCCGACTTCGTCTCTCGTCAGCTGCTCGAGGACATCCTCAAGAGCGAGGAGCACCATGTGGACTGGCTTGAAGAGCAGTTCGAGATGATTAAGCGGATGGGCCTGGAAAACTACGTGCAGCTGCAAAGCGGTGCGGCTGAGTAATAACCTCGCGGAAATCTTTCGGGCGATTAGCCCGGAGCGCTGGAGGACGGGCGCTCGTCAGACACAGCATCGTGCACCTCCTGCACCAGGCGCTCTGCCTCTTGTAGACAGCGACCACAGCGAGGTGGTTTGCCGAGCTGGGCATAGATAGTACGCGCACAGCGCAAACCAGAGCGAGCCGCCCTGCGGATATCCCGATCACTATGCCCATTGCAAACACAAACGTACACGGCAACCATGCTGTATCAAACGAGAATGATTGTCAATCGCGTTTGATATAGATTCGCCTTAGTCGTAAGCTATTGTTATATATAGTTACTTTGAACTCTGTGATGCCAACAAACCAAGTCCGCGCATTAGAGGAAGGCAAGCCTGGAGCCTCCCACGGAGGTTACGCTACCCCCTCCCCGAGCCTCCACACCTAAGGCAAGGGCCTGGGCGATGAGATTAGGAACAGGAATAACGGCCTACCTGACGGCTAGTCTCTTTTGTCCAC
>CAYLKA010000102.1:0-7524 GCA_964384125.1 uncultured Gammaproteobacteria bacterium | reverse complement strand
CGTCGTGGTCGCCGAGGCATTTGCAGTCCCAGCCCCGGAGGTTGACCCGAGTTCGAAGCTGATGGATAGGTTGCGCGCTCGATTATCCAGGGGGTTCAGATGGATCATGGCGATCACCACAACGGGGCTCTTTGGCTTCGTTATACTGTTATCGTTCAAGTCACTGGGCTTACTCATTCGAGGCTGAGGTGGACCGCGTGAGAGTCAGTATCACCTACTGCGTACGTTGAAATTACCTGTCCCGCGCCTCCGGTCTGGAGGCCGAGCTGGCGGCAGAGCAGCACATTGATATCGAGCTTGTTGAGGGTGGCAAAGGCGTTTTTGATGTTGTCTGCGATGGAGTGAGAGTTTTCTCTAAGCACCTGGAGGGGCGTTTCCCAGAGGAGGGAGAAATTCTCGACCTTCTCAGGGAAAGCATGGCCGGCAATCAAACCTGACGAGCAAGGAACCTTGGCGGATCAATCGGGTGACGCGAGGAGCTTTCCGGGCTGGGGAGCTGCGAGTCTTCCCGCCGGCATCGTCATTGGCGTTATTGTTGGTGGCGGTTTGGGGGCGTATTTTGGCATCCCAGGTATCGGAGCGGCGATCGGCGGGGCCGTCGGAGTATCAGCGGGAATGGCTCTGCTGGCCGCTGCCATCGTAATGGCCTCCACGCGATCGAAGAATTAGCGTCGAAGATGGCAGTGCTATCAGGTAACGGCGATCCGTAGCCAAAATGTTGCGTAGCGTGTAACGTCGAAAGCAGAGCACTACTTGGAACAGGACAGAGGAGCAAATATGGCGCAGGCAACCGCGAGACACATACTCGTCGACAGCGAAGAATTCTGCACTGATCTAAAGGAGCAGATTGCGGATGGCGCGGACTTTGCAGCGCTAGCTCAGGAGCACTCCAGCTGTCCATCCGGGCAGCGGGGCGGCGATCTTGGATCCTTCGCGCCAGGTCAGATGGTGCAGGAATTTGACTCCGTCGTCTTCAGCGCGGCTGTCAACGAAGTACAGGGCCCGGTTAAGACACAATTCGGCTATCACCTGATCGAGGTGACTGGTCGAACCGACTAATCGGCCTCCCCGCGCAGCGTGAGAAGTTCGACTCCGCTACTGGCTTGTCTCATCGCCTCCCTGCTCGTTAGTGTGACAACGCCGGTACTGGGTGACGAGGCGCTTGATGTCAGTCGAAAAAAATGGGAAGCCGCGAACGTATCGAGCTACGAATTCCGGTACCAGAAAGTCTGTGAGTGCCACCGGGAAATGCCGTCGGATACCATCGTGACTGTAGAGCAGGGCGAGATTGTCGGGGTCCGCTTCGACCGAGAGGACTTCCTCGACGAGGTTCCGGTTCCACCAGAGAGATACGAGTGGTTCAGGACGATTGATAATCTATTCGCGCTGGTTGCAGGGGCGCTGGAGCGTGAGGCGGTTGTCCGGGCCAGCTACGAGCCCGAGCTCGGCTATCCGACGCGGATTTATATTGATTATGTGCAGGACATGGTAGGTGAGGAGGTAGAGCTGCACGTCCTCGAGCTTAGGGAGTCGAATTGATGTCGGCGGTCTCCGTGGGGATCATCGGTTCGGATCCCAGGGGGCTTGTTTGCCACCCTGAGCTTGGTGGCCTGATATTGACCCCCTCCTGGCGCACCCTTACAGTGGCGGGACCGCCTGAAGAGGCGGCCGTGTCGTAATCACCGACGAAAGGAGGACTTCGCATGAGGTCCGTGTCGGAGGTTCGTTTGGCGCCCGGTTTTTTGCCGTTGATTGGAGCGCTTTTTTGGAAAGGAACGGCGTGAGAGTTTTTTGATGAATATCTATGTTGGAAATCTGTCCTACACACTGAGCGAATCCGAGCTGCAGGACGCGTTTGCGGAATTCGGTGAAGTATCCTCTGCAAAGATTCTTTCGGATCGTGAGACAGGACGGTCTAGGGGGTTTGGATTCGTCGAGATGCCGAATCAGGCTGAGGGCGAAGCCGCCGTAGCGCAATTGAACGGAAAAGATGTCGGCGGGCGAGCGCTGCGGGTGAACGAAGCGAGGCCTCGGGAAGAGCGTTAGATCTCTTTAGATAGACCGGGATCGGATTTCACATAATCGCGGCCTTGGGCCGCGGCCCTGAACACTCAGGGCTGACGGGTTACTTCAACGAAACTCGAGCAGCATGCTCGATGACGGCGTCCTTGTGCGCCATCCGTACGCTCCTGGCGGACGCCAATCGGGGAGTTCCGTCCAACCTCCAATGCCCGCTGCCCTCAAGATAATGAGTTCTCCGTTATGTGCTGGTCCCGGTCAACCGGCTGCTGCGGATATTATTTGCTGAATCTGCTGTACGAATCACCAAGAAAATCCTTTGAGCCCAGCCATTAGGGGGCCTTCTAGGGGGAGGTGGTGTCAGCCAGACGCCTTGTATACTGGTAGTTTCCGTGATGAACAGAATGACGGGACCATACCGATGAAAGACGAATCCAAGGCCAGCAAAGAATCCAAAATGAAACGTCGGGAGTTTCTCTCCTCTGCAGCGATTCCGGTAGCGGCCGCACTAGCACCACCAGCACTATTCGCACAAGGCGTCCAGCCAGTGGCCCCACGACCGGAGGGCAGGATTCGCGTGGGGATCATAGGCGCGGGTGCGATCGCCCGGGAAACGCAGATTCCAGGATTCAGACGAATACCGGAATGTGAGGTCGTGGGAGTTGCGAACCGGTCCTTGCAATCCAGCCAACGGGTTGCGGATGAGTTCGATATTCCTCGCGCCTACTCCAACTGGCAGGAGTTACTGGATGACGATGGGATCGATGCGGTGTTGATCGGCACCTGGCCTTACATGCATCACACGATTACATTGGCGGCGCTCGAGCGTGGGAAGCACGTTTTGTGTCAGGCGCGCATGTCGAATACTGCGGCAGAAGCTCACGAGATGCTCGCGGCTTCAAGACAGCATCCAGACCTGATCTGCCAGCTGGTGCCGACCTCCACCAGTTACGTTGTCGATAGAGCTCTGCAGCGCCTGTTGGAGGAGGCTTACGTGGGCGAGGTGCTTTCAGTCGAGATTCAGAGAGTGCAGCGCAGCTTCGCCGACTTTGGCGGTGACCTCCATTGGCGCCATAACCGAGAGTTCAGTGGCTATAACGTTCTGAATATCGGGTCCACCTATGAATCGACCATGCGATGGTTCGGTCCCGGAAATCGGGTCATGGCGATGACCAAGGTACATGTATCGCGTAGACGCGACTCGGATGGAGAGTTGCAAACTGTGAGCATCCCGGATCACGTCGACGTGCTTTACGAGCTAGATAACGGGGCTCAGGTCCATATGAAGTTCAGCTCAACCAGCGGTCTATCGAATGGAAATCAGACTTGGATTTTCGGCAGCGAAGGCACGATTCACGTTACAGGTGCTCCGGGGCGAGTGGATAGCGGACAGATTATTTTCGTTGGCCGTCGGGGAGACACGCAACTCTCTGAGCTTGCCAATCCCCCGGAGCAACAGGCGTTCTATCGGGTAGAAGAGGAATTCATCAACGCTATTCTAGGCGTCGAAGAAGTGACAATGGCGACCTTCGACACCGGAGTACATTACATGGAGTGGACGGAGGCGGTGCACCGCAGTTCGGAGTCCGGCGCTGTTGTTGATCTGCCGCTGACGATCTAGGCGTTCAATATTCTGATATTAGAAAATTTCGCGCCCGTAGCTCAGTGGATAGAGCACTGCCCTCCGGAGGCAGGGGTCGGGGGTTCGAATCCCTCTGGGCGCGCCAACTAACTGCAGCCGCGCAGGAGGTAGAGGCGCCGGACCGGTTAGCGGAGGGCGAGTGAGTCGCGGAGAAGGCCATCGCTGACGAGTTCGTTCAAGAGTTCATCGTCGTGGGAGGGCACCACGATAATTCCCTCTTGCAGTGTCCCGTTCAGCCAACGCAGCTGTGCCATCAACGCTTCAGGGTTTTCATTTATTCTGTTTATGGTCGCTTCGGGCCGCAGCTTCAACTCGGTGACGTTGTCCAAGGACCAGGCGATGTCACCAATTAGCAAGTATTCCACCCCTTCTCTCACGTGGACGTACACCATTTGATGGCCGGGGGTATGTCCCGGTGCTCGGATAAGCACGATTCCAGGGGCGACCGGAAGTAAAATCTCGTAATCCACGAGGATATAGTCGAGCGCCTCCTCCTCGGTCAACCGGATTTCTGGGAGTTGTGGGGAAGTCGTTAAAGTGGCTACCTGTGCGCGGTTGAGAATGGTTTTACCGGCAATTTCCTCGCGATGGGCGCTACGCAGGACCCCGGCGACGTGATCGCCATGTTCATGAGTCACTACGATCAGGTTGGCTTGCCGAAGTGCTGTCTGAACGATGTCGTTTCGATCCGGCCAATAAGGCTCATCCCGACCAAAACCGTAGAAGCGATGCACATCGTGGTCCATTCCAGCATCAATCATGACGGACCCACTCGGGTAGTAGGCCTGGAAGGCCGTGCGGGCCGAGACGAAGGCTTCATCGCTACCACCCTCGATAACCACGGCGTAGGTTCGGAGACTCTCCGCGAACTTGATGAAGTTTACTGATATGGGCCGAGCACCGGGTATCGAGCTTGATGCTTGGCGCACGCGCTCTAGGAGGTCGGCCGGGTATAGCGCTTCCTGCGCACCAACGCTTGGAATCGCGGTGCTCGCGACGATCGATACGAGCAAGAAAGCAGCTTTAATTTTCATTTCCCTGTGGGGGACGTCGGCGCTCAGCGACGCGAGAGGACCGTGAAGGCTACTGAACCTCGTCTAGGATGAACTCCAACGCGGCGTGGTAGAGATCCGGTCGAATACGTTCCTCTACCATGGTTTCCGTTGTCGGATCAGGGCCCATCGCGGCGCCATCGCTGACACCCATGAACGCTTTCACAAATATGATACCCAGGATCAGCCCGGCAAATATGCCAAGGACCAGCATGAAGCTGTCGTAGAAGCGTTGTTCTTGTTTGGCCAATGCTATTCCTCTGAAGGGAGCGGAATTATATCGGTTATGTGTTATGCCTCAAAGAAACCGATCTAGGCAGCGGATCTGTGGCGCAGCGGTCATCGAGCTGAGACTCTCATTATCCGGGCTAGCGCCATTAAGGCACAGTCGAAGCCACGCTCGCCAGACCGAGGCTCAATCGGGTGACTGAGGCTCGAGATCTTTAAGGCGAGCTTCTAGGGCTTCCAGCTTTTCCCGGGTTCGGGCTAGTACGGCGGTCTGCACATCGAACTCTTCACGGGTTACCAAATCCATTCGGGCCAACGCAGACTGCAGGAGGGATTTGAAGTTCCGCTCCATGTCCTCGCTCATTGACTTGAGGTGTGCCGGCACCGAGTCGGCTAGCTGCTTGGCGAGTGAGTCCAGCGCAGGACGATCGGATTTGTCAGTCATTTCATCACCGTATAGTTGTCGAAAAGGAGGTCGAAGTTGAGTGACAATTCTGTCCTTAATCTCCAGATACCGACCATGATAATCTGACCTCGGGCGAAAGGCTGACTTAACATAATTCATTGCTGGCAATGCATTGAAAAACGAACTCAGTCAGGGGCAGAACCCCCGCAGGCGCTCGATCGGACGCACGCTTTTGGCTTGACACCAAAGGCGTATGGTAAAAGGGTACCTGGTTTTACTTCGTTGGATTCATGAGCGAGCAGGATACACCCGAGCGGGACGGTCCAGAAAGTAGCAGCAAGGCAGAGGGCGAGAAGTCCGAAGCGGTGACGCTGACCGACTCGCATGCAATGGAGGATGCTCCGGCCACTCGCACGCGCGAGCCGAAACGGCTGGGTATGGGTTTCTACGCTCTTGTTGTGCTGGGGCTGGCATTCGCTTTTTTCGCCGCGTCCACATCCGGATACCTTTGGTGGCAGTACCGACAGTTCAATGTGGCTTTGGATCAGGCAGACACCGAGTCTGCTATGTCTATCCAGGATGTCCGGGCCACGCTCAGGTCTGTCGAAGACAGACTCCAGTTGCTGCAGGAAGCCGATGGGCGGGCAGATGCCACCGCCCGCGAACTTGATCGACGCCTGCAAGAGTTTCCCGGGCGGTTTGAGGCGCTGGAGCAGCGACTCAACGTTGTTCAGGGAATCTCCGATGACGCCAGGCGTCAATGGATACGTGCAGAGGCAGAGTACTACCTGGTACTCGCCAACACGGAGCTGATGCTGGGCGGTCGCTGGCAAAGCGCTATTGATGCCCTGGAGCTCGCCGATGCCAAGCTCACAGAGGAGGGGAACCCGGTGTTGGGCGGTGTGCGCCAGCTTATCTCAAATGAGTTGCAGGCACTTCGAGGTGTGCGGTTACCGGACGCGGAGGGGTTGATTTACAGCTTGGGAGGACTGGCGGAGAGAGTCCAGTCGTTGCCCATGCAGGTAGCCGTTCCTACAGGCTTCGCTATCGGGGAGGAGACACTTCAGGGTGCTGAGCCCGGTCTGGGCCGAATTTGGCTGACCCTGAAGGAGGCGGTTACCGGGATGATTAGTATCGAGCGCAGTGAAGTTCAATCACACCGCGCGCTCACCGAAGAAGAGCAGACGTTGGTTCGACGACAATTGGAGCTGGAACTCGAGATGGCTAGGCTGGGGGTGCTTCGAGCTCAGACAGGCGTTTTCCAAATCAGCTTGAGCACTGCCACCGCGCTCTTGACCCGGGAGTTCGACAATACCGACCCTATGGTTCAGAGCGCTATCGCACTGATAGAGGAGTTATCGCAGTTAGAAGTCGATCCGACGCGTCCCGACATCAGCGGCTCTTTGAATCTTCTGCGCGAGCTGCCGGATAGAGAGGGCTGATGCGGGTCGGGTTGTGGGGTCTGGCGGCCGTGTTTCTCGGCGCGTTCGCCGCACACTTCCTGCTCCAGGACCGAGGCTATGTATTAATCAACTTCTTGGGCTACGTCGTTCAGATGTCGGTACCAGGATTGCTGTTCGCCTTGGCGGCGGCGTACGCTGGCGTACGCACCTTGCTCGCATTGTGGCGCGCCCCGCGACGATTGGGCGAGGTCGTAGCGGAACGTCGGGTCAGGCGTGCCGGGCAGAAGTTGACGCGTGGGCTGATCCATATGGCCGAAGGCGACTGGTCGAGGGGCGAGCGGCTGTTGGCTCAGAGTCTCAGAGGCACCGATGCACCGCTCATTCATTATCTTTTGGCTGCCCGAGCCGCTCAGCTGCAGGGCTCGGACGGTCGTCGTGATGATTGGCTCAAATTGGCTTATGAGGAGATGCCGGAAGCCGAAACGGCTGTCCTCCTAACTCAAGCGGAGCTGCAGCTCGAGCACCAGGAATTCGAAAGAGCGTTGGCTACTTTGAGCAGTATTCAGGAAGTGCACCCGAATCATCCTGTAGCACTCGCCTTGGTCGCGAAGATATACCAGGCGTTGGAAGATTGGGACCGGCTCATCGCCCTTCTGCCCCAGCTTGGGGAGGCGCGCCTCGATACCCCGGAACTGGGGAGCATCGCAGCCGCAGCTCTGAAGGTCTACGCCGGACGCCAGGGGCTGACCCACGATGATATGGAGCGCGTATGGG
>CAYLKA010000101.1:0-7628 GCA_964384125.1 uncultured Gammaproteobacteria bacterium | reverse complement strand
AGGACAAAGACCCGAAGAAAACCTGAGGTGAATCGACAGCTTGGTTTTCAGACCCGCCCCGACGGGAAGCGGATCGTCAGCGGCAGTTGGGACACGACGGTGAAGGTCTGGGACATCTCGTCGCTGGCCACGTCCAAGTAGCCACCGCCCGCCCCCGCGATAACCGGAGTCCCGCCGCGAGCGAGGGGCGGGGGCGTGGTTCGGATCTGGCGGTTACCGCCGGTGAGTTGAACGCCGGGGCTACCCGTCCCGCACAGGCCGGAATCGAGTCCTGGCAGTTGAACTCCGCAGGAGTTTGCAGCAGGGGCTGATCGAAATCAGGACAGCGCAGCCGGTCTTGTGTTTCCTTTGCGATGAAGTCGCTGTACTGATGGACAAAATGTCAACGCCCGGATCGGTGATAACCCATTCGAGCCGTCCACGGTCGCCGTAGACAAAGTCCTCCGAGCGAGCAAATGGCACGGGCTTTCCAGTGACGACATTCACCACTTCGAACGAATTGGGGTCGAGCACTCCCTTGCCGCCGTGTTCGCGGATCACCTCGCCGAAGTCGATAGTCGGGTCCATCGGCACGTTACCTTTGGGCAACGGCGAAGTGACCTCGATCCCCACATGGTACAGCGGCTCGGCGGCGGACCCGACGTGTGCCAACAGTGTGCAGAGAAGAATTGGAATAAAGTGTTTCATCAGTTGATAAACCTGTCGTGCATGCACTTTGGCCCGCCGGTTGGTCGAGCCATCCGCCTAAACCAGTTCCTTGATGGGAGTGCCGGTCGTAATGGCGACGGGACGACCGCTGGAGTCCGGGAAATGGGTCGCCAGATCGATGCCGAGGTGCTTGTAGATCGTCGCCATTAGGTCCTGAGGATCAATCGGACGTTTCACCGGATAGGCAGCGTGCCGGTCCGTGGCTCCAACGACCTGCCCCATGCGAAACCCGCCTCCGGAAATCAGAATCGATTGGGCGCCGGGCCAATGCTCCCGGCCCCACTGTAGTTTCTTCGTGGTGGTTCCAGTTGCCAGATTTCCTTTCGGAGTCCGTCCAAATTCGCCCGCCGCAATCAGCAGCACTCTTTTGTCGAGCCCTCGATCGTAGATGTCGTTGATCAACGTCGTGACGACCTGATCATACACCGGCAGCCGATGCCGCATGATCGTCGGCAAGTCGATGTTGATTGCGTGGTCGTCCCATCCCGGCGCGCCCATCGCCTTGACGCCTCCGGGGACGCTGATCGTGACAAAGCTGACTCCCGCCTCGACCAGACGCCGCGCGACCAGTGCATTTTGGCCCCATTCATTCCCATATTGCGCGACCAGCCGGGGATCTTCCTGGGAGAGATCAAATGCCTGTCGAACTTTGTCCGCCGTCAGGATTTCGATAGCCGTTCGATTAAACTCATCCACCGATTCCATCACGCCGCGGCTATCGACGTCGCGGCGGACGCGATCGAATTGCCGCAGCAGGCCCACGCGGTCGTTGAGGCGTTCTCCTTCGATCGTCAGTGTGGCGTTGGGTAAGCCCGTCTTGGTTACAATGGGCGGCCGCCAAGAGCTGTTCCAATATCCGTTTCCAATCCCTGGGAGGTACTCGCCGTGAGCGCTTTTGTAGATGACCAGTCCCATCCCGACCGATGCCGGCACTCCGCGCACTCGCGACTTGAGCGCGCGGCCGACGATCGCTCCCATCTGCGGGTGAGTCGACTCAAACGTCCCGGGTTTGAGCCCCGGATTGCCGGACATGAACCGGCCATGCGCCTCGAAGTGCCCGCCATCGCCGTGCGTACACGAACGGATCAACGTAAAGCGGTCCGCGATTTTAGCATGCAAAGGCAGCAGTTCGCAGGCATGCAGGTCGGGGACAGCGGTCGAGATGGGATGGAATGGCCCGCGCACCTCTCGGGTCGCTGACGGCTTCATATCGTAGGTTTCTAACTGGCTGGGTCCGCCATGCAGGAAAAGGAAGATCACGGCCGTATCTCCGGCCAGAGTCTCACCTGCGTTGGCCTGCTGTCGAAGAAAAGCCGGTAGACTCAGTCCGCCCAGACCCAATAGACCGGCCTGCAACGCCCCGCGTCGGCTGACGGCCAGGTGCTTGGTCTGGCGACGGTTCGAGTTGTCAGTCATCGCGTCATACCTCCTTCGGAATCAATTTTGGAGATTCCGGAGTATTGTCGAATTGCATCGCTTTAGGAATTGCACGGAAATAAATTACCGAAGTGCAAAACGTAGCATGACTCTCCGAGTCGTGCATACTCGACTCGGAGAGTCGAGCTACGAAGAAGAATCCGGTAACTTATTTCCGTACAGTCGTCAATAATGTTCCGCCTGAACTGCTGCTCGATCTAACGAGTTTGGATCTACCCTTTCGAGCGGCACTGGCGGAGCCAGTGGCACACCAGTGCCACCCTGCCGCTGAACAAAGAGCCTCAAGCTATGTCATTCTGGTTGCGCTTCAGTTTCATGTTCCCGTTAGTCGTGCTTGTTGGTCAGGCATCTGCGCAGACTCCTGAGCCGAAACGTTCGGCGGCGCCCGATCCGCTCACGACGCACGAGCCAAATCTCTATCTCTTTGTCGATGATCATTGGATCGCCACACAGAAGGGTGTTCGCCGAGTCGTCAATCGTCCGAAGTTGCTAAAGGAACCGGTGGTGTGGCCCGAGGATCCGAAGACTGAAGCGGATTGCGCGTGGGGGAATGTCATTCGGGAACCCAATGGCAAATTCCGCATGTGGTATTGCACATCGATGATGGGTCACAACGGACGCGGCCCCCACGAGATGGCGAAAGCCGGAGTCTGGGGTCGGGGTGACGACAACTCGCCCGGTGGTGGTGCGGTCCCGTCGTCGCCGGTGAAGGCCGAGAACGCGGCAGCAGGTGAGTCCAAGACGGAGGCCGCGGGCATTGATGACCTGTCTGACGCTGAACTGGCAGGTCTGCTCCAGGATCCAACAGACGAGCCAACGACCGTGCCACCTGCTCAGGCTGCTGTCGAACAGAAAACCGTTGAAGGCCGGGGACCGCTCACTTTCAACGGACACACAGGAAGTGTCGTGAGCGTGAGTTTCAGCCCGGACGGAAAGCGAATCGTCAGCAGCAGCTACGACAATACGCTGAAGATCTGGGATGCCCATACCGGCCAGGAGACGTTCACACTCAAAGGACACAAACGTGAAGTCGTCAGCGTGAATTTCAGCCCCGACGGGAAGCGGATCGTCAGCGGGTGCGTTGACAACACACTGAAGGTCTGGGACATCTCGTCGCTGGACATGTCCAAGTAGCCAATCGCCTTGGCCCGCCCCCGCGATAACGCGAGTCACGCCGCGAGCGAGGGGCGGTGCCGTGGTTCGGATCTGGCGGTTACCGCCGGTGAGTTGAACGCCGGGGCTGGGGTGGCCGCAAAGAAAGACGGGGAGGAGACGCCTGGCTCGGCACCTCACTCCCCGCTCAAGGCGTAAGCGTCAGCCCACGTGTGAGACGCTACGGAGCCGTGGGGAGCAGACGCAATGGCGGTTCGGGGGCTCGTGGGAAGAAATGTCGCAGGGCCACGGAACCGATGCCGGTGCAAGCTACCTGTAGTTTTCCGGGATTGTTTTTGTGTCAATGTTAACCTTCGCCCCGCCCCCTTGCCTGCGTGGGGCGTCTGCCTCCAGTCGCTCGGCCGTCCGTAAATCCCTTAGCCCCAATAGGAAGGCGCCGGTCTCGTTCAACGAGAAGGATCGGCAATAGTAGTGTTGCACAACCCAAGGCGTTAGCTTGATGGCCTCAGTGTAATCCTTGATCGCCTGGGCGTGATCACCGTGGCGGCCATGTAAATTGCCCCTGTTTGCATAAGACACTGATCTGCAGACCACTTTTTCGTCGGCTGGCCTGGCGATCTGAGGTGCTAGGCGAATGGCCTCTGTGTAGTCCTTGAGTGCCAGGTCGTGATTTCTCGTATCCCCGCTCGTATCCCCGTACGCGGCACCTCGGTGCGTATAGATTGTGAACAAAACAAACTTGTCGGTGGGCTTTAGACGAAGGGCAGTCGTGAGTGCCGCAATCGACAGGTCGTACTCACGGAGTTCGTAACAGGCAATGCCCCGTCCCATATGGGCTAAAACGTGCGACGGATTTAGCCGGATGGCTTCGTCGAAACAAGTAAGCGCGGCTAACCAATCTTGAGTGACAACGAAACGAGAGGCCTTCATATATTCGCGATCAGCGCGTTTCTCGGTATCCGACACATTTCCATTGTCCGGTGCCGAATCGGATTTCGTTGAGTTCGTTGTTTGGGTCTGGTTGCCGAGTGCCGGCTCGGACACCGCCTGCTGATGGTGAGTCGCTTTCGGCGTCCCGCTTGTTGGTTGGGGTGCTGTTGGACTCGTTTGATTCGCGAATGGAGCTGTCGGATTAACCCGGTGCTGCTGATTGGCGCAGCCGAGGACAACACACAAAAGCAGCGGGATAAGACTCTTCCAAGAACGCCTGCAATGCTGCCCTGTCATTTCGATACCGGTCGATTTCGGCTCATTGCATGCAACGATGCCGATTCGGAGGCGAGACAACCGCGACTTGATCGAGGGACCGGCGTCTAACCATGCATCCATCCGCATAACTGAGTCTCCTTCCTTGGAGTCAGGATGCGGGAACTGCGCATCACCGGTGCGCGACCGGGCTCCGATGGCCACGCAGAGCGGGATGATGCAACAATCTTCCGTCTGGCACAATACGGGTTCTGAGCGTCTCACTACCTGACGCCAAGGGTCGCGGATCGGATCCAGCGGGTTGGACGCCGTGGCTGGGGTGGAGAGTCTGGGAGGGCGAACCCGGGAGTTGTGATGCGAGTTCTGATGGTGATGCTGTTGGTTGGGTTCACTGGGCGTGGGAATACGTCGCCACGTGCGGAGTACAAGACGTGAACACATTTTCACACATTTAGCTCCTGAGGCACGTGTGGGGTAATTCCACTAGGAACTCGCATTGTGCCAAACGACATCTTATTGCATCATCCCACTCGCAATGGTCGCCGGAATGCGGCCACGTGCTCGTGACTCACTGTCCACATACCGTGTCGACAATGCCAGAAGTTCCAGGTTAGGGCCAGGTCGCCCAAGGTATTCGATGCGGAGGCCACCTCGGCTCAGCACCGACCGCTCGCCTCGTCCAAAACCACGACCGATTCACTGGTAACTAATCCATTGTTGATCAAAGGAACAATAGAATGACCCTGATTCCTTTAGCGTTGTCTGTCTGGGCCGTCATACGTCTGCAAGGAACAGACAACTCTGGACTATTGTGGACCATTGTTGGAGTCACCATCGTAGCGTGGCTAACGAACCAGGCTGTTCGAAATAGCGCTAAGATGGAGGGAAAGTACTCCGAGGTGACTCGTGTTTGGGTCAAGGCCTCGATGGTAATGTTCCTCGCCAATTGTGGCGTGGCAATAGCGGGGTTGGTTGAAACAACGGAAGGCGAATCAGTTCAGATAACTCAAAGCAGTCAAGCTCCAGACATTCCGACCACACCACTGCCATATTCTGGACAAGTCCGCTCATTTACCGCCCAACCTCGCGTCGCACCGTTCCAGATAAGGGCAGCCCAAGGCAGTCACTTTCTCGTGAAGCTCGTCAACGCTGTCAGCAAATCGGCCGTCCTTACTGTATTTGTTCATGGCGGTAAAACCGTAGACATCAAAGCACCATTGGGCACTTATGAAGTGCGATATGCGGCCGGTGACACCTGGTACGGGGACGAGGTCTTGTTCGGGCCGGACACCTCTTACAGCAAAGCTGATAAGACGTTTGCTTTCCGCCAGATCGGCAACGAAGTGCAGGGCTTTACGATCACCCTGTACAAGGTGCGTCACGGAAACCTGGCCACATCGCAAATCGATCGATCGCAATTCTGAGGCCGTGTTGTGACCTGTGACCATAGACCAGGTGATCGGCACCTCACTCTCCGCTCAAGTGGACTGCCCCTCCTTTAGTTCGGGGCAACCTGTTGGCTTCATTTATTGTTAATAGAGGTTCTATTGGGAGAGTACCGGATCATGGATGAACGAGTGGCTAACATCATTGCTGGCTCCAATCTCACCGGCGAAGATATTATCGCGTCTTTCGCCTCATTTTCTCTTGATGATGACACGTTAGGAACATTGCATCCCGGCGTTCAGGCGGGAATCAAACAACTCGCAGAAGGTCAAGGGTTTTCGCCAACAACGGCACTCTATGGTCCCGGCTACCATGCATCCGACCTCTTCGAGTTTGTCGGCGGCTTTACGGCAATGCGGAGTAGCGTGAGTTGCCCGGACAGTGGGCATCTGCTGGACTGTTACACAATTGTTCATGGGGACCAGGCCGTCGCGAAAGTTTATGTTCGAACCGATGACATTGAGTCGACAACCAGACGCAGGCAGGTTGAAACGCTTATCAGTACTGCTTCCGAAAACACCGGGGCCGTTGGGGATTCACATGGCGAGCAGCACACAATGTCGTTTGCCGAGTTTACACAGCTTCGCTCTCAAGGGTTGATTCAAGCAGGAATTGAAGAAGGTGCTGCTGTCAGGCTGATGGATCATCTCCCGGCCAATTTTCGTATGGCTCATCATTTCTGGACGTGGATCTGGTTTCTCTCGATTCCTGGTTTTATTTATGTGGGTGTTGTCACGCAGTGGTGGATCGGCCTGCTGCTGTTGGCCATGGTGACACCGATGATTTCGGGCGGCATCAAGAAAAGTGCTGGGCAATTTGTATTGCAACATGCCGAAGAGAACCCAGAGTTCTTCGAGTTGTTGGTGAACGCCAACGTTCTCGAATTCGAGAACCTTCAGGACAATCCGGGGTATCGCTCAGCCGCGTAACTTCGGATTTGAGCAGGCAGCACTATGGCAGACCGGGGGATCGGTTTCACGCGAAACCGACTCTCCGCCGTCCTGCATCCAGTAGGCTGTTTGATGGTTTCTCGATCAGTTACAGAAAACGCTGTTGGGCTTCGATGGTGACGGAACCACATTCAAGAACGTAGGCCCCATATGGCTGACAGGATGCCGCTAGGCCAAGAACTCGAGGATCTTATCGATCGACTCGCCGCAACGTTGCCGCAACCACGGCATGAGATCACCGCGGCAATATGGGAGATAGTCAGCGACTATGAGTCGAAGGGCATGGATCCGATCTCATCCCGGCGCAATGCTGCGAGAGCAGCATATTCGGCGCTCGGCGAATCGCCGTTAAAGGCCGGTGGCGACTACCGTGGCTGCTATGCAGTCGGATGCATCATGTTCATCGTTGGTGTAGCAGCACTTTTCCTATTGCTGCTGTAGTAGTCGCCACTTGAGAATTGTCGTTCCGTACACTCTTTGCAAAAACGGCAGCCGCCAGTTCCGCAAAGACCGTTGCATTTGAATGAGGCTGTTCGCGTATTAGACCAGGTCAAGGGATGGTCACTAGGTCAATACGCCAGCCTAAAGACTCCGTCGGACGCGGCGGCAGTGGGCTACGCACGTGTGAGAAAGAGCTCTATCTCCAAGTTGGACTATCTTCCCGAGTCCGCCGCCGGGATCCTCCGTCAGCACCCGAGATTCCAGGACGGGTGGCCGACGGACCATCGCGGTGCCCACGCGATAACCGGAGTCTCGCCGCGAGCGAGG
>CAYLKA010000100.1:6465-7687 GCA_964384125.1 uncultured Gammaproteobacteria bacterium | reverse complement strand
CTCCCCAGTGGCCGATTACGTGATCCTCGTGACGCAACCCATCCTGGTATATGTGATGGATGTACCAGGCATTTTGCCATTCACTGACCTCAACAGTCAGCTCGAAATCCTGCCACAATATCGGAAAATAGATGCCACCAGATAAACCAACGTTACCAAGGCGGAAATTATCAGCATAAGATGTATCCTCGGCAGCATATTCAAAATACACGGAAAACGGAACGGTACCCTGACTCAAAAAACGGGATGTGATGGCTACGAGCTGATTACCGGTATCCTTATCAGTACCTGTATTGTCATATATCGAAGGTCGAAACAGCGCACCAAAGAAATCCTCGGAGGAGGTGGCACGCTCACCACCCCCGAGCTGCATCAGTCGGTTAACACCTAGCGACCACCCGGTTACGGGCTCAATGGACAGATTTAGACCGACAAGTCTCGGGTTCCCGGATATGAGACGCCCCTCAAAGGCAATCCTGTCTGAGGCGCTCATTTCTGCCGCGAAAACTTCATAGTGAAACCCCCAACGGGTGAGCGGTGTGTAGTTAGACAAGGTAATAGATGGCATCGTCTCCGCTTGCACACTGACTAACATGGCGCTGTCGCTCATTGGCGAGAACCAATGGTCGCGGTACCCAATATCGAGCTGAGCATACTCATATCCGATGCTAGCTATGCTCCCAGTCGGCACAATCTCGTCCTCGTAACCCAACACGCCAGCACTCAAAATAAAATAATCACTGGGCTGCCAATACGCCAACGCCGAGGCTTCGAATGCACTATCGGAGTTCATCCCGTGACGATTGGGGAGCGATGTGCCCTTGCCTGACGTGACAGCGCCTGCGAGACTGACATGGGTGATACCGGAATTTTGCATGTAAGCGGCCAGGTACGCCCTGACTTGCTGACAGAGGACGGGATCCTGATCACAGGCCGCAGGCAGCGCATCCCACACCGTAGCGGCGGCTATCGGGCGTTTCATGATGGGCCTGTCTGCCAATAGCAGGAGCTTCTCGATCTGGCGCTCGATTTCCGGCGATTGGTTGAGCGGCAAATAGGGACTGACCCCCCTGCCCTCGGCGATGCTACCCAGCAGTGCGGTAGCGATTACCGCAGTCATTCGCCAACCCATGAAGTGATCCCTCTCGCTGACGAACTTACAGGGTCGCTCACCAGCCTCTAAACGCTATCCAGCGTGCATAATACATTGTGCTCTCGACAG